>DAINQP010000113.1:0-18838 GCA_036742665.1 Vicinamibacterales bacterium | reverse complement strand
CGGCGACGCGAAACCGCGCGCCGCGCGGTCGGTTCGTTCCCACACGGCGACGAGGCGCTCGGGCTCGTGGAACGGCAGCGCGCGCAAGAGCGTCGCGTCGACGAGCGCGAAGATGGCGCTGTTGACGCCGATGCCGAGCGCCAGTGTGATCGTCGCGACGATCGTGAAGCCTGGTGCCTTTATCAGCTGACGGATCGCCAGCCTCACATCGTCGCGGAACTCTTCGATGAATCGCGTGAGTCGCATCTCGCGCTCTCTCTTTCTCCCGAGGTCTACGCAGGTTCGCCTGAGCTGACCGAGGTCACCGATCCGCGACAGCACGATGTCGCGCGCCCGTTTCGGATCGAGGCCGCGTTCGACGAGCTCGCGGGTACGGAGCTCGATATGAAGGGCGAGCTCTTCGTCCACTTCCTGGTGGACGCTCACACGCCAGAGCCAGGATCGAAGGGATTGCTTCATTGGCGAACACCAGTAAACGGAGGCGACGGTGGAAACGGATCCACACGGAGAAACGGAGCAACGGAGAACACGTCTTCAACAAGAAACCTCGGTTCCTCCGTTGCTCCGTGTGATCCCGTTCTCTCCGTCATCTCCGTTCCCTCACTCGGCTCGAAACGCCTCAACCGGATCAACTCGTGTCGCACGCCATGCTGGCGCCGCAGTGGCAATCGTGGCTGTCAACGCAAGGATCAGACCGACCACACCGAATGTCATTGGATCGAATGGTTCGACGCCGAACAGGAACGTTGATAGCGTTCGGGCAATCAGCGCTGCTGCGGCGAGCCCGATGACGCCGCCAATGGCGACCACTCGAGTCGCCCCGCCCATCACCAGGCGCAGCAGGCTTGCCGCCGTTGCGCCGAGCGCGATACGCACGCCGATCTCGCGCCTGCGCTGTTCGACCGAATACGCGAGCACGCCGAAGATGCCGACCATCGCCAGCACCAGTGCGAGCGTGGCGAATGTGCCGACGATCGCCGCGCGGAAGCGATGTGGCGCGGTGTTCAGATGGGCGAGGTCAGTCAACGTTCGCTCGCGCCTGACCGGCACGTCCCGGTCGACTCGTGCGACCGCTTCGCGGATTGGCGCGATGAGTGATCGGACTGGTCCGTCCGATGCCTGAACCGCCAGATAGGTATCGGCCCATGGCAGTTGCGCGAGCGGCACGAACATCTGCGCCGGCGGTTCGGGTGCGTCCTGCTGGTCCAACAGTTGCCGCGCGACGCCCACGATCTCCCGTTCGGTTGGCGGGACGAGTTCCCCCAATGCCATCGTCCTGATGCGCATCCCAATCGGATCCCGCCCACCGAGGTAGCGGCGCACGAACGCCTCATTGACGATGGAGACCATCTGACTGTTGTGGGTATCGCGGTCGGAGAATCCGCGGCCAGTGACGATCGGGAGATCGATCGTGGCGAAGTAGCCGGGGTCCGCTGCCTGAATGTCGGCACGCGGACGATCGTCCGGGGCCAGAGGTGGATCGCCGACGATCTCCATGGGCAAGCGCCCGATCTCGCTCGTGGTGCCGTAGGGCAGACCCGTTGACCATCCAAAGTTGCGAACACCGGGGATCGTGCCGATCTCGCGTGAGGCCGCGTCGTAGAACTGCATCAGCGAGGGCAGGTCCGGATAGCGAGTGCCAGGGCGGGGCCCCTGCACGCTGAAGTCCAGCGTGAGCACGCTGTCGCCGTCGGCGCGGTATCCGGTGTCCACGTTGTCGAGGACGAGCAGCGTGCGCAGCAGCAGACCGGCGCCACACAGCAGGACGACCGCGGCTGCCACCTCGCCGGCGACGAGCACGTGGCGCAGACGTCCGCCGCGGCTGGTCGAGGATCGACTCTCAGAGGAGATCGCCTGCACCAGCGATGTGCGGGTGGCTTGCCATGCTGGCACGAGGCCAAAGAGGACGCCGACGCTCAGCGCCGCGACCGCGCAGAAGATCGCGACACGGCTGTCGAAGGTGAACGTCGCTGCGGCGGGAAGCAGCCCGGCCGGGATCAGCAACGGCGCAACGTTGAGAATAGTCGCGCCGATCCCCACACCAAGGACACCGCCGAGCGCTGCGAGCACGATGCTTTCGGTCAGCAGTTGCGACGCGATCCGCGAGCGGCCCGCTCCCAGTGCAGCGCGGACTGCAAGTTCACGGGCGCGCGCGTTGCCGCGCGCCAGCAACAGGTTCGCGACGTTCGCACAGCAGAGGAGCAGCACGAACCCAACGACGCCGAGCAGGAAGAGTGACGTGGTCTGCAGCGTCGCGCTCATCACGCCAGTGCGTAGGGGTTCGACGCGGACGCTCCAGTCCTTGTTCGACTCGGGATAGGTTTGCGCGAGCCGACTCGAGATCACGGCGAGGTCGGCCTGAGCGGCGTCGAGCGTGACTCCTGGCTTCATGCGGCCGATCGTCTGCAGGAACCTGAAGGCGCGCGGCATATTCTCGGGTGGCCTTATCACCCCCCAGACCTCTGCCGGCCGCTGCAGTTGCACGTCGTCGCCGACGATGCCGATCACCGTGAATGGACTGCCGTTCAGGCGCACCTGGCGTCCGACGAGAGAAGGATCGCCGCTGAAACGTCTGCGCCACAGCCCTTCGCCCATGACGATGACTGGCGCCGCACCTTGTTCGGCATCGGAGGGCAAGAAGGTCCGGCCGGCGACGGGTGCGACGCCGAGCACATCGAAGAAACGCGCGGTGACCGACTGCCGGTCGGCGCTCTGCAGCGAACCATCGGGTGCCTCGACGAGGGGACCTCCGCCGGCACCGAAGGCGACAGCGGCCAGAGTCTCCAACGTGCGCGTCTGTTTTTCAAAGTCGCGGAGATCGAGCGGCGATACGCCTGCGCGTGGCACCGTCGGATGGCGCGACCAGATCATCACCAGCCGATCGGGCTGCGGATACGGAAGCGGGCGGATCAACGTGGCATCAGCCAGCGCGAATATTGCGCTGTTCGCCCCGATGCCGAGCGCCAGCGTGAGCGCCGCGACCACGGTAAAGGCCGGCGAACTTTTCAGTTGCCGAAGTGCAAATCTGACATCGTGCCGGCGTTCGTCGAGCCACTGCGTGACGCGCATTTCACGGTCTCTCTTTCTGCCCAGGTCCACGCACGTGCGTTTGAGGTGTCCGAGGTCACCAATGCGCGACAGGACAATGTCGCGCGCCGCCTTCGGGGTGAGGCCGCGCTCGACGAGCTCGCGCGTGCGCAGCTCGACATGCAGGGCGAGCTCCTCGTCTACTTCCTGATCGAGCGGCACGCGCCAGAGCCACGAACGGAGGGATCTGTTCATTGCTGTCAATCCGTGATCTTCGATTGGAGATCGTTGATTCGTTGTTGATTGGTGATTCGTGATTGCCGATTGAAAGCTCCGGTGCCTCGAGTCACAGCGGAGCAACGGGAGGAACGGAGAACACGCTTTGACAAAGGAATCTCCGTTGCTCCGTTTCTCCGTGTGATCCGTTCTCTCCGCCATCTCCGTTCTCTCCAGGCACTCACTGCGCCAGCAGAATCCGCGACACGCCGGCGGCGAACTGTCGCCAGGCGGCGGTCTCGGCCTCGAGCTGGGCGCGTCCTTGCCGCGTGAGGCGATACAGCTTGGCGCGCCGGCCGAGCTCGGACTCACCCCACTCAGCCTCGAGCCATCCACGCCGCTCCATGCGATAGAGCGCGGGGTAGAGCGACCCTTCTTCGACAACGACGGTCTCGTCCGAGGCGTCTTCGATGAATTTGGCGATCGAATAGCCGTGCCGCGGACCACCGGCTAACGTCTTGAGAATCAAGGCATCGAGCGTTCCGTGTAGCAGGGCGTTCGGCGTCTTGGCAGGCATGCTCCTCCGGCTCTATTACCCAGACTTTCTTGGTAACGAGTGCTTGGACGAGAAAACCCCGCGGCGGGTTTGCTTGGGCGGTTGTGAGTCGAGTTGTTAGTGAAGCGGTATGCGGTAGAGATTGCGCTGCATGTCGCGTTTGGTGAACGCATAGAGCGACGGGTCGCGTCCCGGCGCGATGTCGGGCTGGTTGATGAGGCGGGTTTTGGCCGGAGGGATTCCTTTCATTGCCTCACCGAGCATCGTCGAGGACAAAGCCGGTGGTTCCTGCGTGGCTCCCAACGGGATCGCGATGGATTTTGTCGCATCGTTTCCCGGAGTCGGCATCTGAAACACGTACATCCACCGGCCATCCGGGCTCCATCTCGCGCGGCAATTGCAGAGGGGCCTTGACGTGCCGTTTTCAAGCGAGACCAGCAACGGGCCAGGCGTCGCCGTCGCACCCGCCCCGGGCGCACCGACGGTCGCCCATTTGCCGTCAGGCGAGACATCCTCTACCCCGAGCACGGGGGTCTCCATGACTCGTCGTCGCTCGCTTCCATCCTTTCGGATCCGCGACAGGAAGTTGACGGTGCTTTCGAGCGACCGAAAAATCAGATCGGTTCCGGCAAACGACACGGAGTCTGCACTCTGCACGACCCGTCGTGGCGGAGCACTTCGATCGAGCGTGGCCACCCATACTTCCGGCACACCCGCAGGTGTCTCCGTCGTGAACGCTACCTCCCGATCCTCTGGTGAGATCGCATACTGAGTCACCGATCGGTCGGGCAGGAGGCGGTCCGTCCGGCCTGACGACAGCTCCATCGAGCGCAACTCGCTGGTGGCCGCGTTCGCAGCGTTCTCCCGCAGCAGGTAGTACAACCGCTGCCCGTCGCGGGAGAACTTGGGAGAATGCGCGACGCCCTCAGTCGTGACTTGGCGTTCACCTTTCTCGTCATGGATCCAGATGGCGCTTCGCTGCTGGCCGACCGCGGTGATGAGCGATCCGCCGTCTGCTGCGACGCTCACGCCGAATTCCTCGCCAGGGCCGAACGTCAATTGCTCCGGCCGGCCGTCCGGAAAGCGCTGTCGCCACAGGTGCGAGGCACCTGCAACGGACACGCTGAAGTACATCCATCTGCCGTCAGGAGACCAGGCCGTTGCCGTGCACGCGCCAGGAGGTCCGACCTGCTTTCCAGGCGAGCTGCCGTCGAACGACGTGAGTCGGCAGGGCTGAAAGGCAGTCGTTCGGTCCATCTCTGAAATGAGGACCCAGCGACGATCCGGGGACAGGTACGAGTAGTGGGCCATGGCGCGCTCGTGCCCGGGAAAGTAGATCTCGCGCTGTTCGGATCGACTGACCGTCGCCGTGACGATCCCCATGTGCAGACCAGTGCCCTTGATTTCGGAGAAGAGCACGTGCTGATTGTCGATCCAGACGAGGCCGGCGGCGTTTGGCAGCATCCGCGTTGGCTCACCGCCGCCGATCGGCACCGTCCAGGTGTCCCATGTGGAGCGTCCCTCCACGCGTGAAAGTTGTGTATACGCGACCCGAGACCCGTCCGGAGTGAACACCGGCGCGTAGCGCGGGGCCGCTCCGTTCGTGAGGCGGACGGCATCGCCGCCTGAAAGCAATTTCACATAGACCTCGCCGATCCAGGGGAACGCCGAGTCGGATCGGATGAACGTGACCATTCGACCGTCTGACGAGAGACCCGGATCGATGACGGAGTCAGAGAAGTCGGTCAGCTGCACGTATTCCGACGGCGATGTCACCGGGGACGTACCCATCTGCCCAAGGCGCCACGCGATGGCCGCTAGTACGAACATGGCGACCAGGCTGGCGACGACGATGGTCGCCGTTCGATGCCGCGTCCATGCGCCCGCGGGTGCGCGCGTGCTGGACGCGAGCCGCTGCTCGCCGCTCCGGCCGATCCGTTTCAAGTCGGCGCGCACGTCCGCGGCCGACTGGTAGCGTGTCTCGCGATCCTTCTCGAGTAGTCGTTCGATGACGCGCTCGAGATCGGCAGGGATCTTCGCGTTCCGCTGTCGAACCGCTAGTGGTGTCTTCGACAGCAGCTCCTCGAAGACCACCGCTGATGTCCGACCGTCGAATGGACGCGCAGCAGTCGACATCTCGTAGAGCACCACGCCGAAGGACCAGAGGTCAGTTCGCGCATCGAGCGCTTCTCCGCGCGCCTGCTCCGGTGACATGTAAGCAGCCGTGCCGATCAGTGTTCCGGCTTCTGTGACGACTGCCCCGCGCGTGACGTCGGACGCCGCAGTCGACGTCGGCATCACCGTGGCCAGCCCGAAGTCGAGAATCTTGACGTGCCCAGACGAGGTGACCAGCAGGTTCGACGGCTTGATGTCGCGATGAACGATTCCCACCGCGTGTGCGGCGGCAAGGCCATCGGCAATCTGCGCCGCCAGTTCCAGCAACTGGCGGAGATCGGCGACTGGCCCCACCGGCGTACCCTCGACGAGCTCCATCACGAGATAGTTCGGGCCGACGTCGTACAACTGGCAGATGTGCGGGTGGTTCAGGGCGGCGACTGCGCGAGCCTCACGCTCGAAGCGCTCAGAGAACTGTGCCTTGGAGATCTTGATCGCGACGCGTCGATCCAGACGTGTGTCGCGCGCGGCATATACCTCACCCATGCCTCCGCTGCCGAGGGGGGAGAGGACTTCGTACGGGCCGAGCCGGGTCCCAGCAGTGAGCTGCACGTGGAGCTAGATCCTACTGTCTCTTCGAGCGCGCGATGAGAATCATCGTCAACTGGTCTCGAGGGCGAGCCGGGGAGGCGCGGCTGGTGGAAGACACCGGGGTTGCGGGTGGCGAATCGGCGGCGGTTGCCATGTGTCTGCTGCCGGCCGGGCTGGATCGAACAGATAGACGGTACCCGGGATCCGATATGCGCGATAAGCGAGCACCGGCGACAGTGCGAGTCGGCCGAGCTCGCTCGTCGGCGCGAATCGTTTTTCGAAGATCGGCCGCTCCCAGTCTTCGATCAGGATGTATGGATGGCGGCCGTGCTCGGTCAGCCAGGCGACGGCGCGATCGAGCCACTCCTCGTGCAGCAGATCGAAACGCATGGTGTCGCGGCCGGCGTAGTAGCGAATCGGGCCAGTGTGGATCGAGGCGAGGATGATGCTCGAAGGGTCGGTCGCCTGCCGCACAAGCTCGGCGACGGTCGCATAACGGCGCTCGCCTTCGTTATCTGGAAACACCTGCAGCCGACTGGCGAGAAACGCTGTGTAGAGGCCCAACGCGATGAGCGCGATGACTTGAACGTCGCGCGCGCGGACACCAGCGAGCCGTGACGCGGCCGCGATTACAGCCGCGGTGCCGACGCACAGCGCTGGCCATGCCGGCAACAGCAGACGAAGGAACCACCAGGCATCAAAGGGCATGTAGAAGGCGTAGATCGCGAAGACGACCAGCGCCATCGCCGCGAGTAGCCGGGCGGCCGCCTCCGCGGAGGCTACGGCGCCCCAGCCTCGTTGTGCTCCCGATGCCGGCCAGAGACGCGACGCGGGAACGATCAACGCGACAAGACCGGCGAATATGAGCGGTGTCTGCGTCTCGACGAGCCACGCGCCGTACCGGCGGACGTTGGTCAATACATTCGCGTTCGAGAAGAGTTGATCGGCGGCGCCATAGCCCGACGCGACCGGTGAACCGAAAAGTGCCTGGTTGATCGACGCGATCACCACGCACGCGAGTGCGATCGGCACCGAGAACACCACGAACGAGCGCACGCGAGCCCGAACCGATTGGTCACCTCGCGGCCACAACATCCACCCACCGATCACGGCGGCGAGCGGCACGAGGTTGGGTCGAATCAGGATCGCGATGGCGGCGGCCACGCCAGACAGGACAGTGCTCCAGCGCGATGCATCGAGCGCTTTCCACGTCGCCAGCGCCCAGAATGCCGCGGCTGGCACGTCGCTCATCGGCTCCTTCACCATGGTCAGAAACGCCGGGCTCGTCGCGGTGAGCCATGCCGCGCCGAGGCCGAGCGATGAGGAGCCCAGCGTTCGTCCGATGGCAAACGTGGACCACACGAGCAGCGCCGCCGTCATCGGCACAACGAGAAAGAGCGCCGTGTGACCGCCGATGGCCTTCAACAGGGCCATGAGCAGCGGAAGACCCGGTCCGACTGCAGACGCGATCGCAGACTCACCGGCCACGGCCGAATACCCGAACGGCACGAATGTGGACAATGGCGTCGGCCAGGGCACCTCGTTCGCAATCGGTACCGGCACAGTGAGCCGTCCGGCCAGCAACAGGTCGGCTTGCGTCACGTAGGCGTACGCATCGGCCCCGGACGCGGTGTAGGACGACTGTGAGATCGCGATGATGCCAATTACGGCAGAGAGCACGACGGCAAGCCGAGATGAGGTTGCGGGGCGGCTCGCAAGTGCGGCGTCCTCTCGGATTCGCTGCGTGCGCCGAGGTCCCGATGCGAGGACGTAGATCGCAGCCAGCAACGCCGCAGCGACCAGCGGGCGGATCGGATCGGTTGACGAAATCCTGATCGCGCCGATTGAGATCGCCGTTCCGTTTGTCACAAAGACAAAGAGGGACCACGCGAGCGCGAGAGCCGAGGCGACGCCGACCATTCGTCGAAGCACTAGGCTTTGCCCTTTGACCCTTGCCCTTTGCCGTTGAGAAACTCCTCGACTTCACGGCGCGTCGGCACGCTGTCGAGCGCGCCTTCGCGGGTGCAACTCAACGCGGCGGCGACGTTGGCGAAACGCAGGATGTCCACCGGCCTCTCGCCGCGCAGCAGGGCGTAGATAAATGCGCCTCGAAACACATCGCCGGCGCCGGTGGCGTCAACGGCGCGCACCGAGGGTACGGGCACGCGATACAACTGATTGCCGTCGAGCAGCATCGATCCACGCGCGCCGAGCGTCACGCACAACAGGCCACTGTGCGTCTTGCGCATCGTGCGGAGTGCGCGCTCGAGATCGGCTTCACCGGTCAGCGCCCGCGGGACATGTTCAGCGAGGATCGGCACAGTCACCGCCGCGATCAATTCGCCTGTGCGATCGGTGATCTGATCGATGTCGCTCGTCACGGGAATTCCAGCCTGGCACGCGATGCGTGCGGCAACGAGCGCCGCTTCCACATCGACATCATCAACGTGCAACAGCCTCGCGCCTGTGATTGCGGCGTGCGGGATCTCGCCAGGAGTGAGCGCCAACCGTGCGTCGCGTTGCCAGAGCACCGCGCGATCGCCAGTCGGCTCGCTGACCAGCACCATCGCACGCCGGTGACGGACCGGCCGGCGAATCAGTAGTGACGTGTCCACGCCGCGTTCGTCCAGCGCCTGGCGAAGGCCGGTGACCTCGTCATCGTTGCCAGTCGTGCCGAGAAACGCGGCGCGTAGCCCGAACGAGGCGCATGTGGCCAGGGTGGTCGCGACCTGGCCCCCGTAACGGATTTGCTTCGTTGGCACCGGCAGCTTGACGTTTGGCCCGAGGACGCCTGGCAGACGAAAGACTTCGTCAATCGAGCTTTCGCCGATTCCAATGACGTCCCACTGTGGTGCGGTCACGGCTACACTTTATAGAGCAATCGGGGATCGGGAATCAGGAATCCGTATGCGTCAGTACGTCCTCCCGTCTCAGCGCCTCCGCGCTCCGATCGTGAGCTCATAAAAGGCAATCGCGGCTGCCGTGGCGACGTTCAGCGAATCCACATCGCTCCTCATCGGGATGCGCGCCAGATGCGTGCACGTCGCGAGTGCGGCGTCGCTCAATCCCTCACCCTCATGGCCGACGACAATCACGACCCGACGTGACGAGATGTCCGTTGCGATCGCGTGCAGCGGTGCCGCAGACGCCGACGGCGTCATCGCGAGTAGCGCCCATCCGTCCCGCGCGAGTTGGCTCAGCGCGTCCGGCCACGGCTCGGCCTCGGCAAACGGCATGGTGAGTGCCGCGCCCATCGAGGTACGAATCGCCTTCCGATAGAGCGGGTCGGTGCAGGTTCGTTCGAGCAGCACCGCATCGATGCCAAACGCGGCCGCGCTTCTGAAGACCGACCCGACATTATCGGCGTTGGCGATCCGCTCGAGCGCGATCGCTCGCTGCGCACCGCGCGTCACGTCGCGCCACTGGCGAGGGCGCGGACGTTCGCCGATCGCCAGACATCCGCGATGCATGTTCAAGCCGGTGATGCCGTCCATGACGGCTTGCGGGACAACGAAGACGGTCAGTTCGTCGCGCGTGGCCAACAGGTCACGAAGCGGGACCAGCGCGGCCTCGGTCACCATAACCGATCGCACCGAGAAACGTCTTCCCTCTATCAACCGTCTTACCACCAGCCGGCCTTCCGCCACGAAAAGCCCGCCGCGGACGAACAAGTCCGGATCGGGCACGTTACGAAAGACATCGATCCGCGGGTCGTTCGGGTCGCTCAGGCGGATGAGAGGCATAACGAGTCTTTTCCCTAATTGCTGGGACGAACACTGGGACGAATGGCCATCGACGAGTGACGAATGACTGCAACGGATGTTAACCACAGGGATCCGGCTGATAACTCCCTGTTACGCGCTCTTCTCGACCCCGGCCCCACGCTTGACGTTCGCTCGGGCTCGGCCGATATTGCATTGATGGATTGGCCCTCGCGTCGCATCAGCCTGTTCCGGATCTTCGCGGTCGCGACGGGGCTCGGGGTCTTCTCGGGTCTGCAGGCCTACAACTACGTCGCGCTCTTCACCGACTGGAAGCAGTCCTTCCACATCCTGCTCGCGCTGAACATGACCTATTGGTATGCGTGGGCCGTGCTCGTGCCCGGCATGCTGTGGATGGCGCGTCGCTATCGCTTCGGCCGGCACACGTGGAAGCGCGCAGCCGCGATGCACGTCGGCGGCGTCGTCGTCTTTACGCTCGCGCATGCCGCGCTTGCCGTGACGTGCCGCGTGCTGATCATGAAGGCGTTCGACGGCCGTGAAGTGTCGTGGTGGATGTACTTCCAGGAGATGTTCTTCCGGAACTTCGACTGGGAGATGATGACTTACTGGGCCGTCGTCGGCCTGAGCCACGCGCTCGACTTCCATCGCGAGTCGCAGGAGCGCGAGCTGACCGCGGCGCAGCTGCGGACGCGGCTTGCCGAAGCCAACCTGCAGGCGCTGCAGCGCCAGCTGCATCCGCACTTCCTCTTCAACACGCTCAATACGATCTCGGCGCTGATGCATCGCGATACGGAGGCTGCTGACGCCATGCTCGAGCGGCTCGGCGATCTGCTGCGTCTCACGCTCGATCGCGTCGGCACTCAACATGTCTCGCTGAAGGACGAGCTCGACTTCCTCCGCAAGTATCTCGAGATCGAAAAGACGCGCTTTGGCGAGCGTCTCCAGGTGCACATCGAGGTCGATCTCGACACGCTCGATGCCGCGGTGCCCAATCTCGTCCTGCAGCCGCTCGTCGAGAACGCGCTGCGCCACGGGATCGGACCGAAGATCGGCGGCGGCCGGGTCGACATCAGCGCGCACCGGGATGGCCAGGACCTGCGGCTCGACGTCCGCGACAACGGCGTGGGCCTCACCAACGACGCGTTTCACAAAGGCGTCGGCCTGACTAACACGCGGTCTCGTCTCGAGCATCTCTACGGCGACCGCTATCGCTTCGAGTGCCACACGCCGCCCGGCGGTGGGCTCCTCGTGACCGTCGTCATTCCGTTCAGCGCTGAGGGCACAGGACAGTCGCTGGCGGTCGGGCCCGACCGGTCCGACATGGAGAGCGTGGCGTGAACAAGATCCGAGCTGTGGTCGTTGACGACGAGCCAATTGCCCGGGAGCGGGTGCTCTCGCTGCTGCAGCAGGAAGAGGATGTGGAAGTGATCGCCGAATGCGGCGACGGTCCGCAGGCGGTGTCGGCGATTCAGCATCACACGCCGGACCTCGTCTTCCTCGACGTGCAGATGCCTGGCCTCGATGCCTTCGGCGTGATTAACGCGATCGGCGCCGAGCGGATGCCGACGGTAATCTTCATCACCGCCTACGACGAGTACGCGCTCCGTGCGTTCGAAGTGCACGCGCTCGACTATCTGCTCAAGCCGTTCGGCCGCGAGCGGTTCCGCGAAACGTTGAAGCATGCGCGCGCATCGCTCGAGCGGCGTCGTGCCGGCGATCTCGGCCGCCGCCTGCTCGCGCTCGTCAACGACATCAAGCCCGAAGCGCCGAAGCTCGATCGCCTGGTGGTGAAGTCAGGCGGCCGTGTCTTCTTTCTCCGCACCGACGATCTCGACTGGATCGAGGCGGCCGGGAACTACGTCCGTCTGCACCTCGGGGAGGAAGCGCATCTCTTCCGCGAGACGATGACGCGCATGGAGGCGCGGCTCGATACGCGTCGCTTCGTTCGCATCCACCGTTCCCGCATCGTCAACACCGAGCGCATCAAAGAACTGCAGCCCTGGTTCAACGGCGAGTACGTCGTCGTCTTGCGCAACGGCACGCGACTGCCTCTGAGCCGCGGCTATCGCGACAAGTTGCAAGAGCAGTTGGGCAAGGGCTTCTAACCCCGATTACTTGTCCGATACGTGTGCTTCCAAGCGCATCCATGGGTGGATGCAGCACTGGTATTTCTCTACGCCTGCCTCTTCGATGCCTTCCACGTACGTCGCGCCGGGAGCCACGAAGTCATCAGGTTCGAGCGTCTTGCACTCGGGAGCCACGTTCGGGACGTGTGCCAAATCGTTCAGCATCGGCACGATTCCGCCGCCGAACTCTTCGACCTCGGTAAACGTATGAACCTCGCCGCCGCGGTTGGTCACGAGAAAGCTCTGACCGACGCGCGCCTGGACATTTGGCGGGGCAAAGTGCCACGAGCCGATGGATCCCAAGCGCGTCAGCGCGTCGATAAAGTGTTGGAACGTCACACCGCCTCCCGTGCCGACGCACGTTCCCGGCGCGATCGCCGCGTTGAACGTGTCTGGATCGCAGGCGTCTTTGGCATTGACCATCACCTCGCGCGGAACCGACGCGGCACGACCCGTGGCGGTCGCGTTGGCTACAGCCGAGACATCGAAGTTGGATGGTCCAGTCGGTGCGGCGATGTCGGGAGACGACTGCCCTTTAGTGCACCCGAACAGGGCTAGTACGGAGAAGCCGACGATTAAGCGCAACCACATTGTGTTCGCTCCTTCTCCCCGCGCCGCGCACAAGAGCAAACACGTTGCCGGATGAACATCGCTGCCGAGATTCAGTGGATGCGCAGCGGACGGCGACAGCGTCGGTTCGCCGTGTTGGACCCGTGGTGTCTAACATCATCGATTCGATGTGTTGGCTCGACGGCAAGCGTTTCTAGAGATCGACTATCATTCCCCCGTTTTCATCTGATTGATCACATCAAGAGGGGGAGTGATGGCGCGACTCACGCGACGGGGATTCGTCAAGGCATCGAGCGCGGTTGCTGCGGCACCAGTGCTTCAGGCGCTGGCAGTCAGCGCTCAGGGGCCGGCGCCAGATACAGGAAACCTGCGGGTCGAGAAGGACATCGCGTTCGGCAAGGGCGGGAGCACGGATCTGACGCTCGACGTCTATCAGCCGCCGGCAGGCGTGACGCCGAAACGCATGGCCATCGTCCACTTGTTTGGCGGCGGCTTCTTCACCGGCAGCAAGAACGCCGGCTACATCGTGAACGACGTCAAGGCGCTTGGCGCCCGTGGCTATACGAACGTCTCAGCCAACTACCGGCTGCAGACCCAGGGTTCGTGGCCGGCGCAGATTCATGACGTGAAGGCGGCAATCCGCTGGACGCGTGCGAACGCCGCGCGCCTCGGCGTCGAGGCCAACAGGATCGCGGTCGCCGGGTATTCCGCTGGCGGCATGCTCGCGCTGATGGCGGCGGGTACCAACGGCAAGAAAGAATTCGAGGGCGACGGCGGAAACGTGAGCGTCAGCTCCGACGTCAATGCCTGCATCGGCGTCTATCCGCTGGCCAGCGCGCAGATCGCGACCGGTCTCTTCCCGCAAGGACAGGCGACTCCAGAGAACATCGCCGCCGCATCACCGACCTCGTACATGAGCGCCACGTTCGCGCCGACGATCTTCGTTCACGGCACCAAGGACGGCACGGTCCCCGTGCAGTCGAGCATCGATTTCTTCGGCAAGCTGCAAGCGCTCGGCGTGCCAACGACGATGACCTTGATTCAGGGTGCCGACCATGCCTTCGACAACAACGCTCCGGACGCGGTGGAGTTGATGGCGGCATCGATCGATCTCTTCCTCGATCGGCTGCTCATCAACCCGAAGCCGTATCCGTCCTTTGGTGGCGGCGGCGGCGGCCGCGGCCGCGGCGGACGGGGTAGAGGTGACACCCCGCCCAGCGGCCGACAATAACACTCAGCGCGTCGCCTTAATGTCGGCGTACGCCTGTCGAATGAATCGTTCGCCGGTTGTACCGGCCTGCTGAATCTTGCCGTCGAGGTCCGCAGTGACCTTGGCGGCAACGACTTCGTCTTCGCTCTTTCCCTGCGCGATTAGTGCCGCCACGCGATCACGAACGGCGATCGCGATGTCGCGATGCGCGATCACGGCGTTGCGATCGACGGTCGGGCCGTGACCGGGGACGATCTTCGTGCTCGGACCGGCGTGGCCGATGACCTCGCCAAGTCCATCGATGAGCCCCTGCAGCGATCCGCCGCTGGCACGATCGACGTTCGGATACTGAATGGCGCGGTAGAAGTCGCCAGTCATGATGATGTCGAGACCGGGGAAGTAGACCATCGTGTCGCCGTCGGTATGCGCACGAGGAATCGCGATGAGCTGTATCTCTTCACCGTTCATGTGCAGTGTCAGACGATTGCGATATGTCTGCCTGGGCAGGCCCACCGGCGGCGTCGGTACTCCGGGCTGGCCATTGGCACCGGGATTCGGATGCGCCAGACGGAAGCGCAGTTCTTCGCGCGAGATGATCGTGGCGCCCATCTTGCCGAAGTTCTCGTCACCGCCGGTGTGATCGCCGTGCACGTGAGTATTGACGACGAACTTGATCGATTGCGGCGTCAGTTGCTTGATCGCGGCCGCGATCTTGTCGCTGAGCGGGGCGAATTGGGTGTCCACCATGAAAACGCCGTCAGGGCCGATCAGCACCCCGATCGTGCCGCCCTGTCCGTCGAGCGTGTAGAACTTGTCGGTGACCTTATTGGTTTTGATTTCAACCTTGCTGAAGTCCGGCGCGCCCTGTGCGTAGCCGAAGCTGGCGCAGGACAACAGGGCCACGATGCCGATAAACGGAACCGATCTCATGATCTGCCTCTCTGTGTGACGGATGGTGGCATTACGATAGCGCTTCAGCCTGCCTGGTGCATCCACCGAGCCCACCGCCAGTCCCTCCTTGACTCCAGCACCGGCTGGGGTTATTAAAGCCTCGCTCTGTGAGATATCAGTCCGCGGTGACTGGAGGGAAACCCATGATTTGGCGGTTCGCCGTAGCTATCGGTGTGATCTTGATGTGTGCGACGTCGGCGCACGCGCAGTTCGACTCGGCCACCATCTCCGGCGTGGTGCAAGACACCACCGGGGCCATCCTGCCGGGCGTGGACGTCACGCTCACCAACGTGGGGACAAAGATCACACGTCAAGCTGTCACGAGCGGGGCGGGTCTTTACACATTCCCCAACGTGCCGGTCGGTGAGTACCAGATCACGGCGATGCTCTCCGGTTTCAAGCCAATCACCAAGGCCGGGGTGCAGGTCAACGCCGGTTTGAACATCCGCGTGGACGTGGCGCTCGAAGTCGGCGCCCTCAGCGAGACGATTCAGGTCCAGGCCGCGACGACGCTGGTCGATACGTCGGTGATCGGACGCACCGTGCGTGCCGAGCAGATCGCCGAGACACCGCTCAGCGGACGGCGCGCCTCGCAGGTCGCGCAGCTGGCGCCTGGCGTGGTCGGCGGCAACATGGGCGGGTCAGTGCCCACTGGCGTCGGCACCTTTGCAACGGGGGTTACCTCGATCAACGGCGGTCGCGCAGACGAGTTCATGACCACGGTGGACGGCGCTCCCTCGATTCGCGTCCGGGCCGCGGGTGGGTTCATGATGGGCGCGCAGAACTTCGACACCGTTGCCGAGGTGCAGGTCCTGACAACGAATTATCAGGCCGAGTACGGGCGTTCATCGGCGGGTCAGTTGCGGCTCGTTACGAAGAGCGGTACGCAGAGCTTCCGCGGCAACGTGTTCTGGAGCCATCAGAACGACGCGCTCGACGCCAACAGCTGGTCGAGGAAACGCGCCGGACTCGAGAAGTCGCCGCATCAATACAACGCCTACGGCTTCACGCTCGGCGGGCCGATCTACATTCCCGGGGGGTTCAACTCCAGCAAGCAGCAGCTATTCTTCTTCTGGGGACAGGAGTGGCAGCGCGATCGCACGGTGGAAGAACAGACTGGCACCGTGCCAAGCGCGGCGATGCGAAACGGCGACTTCAGCGAGCTGCTGAACCCGACGAACCCGTACTTCAACCGCGCGCGGGTGATCACCGATCCGGTGACCGGTCAGCCGTTCCCGGGCAACGTCATTCCGCAAGGGCGGCTCAGTCCACAGGGGCGCGCGCTGCTCAATGCCTACCCGCTTCCGATACCCGGATTCCAGCAGGGGGCGAGCAACTGGATCGGCAACCCGTCGGTCTTCAACAACCAGCGGAAGGACAGCATCAAGATCGACTGGGTGCCCACGAACAATCACCGCGTCGCGGTGCGCCATACCTGGGCGCCGAACGTGTGGAACGATCCCGAGCCGATGGGCGTGTACTCGACGATCTGGGACTATCCGGGTCGCACGCTCGCGGCGACGGTGACGAGCACGCTGTCAAACTCGCTGATCAACGAGTTCTCGTTCTCGTGGGGCTCGACGAGCCCGTCGAAGTACTTCGGTCAACGCAACTGCGACTATTGCCCGGGTGGCGTTGATGCGTTCCAGTACCCCACGAATACCTCGGTGGGCATCAACTATCCATATCTGTTCCCCGGCACGAAGCTCGATCCGGACAAGATCCCCAATGTCTCGATGACCGGCTTCACCTCGGTCAACAACGCTGCGTATCCGGGATCGTGGAACGACTTCGTGTTCCTGTGGGCGGACAACGTCACCAAGATCACCGGCAACCACGCGTTCAAGGCCGGGGCCAGCATCGAGCGATCGGGGATGAACGATCGCATTCAACTCAGCTTCGCGCAGGCGCCGGCGACGACGAATCAGAACGGGTCTTTCCGGTTCACCGATGGCCGCGCGGGCGGCACCACGCTGAGCGCCGCCAACGTCGCCCTCGGCCTCTTCGACGACTACACCGAGTTCGGCAACAAGCCGAACACGAAGTGGATGGCGATGGCCTACGATTTCTACGCGCAGGACAGCTGGAAGCCGGCCACAAAGCTCACATTGGAACTCGGCCTGCGCTATTCACTGTGGCAGCCGTGGGGCGTGCGGAACGGCGCGATGGCGTCGTTCCAGCCGCAGTTTTACAATCCGGCGACCGCACCGGTCATCGACCGCAGCCCGACCGGCGGGTTCGTCGTCAGCGGCGACCGCTTCAACGGCGTCACTCTCCCTGGCGACGCACCAACTGACGAGGCGCTGGCCGAATTCCCGCAGCTGGCGAATCTGCAGCGGCTCTATCACGGTGTGCCGAACGGCTTCGCCGAGACCGCGAAGGATGGCTTCCAGCCGCGTCTCGGGATGGCCTACGCGCTTAACGACCTGATGACGTTCAGAGCGGGCGTTGGCCGGTTCCTCAACCGCGTGCAGATCAACACGACGGCGGCGTATGGATTCAACGCGCCTCTCTCGGAGATGCAGACGGTGATCAACGGGAACGTGGATGCGCCGGGCGGCGCCTCGACGCGCAACTTCCCGCTCGTCGGCGCGTCGCAGTCTCCCGATTTCACGAACCCGACATCGTGGGCATGGAATGCGACCGTCGATCGGCTGCTGCCATGGCAGATGCGCGGAGCGCTCTCGTATGTCGGACGCTCGGCGTCACACCTCGAACGCGCGCGGAACATCAACCAGTTGCAGCCCGGTACGATTCAGGCCAATCCCGGCGTCAACGCGAACGCGCTGCGACCGTATCTCGGCTTTGGCAGCATCACGCTCTACGAGACCACCGGCACCTCTCGTTACAACAGCGTGCAGACGCAGGTCGAGCGGCGATCGTCTCGCGGTGTCGGCTTCAGCGTCGCGTATACCTTCTCGCGGACCAAGGACGACGGTAGCGGACGTGGCGACATCCTGCCGAACGCGTACGACGACAGCGGCTACTACGGCATTTCCGATCTCGATCGGCCGCACGTGCTCGTGTCGCAGATGCGGTACGCCTTCCCGACGCTCGAATCGTCCGCAGCGCCGCTGCGATGGGTGCTCGGCAACTGGGATATCTCGGGCATCTTCCAGGCCCAGTCGGGAGCACCGTTCGACGTTCGCACGCCTGCAGGCGTGGATATCGCGGGTGTCGGCGCTGGCAGCGGCACGCAGTTCTACGATCAACTCTCCGATCCCGAGGTTGGCCGGCGGACCGAGTGGGGGCCGCTCCCGCTCCCGAACAATCCGCAAGGCGCCATATGGTTCAATCCGGCGGCGTTCCGCGCACCAGTGGCAGGCACGTTCGCGACGACACAGGAGAAGAACTCGCTGCGACAGCCCGGCTTCTGGGACATCAACCTGTCCTTCCGCAAGGGTTTCAGGACCATCGGAACGCAGCGATTCGATCTCCGTATCGAGGCGTTCAACATCATCAACCGCGCTCGCCTCGGTAACGCGGTGACCAATCCGTCGGCGGGCGACTTCGGCTACATCGTGTCGAAGACCGGCAACCGCACGATGCAGATCGGGATGCAGTACGTCTTCTGAGCCGATGTAGCTCAACTCTCAAATTTTGATCAACCCGTCCGCCCCTCGGCCCTGAGGGGCGGACGCTTCCTCCCCTCAAAATTGACGGGTCGTGCGCGCATGTCTTGCGCGCGCTGCGTGATTACGCGTACGCTCCTTGCGCCATTCGCACAGCATTTCGACAGGCGAAGGTCCAGAAC
>DAINQP010000112.1:5881-18906 GCA_036742665.1 Vicinamibacterales bacterium | reverse complement strand
ACGGTGAAACCGCGCCGACGCGCGGTGACACGCGGCGGGGTAAGTAGCGTGAAGCTCAAGGTCCTCGTGGCGGCCGTCCTTGTCATCGTCATGGCAAGTGTGGCCGCCGCGCAGTTTGGCCGGTTCCAGGGCTTCGGCGGCTTTCGCCGCTATCCACCGCGCTATCCCAAGGCCGACAGCTTCGGCCACGGCTTCAACTTCTGCCGCGCCATCTACCAGAGCACGCGCGCCGAAGCCGGGGGGCAGGGCTGGGGCACTGATTATCCTGACGCCGATCTGAATTTCTCGGTACGTCTCGCCGAGTTGACGCGCACGCGCGTGAGCATGCAGAACGACGGACGGCCCGACTATCTTACAGTGCGCCTCACCGATGATTCGTTGTTCCAGTGCCCATACATCCACATGGAGGATGTCGGCACGGTGACGTTCACCGAGCGCGAGGTCGAGGCGTTGCGCGAGTACTTCCTCAAGGGCGGCTTCATGTGGGTGGATGACTTCTGGGGGTCGTACGCCTGGGAGCAGTGGGTCTCGGAGATCTCGCGCGTGCTGCCGCCGTCGGAGTATCCGATCAGGGACATCACGCCCGACCATCCCTTGATGAAAATGCAATACGAGATCAAGGAGTTCCCGCAGATCCCGTCGATTCAGGCGTGGCGCGGCAATCCGAGCGAGACGTCAGAACGCGGCTCCGACAGCGCCGAGCCCCACCTGCGCGCGATCTCCGATCATCACGGCAACATCATGGTGCTGATGACGCACAACACTGACATATCGGATGCCTGGGAGCGCGAGGGTGAGGACCCGCGATATTTCTATCTCTTCTCACCCAAGGGATACGCGGTCGGCATCAACGCCATCATGTACGCGATGACGCACTGAGACGAAGCCGGCGGCCGACAAGAACATCAGCTCGATCATCGACTACATCACCAACATACGCGTGCGGCTCGACGGAACGAACGTGCTCGACCTCGACGATCCGGAGCTGTTCGTGAACCCGATTGATCGGGCTCGCCAATCACAACAGCGACATCGCCGAGTATTGGGAGTGGGCCGCCGAGGGCCTTTACAACCCCGATCCCACCAGCAACGCCTATCGCCGTGGCGTGAACTACTACGTTTACGCCCTTACGCACTGAGTCGTTCGCGTTTAGGGTAGGTTTTCACGAGAGATCCTCTGTGTCTCGGTGCCTCGGTGGGTCGTGGGCATGCGGGTCAGTGAACCATGTTCATCGTTCAACCGGCGAACCCGCCAACCAAGAGGAGTGAACGAGTAAGATCCCAAGGTGCCCTTCACCTCGCTCGCCCTCCATGCCGATCTGCTCAAAGGAATCCGTGAGCTCGGCTTCGTTCGCCCCACGCCGATTCAGGCCGACGCGATTCCGGCCGCGATGTCCGGCCGCGACGTGCTCGCCTGCGCGCAGACCGGCAGCGGCAAGACTGCCGCGTTCCTGCTGCCCATCCTGCACCGGCTGATCGGCAAGCCTCGCCGTACGACGCGGGCGCTCGTGCTGACGCCGACGCGCGAGCTCGCCGCGCAGATCCTCGAGGACTTCAATGCGCTTTCGGTGCACACGCCGCTGACGGGCGCGGCGGTGTACGGCGGTGTGAGCATGGGTCCACAGGAGCACGCATTTCGCAGCGGTGTGGACGTGATTGTCGCGACGCCGGGCCGCCTCCTCGATCACTTCAAGTCAGCGTATGCGAAGCTCGATGGCGTCGAATACCTGGTCCTGGACGAGGCCGATCGCATGCTCGACATGGGATTCCTACCCGACATCCGCCGCGTGCTCAAGCACATTCCCGCGCGCCGTCAGACATTGTTTTTCAGCGCGACGATGCCGCCGCCGATCGGGGCGCTGGCGTCCGATATGCTGAAACATCCGGTGACGATCAGCCTGCAGCGAATGGCCGCGCCCGCCGGCATCACCCAGGCGGTCTATCCGGTTCCGCAGGACCTCAAGGCCAACCTCTTCGTCGAGTTACTCCAGCGCGGGCTGGTGCGCGAAGCGCTCGTCTTCACCCGGACCAAGCACCGCGCAAATCGACTGGCCGATCACCTGCTGCACCATCGCGTCACCGCTGCGCGCATTCACGGCAACCGCTCACAGCCGCAACGGATGGAAGCGCTCCGCGGGTTCAAGAGCGGCAAGTATCGTGTCCTCGTCGCCACCGACATCGCCGCGCGTGGCATCGACGTCGAGGCGCTGAGTCACGTCGTGAACTTCGACGTGCCGGCTGCACCAGAGGACTACATCCACCGCGTCGGCCGCACCGGCCGCGCCGAGTTGACCGGCGACGCGTTCACGTTCGTCGCTCCCGAAGAAGAAGGCGATCTCCGCGGGATCGAACGGGCGATCGGACGGACCCTGCCTCGGATCACGCTTCCCGACTTCGACTACAAGGCCAAGCCCCACGTCAGGCTCGAGATTCCGATCGCGCAGCGCATCGCGGCGATCCGCGCGCAGAAGGCGGAAGAGCGGTCGCGCGCGAACGTCAACGCCGCGCGACGGGCCTCGGCCCACCGGCCCGGGGGACACGCCGGTGGGGACAAGCCGGAAGGGCCCATTCGGGGCGAGCCGCAGGCGCGGCCGTGGAGCAGCAGGAAGGGCCACGGGCCGAAGCCGTCGTCGAATCGTCGGCGCCCTTCCCGCCGTCGTCCCTGAGGAGTCGGCGTGGTTCGCACAGTGCTGTTGCTGACGGCGTCGAACGTCTTCATGACGTTCGCGTGGTATGCGCATCTTCGCAACCTGTCCGATCGGCCGTGGTACATCGCGGCGGTCGTCAGCTGGGGCATCGCGCTGTTCGAGTACCTCCTGCAGGTGCCGGCCAACCGAATCGGCTTCGGGACGCTGTCGCTCGCGCAGCTGAAGATCATCCAGGAGGTGATTACACTCGGCGTGTTCGTGCCGTTCGCGCTCCTCTACATGCGGCAACCGGTGAACTGGAATTTCGTGTGGGCTGGCTGTTGCCTGCTCGGCGCCGTCTACTTCATGTTCAGGTAATGCACGCGGAACTTCTGGCGATCGAACAGGAATTCGAATCGGCGCTGGTCCGTCTCCACGAACTGCGCGCCAAGGTGCCCCCCGAAGTATGGAAGCGCCGTCCTGCGCCGGAGCGCTGGTCGCCCGGCGAGTGCGTGGCGCATCTTAATCTCTCGTCGGCGTCGATGGTTCCACTGGTCCGGGCCGGCATTGACCAGGCGCGCCGAAGTGGGCGGTCAGCGCCGGCACGGTATCGCCGCGATTTCGTTGGTTGGCTGCTGTGGAAGGGACTGGGGCCGGGCAAAGGATTCAAAACCAAGACGATTCCGGCGTGGGTTCCATCGGGCGACCGTCATCCTGGCGAGCTCGTCTCCGAGTTCGAACGGTGGCAGACGCAGCAGATCGCGCTCGTCCGCGATGCAGACGGCCTGCCGATCGACGCTGTCAAGATCGCGTCGCCGGTAGACGCGCGCGCCCGTTACAACGTCTTTGCCGCGCTATCGATCCTCGCACGCCACCAGCATCGCCATCTGTGGCAAGCCGAGCAGGCTGCGCGTGCTCGGACGTGATGACTGCGCCCCTGCTCGCGTTCTAGGGTTCGTACGGGTAATCCCGGATCATCTTCTTGCATTCGCTCAGCGCCATCAATATCGAATCCCCCCAGCCGAATGGCGTGAACGGCGCGGTCTTCTGGTTGACCTGCTTGTCGGCCCGTGCATAGAACCTCATGTTCAGGTAATTGCGGCTGACGTACTCGAAAACTGTGATGATGAATTCAACGTCACCCGTGGGCTGACGCTTCTGCATCGCGAACAGATGCAGCTTCGCGAATTCTTCCGAAGGATCGCTCTGGGCGTACTGCCAATCCGTCATGCTTGTTGCTGCTCCTCTTATTGCGACCTGGACGCGCCAGCTCGCCGCGCGAGATTATAGAAGGACACCTGTGGTACAGATAGCCCGTGGCCCAAGCTCCCGGACGAAAGATTTGCGACAGTATCCTTGACACCGTCGGCTACACGCCGATGGTGCGTGTCAACACGATTACACGCGGCGTGACCGACGCCGATGTGCTCGTCAAGCTCGAGACGTTCAACCCTGGCAACTCGATCAAGGACCGCATCGCGGTCAAGATGATCGAGGACGCCGAACGTGAGGGCAAGCTGCAGCCGGGCGGCACGATCGTCGAGGGCACTTCCGGCAATACCGGCATGGGGCTGGCCATTGTCGCGGCGGTGAAGGGTTACCGCTGCGTATTCACCACCACCGACAAGCAGTCGAAAGAAAAAATCGACGCGCTCAAAGCGTTTGGTGCCGAGGTCATCGTCTGCCCGACCGACGTCGATCCCGAGGATCCACGGTCGTACTACTCGGTGTCGTCGCGGCTGGCGCGCGAGATTCCAGGCGCGTGGAAGGCGAATCAGTACGACAACCCGTCGAACACCGAAGCGCACTACGAGCAGACGGCGCCCGAGATCTGGGATCAGACCGACGGCAAGGTCGTGCACCTGGTGGTTGGCGTCGGCACCGGCGGCACGGTCAGCGGCATCGGCAAGTATCTGAAAGAACGCAACCCGACGGTCAAGGTGTGGGGCATCGACACCTACGGATCGGTCTTCAAGAAGTACAAGGAGACCGGCATCTTCGACAAGAACGAGATCTATCCGTACATCACCGAAGGCATCGGGGAGGATTTCCTCCCCGGCAATGTCAACTTCGACATGATCGACCACTTCGAGAAAGTCACCGACAAGGACGCGGCGCTGATGACGCGGCGGCTGGCGCGTGAGGAAGGCATCTGGGCCGGCAACTCCGCCGGCGCGGCGATGGCGGGCGTGGTGCAACTCGCTGAGCATTTCAAGAAGGGCGAGGTCGTCGTCGTGGTGTTCCACGATCACGGGTCGCGCTATGTCGGCAAGATGTACAACGACGAGTGGATGCGCGCGAAGGGCTTTTTCGAGGTCACCGGCATGACGGCGCGCGACATGGTGGCCATGGGCGTGTCCGCCGAGCTTTTCGCAGTGGAAGCGTCGCGGCCGGTCGAGGACGCGGTTCGCCTGATGGGCGAGCACGACTTCTCGCAGATTTCCGTGACGAAGAGCGGCCGCATCATCGGCTCGCTCAACGAGTCGCACCTCTACGACGAGTTCATTCGTCAGCCGAACTGCAAGCTGGAACCGGTCGAGACGATCATGCAGCCGGCGTTTCCATTCGTAGATATTTCGACACCGGTTGAAGCGATTGCGACGATGATCACTCCTGAGAATCCGGCGGTGCTGGTGCGCGATTTCAAGACGGACAAGACGTTTATCATCACGCGGTCGGACATCATTCGCGTGATGATGTGACGCTCAGGTGAAAGGGCAAAAGGGCAAAGGCGAGGTCAAAGGTTGAGGCGAGGTCAAGTCGAAGGTCAAAGATCAAAGGTGCAAGGAGCGATGACATGGGCAAATTGATTGTTCCCATTGCCGCAGCTGCGGCGGCCGTTGTATTGACCCTGGCCGTGACGTCCATCAATTCAAGAGCCGCTGGGACGAGCTACGCAGAAGACCGTGTGGCGATCGAGGATCTGCAAGCGCGCTATCTGTTCGCGATGGATTTTGGTGATCCCGATCTCTACGTGACGACCTTCACCGAGGACGGCACCCTCGACGTCGGCTCGGGTGAAATTCGCGGCCGCAAAGCCATTCGCGATGTCATCGCCAAGATGCCGAACTCGCGGACGACGGAGAATGGCCTTCGTCCCGCGTCCGGCCGTCACAACATCTCGAACATCGTCCTCAAGGTGAACGGCAACAAGGCGACCGGCCGCGCCTATTGGTTCCATTACGGCAATAACAACCCGGAGCGGCGCGGTGTATTCGACGGCTACGGCCACTACGAAGACGAGCTCGTCAAGGTGAACGGGCAGTGGCTCTTCACCAAGCGGCGGATCTACAACGAGGGGCGCGCCGAATGGGCGCACAAGGGCGGCAACCCGGCCTGGTAAGTCCGGCAATGCCCAATCGGCAATGCTCAATGCCCAAGGTCGGATTACGTAGGGCGGGTCGTTTGACCCGCCGGGGGGCTGTATGCAGCGAATATTTCTTGCGCTTCTTTTGCTCGCAGCGGCAACGGCCGCCAACCTCGCGCAGACGCCGTCGGCGACTGTCTTCGAAGGTGCGCGCGTCGTCGTCGGCAATGGCCGCGTCATCGACAATGCCACGATCGTCGTCAACGCGGGGAAGATCGCGCAGGTCGGCGGTGCCGCGGACGTGAAGGCGCCTGCCGGCGCGAATCGCGTGAACCTTGCTGGCAAGACGGTCATGCCGACGATCGTGGACACCCACGTCCACACCAGTCAGACGCGTGACGCGCTCACGCAGGACCTGACTCGGCGCGCCTACTACGGCGTCAGCGCGGCGATGAGCCTCGGACAGGACACCGAAGCCGCACCGTTTGAGATCAAGGCGATGCCGATCCCCGGAGCCGCGCGTTTCTTCAGCGCCGGACGCGGCATCACCGCCCCGGAGCCGGGCCGGACCATGGCGCCGTACTGGATCACGACGGCGGCGGAGGGACGCAAGGCCGTGCAGGAGCAGGCCGCACGCAAAGTGGACGTCATCAAGATCTGGGTGGACGATCGCGACGGCAAATACAAGAAGCTCACGCCCGAGCTCTACGGCGCCGTCATCGACGAGGCCCATAAGAACAAGCTCCGTGTCACGGCGCATCTGTTCACGCTCGAGGACGCGAAGGGACTCTGGAAAGCGGGCATCGATGCCTTCGCGCACGGCGTGCGCGATCGCGACATCGACGAAGAGTTCCTGTCGATGGTGAAGACGCGGCCGGCGTTCGTGCTGGTGCCGAATCTTCCCGATCGTGGCGTGAAGACGGATCTGAGCTGGCTGAAGGGGAGCCTCGAGCCAGCGGAGTTGCAGAAGCTCGAAGCTGGCAACACCGATCGCCCGGATGCGCAGATGGCATTTGGTATTCAGGCGCGCAACCTGGCGAAGATGAGCGCGGCCGGCGTGAAAGTGGCGCTTGGCTCTGACGGCAACACGCCGTGGGCGCCGCACGCCGAGATGGCCGACATGGTGGCGGCAGGAATGACGCCTGCGCAGGTCGTCGTCGCAGCGACGCGCAATGGTGCCGAGTTCCTACGCATGAGCGACAGCGGAACGATCGAGGCGGGCAAGAGCGCCGATCTGCTCGTCCTGGACGGGAATCCGCTCGACGACATCACCAACACGCGAAAGATCTCGGCGGTGTATCTGAGAGGCGCCGCGGTCAAGAGGTGATTGACGATCTCCGCTTCGCCCTTCGCCTGCTCGCCAAAGAGCGCTGGTTCACGACAGTGGCGGTCGTGTCGCTGGCGCTCGGCATTGGCGCGAACACCGCGATCTTCAGCCTGATCAACACGCTGATGCTGCGCATGCTGCCCGTGCGCGACCCAGGGCAGTTGGTGCAGTTCATGAGCGTGTATCCCGGCGAACCGCGGATGAACGGGTTCCAGTACGTGCACTACGAGCGCGTGCGCGACGGCAATACCGTCTTTACCGATGTCATGGGTGTGGCGCCGGCACGTCTCACGGTGAGCCGCGACGGGTCCGAACCGCAAGCCGTGTATGCCGAGTACGTCACCGGAAACTTCTTCAGCGGACTCGGCGTCGAGGCCGCGCTGGGGCGGATGCTGCGACCGCAGGACGATCGCATCGGTGGCGATGCGGCGGTCGGGGTCCTGAGCTGGTCGTACTGGAACAGCCGTTTCGGAGCTGATGCGGGGATTGTCGGACGTCGGATCACCGTCAACAGCGTGCCGGTGACCGTGGTCGGCGTGGGGCCGAGACGTTTCGTCGGCATCGAAGTGGGCACGACACCAGATCTATGGCTGCCGACGGCGATGGAAGCCGTGATCGCGCAGCCCAGTCAACGTCAGAACGGCCGGTTGTTCATGGCGCTGTTGGCGCGGTTGAAGCCGGACGTCTCGATCGAACAGGCGACGGCTCAAATGCGCGTGCTCGATCGAGCCCGTCTCGAGGACATGGTGCGCACCTTTAACAGTGCCGGATGGCTCGAGGCGCGGCTCGATGTCGAGCCAGCAGGTGCTGGAACGTCGATCTTGCGCGAGCGTGTGAGTCGGCCGCTGCTCGCGTTGATGGCCATGGTCGCCGTGCTCCTGCTGCTGGCGTGCATCAATATCGCCAGCCTGCTGCTGGCGCGCGGCGTCGCGCGCGAACGTGAGATGGCGCTGCGCGTGGCGATCGGCGCGAGCCGCCTGCGGCTATGGCGGCAGGTGCTCGCGGAGTCGCTGCTGTTGTCGGGCACCGGCGGCATCATCGGCATCGCCCTCGCGTACGTTGGTGCGGCGACGCTCATTCGCATCCTGCTTTCGGGTCGGCCGATCATCGGATTGCCGGAACAACTCAGTATCAACGTGCAGCCCGATCTTCGTGTGTCGCTCTTCACTGCGGGCGCCGCCGTGCTGACCGGTGTGCTCTTCGGACTCGTGCCGGCGTGGAATGCGTTTTCGTCGGCGCAGATCTCCACGTTGCGCGAAGGCGGTTCGCTTGGCGAGCGTCGATCGCGGCGGCTGGTTGGCCGCGGCCTCGTGGTCGCGCAGGTCGCACTGTCAGTGGTCATGCTGAGCGGCGCAGGGCTCCTCGTGACACACCTGTCGAATCTGCGAAATTTGAATCTTGGTTTCGATCGTGAATCCGTGCTGCTCGTGACCTTGGATGCGACCCGCAGTGGGTATGAGCGGTTGCAGCTCTCGGGTCTCTACCGGGATTTGCTGGGCCGGCTCGAGGCGATTCCCGGTGTACGTGCGGCGACGATGAGCGGCATGACGCCGATCTCCGGTGCGGGTGGAAGCCGGTTTGTCAACATCGATGGTGTGGCGGAACGATTTGAAGATCGACGCCGTGTGTCGCTCAACCCTATCGCGCCGAACTACTTCACGACGTATGGCACTCCGCTCATATCCGGCCGCGACTTCGCATTCGCGGATGCGGGCCGTCCGCCAGTGGCTATCGTCAATCAGGCCTTGGCGCGACACTATTTCGGAACGGGCGATCCCGTCGGCAGACGGTTCACGTTCGATGATCAAGCCCGGTCGTACGAGATCATCGGTGTTGTCGCCGATGCGAAGTATCTCGACCTCTACGAAACGCCGCCGCGCACGGTGTATCTCAACACGCTTCAAGGAGGAAGCGGCGGCACGTCGCAGTTCGCGCTGCGCACTGACGTCGCGCCCTCATCAGTTGTCGCCGAGGTGCGCCGTGCCGTCAATCAAATCGTGCCGAATGTCAACGTCGGCAAAGTGACGACGCTTACCGAACAGATCGATGCGTCGATTGTCGTGGAGAGGCTGATCGCGCTCTTGTCCACCGCGTTCGGTGTGGTCGGCGCGCTGCTCGCCGCGATCGGGTTATACGGCCTGCTCGCGTACACCGTGTCGCGCCGCACCACGGAAATCGGCGTGCGCATGGCACTGGGCGCGACGCGAGGACAGATCACCTCTATGGTGCTCACCAGCGCCCTCAGCCTCGTTGCCGCCGGTCTGGCGATCGGAGCGCCGCTGGCGGTCATGAGCCCGCGATTGCTGGCCAGGCTCGTGCAAAGTCTGACCGTCGAACCGCCACTTCCGTTAATCGTAGCGGCGCTCGTGATGATCGGCGTGGGGCTTGCCGCTGCGTACGTGCCTGCGCGCCGTGCGTCGCGCGTCGAACCCATCCAGGCGCTTCGGCAGACGTAACCGTGACGTTACGCGCGAAACAACCGGCGAATCCGCGAGCCGATCGTCGTCGGGCGCTTGCGGGAGTCGATGTCGGCTGAATAGATGCAGATGCCGGCGGGCACGGGCCGGATGCGCAGCTCGAACCACTGCGTCGTGCCGTCGGGAAACGTGAAGTAATTCTCGAGCACGCGACTGACACGCTGCTCCATGCACTCCTGCATGACGTCGAAGAGCGGTGTGCCTTCGATGCCAGGATAGGCTTCGATCATCGGCCTGCCGATCAACTCCGTTGCGTCCCGCCGGCCGTGCCGCGCGGCGGCCGGATTCACGTAAACGTATCTCCAGTCGCGGCCGATGATCTGAAAGCCTTCCTCGAGACAGTCGAGGGCGACGCGCACGGGATCATGATGGACGTTCGGCGGCTGGACGTGGACCGGCTCTGCCATCGCAAGGGTGACGTCTCTTTACAACTATAGTGTCAATTCGATGCACTCAACGCCATGAGAGTTGGACGACCTCGAAGTCGCCGGCGGTGAGGCTTCGGAACGCCGGATTGAGTTCGTCGTTGTTCCAGCGGCTGTCCATCGCGCCGCTGATGTACATGTCTGACCCGTTGTCGGCGACGATCAATCCGTAGGTCTGCATGGCTCTGAAGATGCGCTGAATGTATGCCGGATACCCCGAGATACTCTTCGACGCCTTGAGACGCAGCCGCGCGCCCATTGGCAGCGCGCCCGATGACGAGCCGGCGCGATGTGATGCGGGCCAGACGTATCCATTCGTCGCACGCACCGTGACTCGGAATGCATGGCGAATCTCGCGCCCGCTCGCCGCTTCTTCATAGCGCACGAGCCCGGGCAGGATCGCCAGGCCGGCGGCATCGGCCGACGTCCACCCTTCCGGCCGTCGCGCGTTGCTGTTCAAGTCGAACACCGCGCCCGATCCGGCTTCCCATCGTCCATTGCTCCAGCGCGTCGCAAACAACTCGAACAGCAGCCAACGATCGCGATCGACAACGATCAGATGACGGTCGCCGTTCGTGCCGCCGCCGGGCACACCGCCTTCGATGTAGTTGGGCTGCGTGCGCGCCTCGGTCGGAATCGGATAGCCGTTATCGCCGCGAAATCCGGCATCGCTCTCGCTGCCGTAGTCCACGAACGTGACCGGCATGCGCGTCTGACCGCCGCCGACGCCAACATAAGGAATGCCGTAGGGAGGCGGACCGAAGTCGGGGTGCAGCGTTCGCGTGCGGCCGATGTAGTCGATGAGCGCGTTCGACTGACTATCAAGTGGTGCGCGGCTGATGTCCTGATTCCACCAGTTGTCGAACGGAAAGAGCGTGCGTCCGCTGAAGTCGTCGTTCAGGGCGACGCCGCTCGAGGGCGTTGATGGCGCGGTCGGCGTGCTCGGCGCGGTCGGCGTGGTCGGATCCGACGGCGAATCCTTCACGCCGCCGCACGCGGCGACGCCGATGCTGCACAGCACGAGTGCAGTGGTAACCACATGTGACGTCACGACGATCGATTCCTCGTAGGGTATCGGCCGTCGTTTGAGACGGGATTACTGGACCGTGGTGCCGGACCTGGCGGAGGCGGGTACGGCTAGAGACCCTTGGTGATCTCGGGGGCGGTGGTGAGTTCGCGCTGACGTGAATAACCAGCGCGTCGCGGATCGACGTCAGGCTGAGACCGTGCTCGCGCAAAATCTCCCCGGCAAGCCCCTGCTCGTGACAGAGTAGGCCGAGCAGCAGATGCTCCGGTCCGATATGACGGTGCAGCAGGCGGTCGGCTTGCCGGGCGGCGTACTGCAGGACCTCCTTCCCGTGTTTGTTGAACGGCGTCGAGCCGGTTCGTTATAACGCTCAAACATCTCGCCGTTCATGATATGACTGGAGTGCGGTGCCTGCCTGCAACCTTGGGATAAGTACGTATGATTCGGATTCTCAGTTCAGGAATCCTGGCCGCCTTTCTGGCTGTCGGCCTCGGCGCGGCCGCGCAGCAACAGCCGACCTTCCGCGGCACAGCCGATAACGTCCGCCTCTTCACCACGGTGACGGATCGCGACGGGCGCCTGGTCACGATGCTCGAGCAGAAAGACTTCGAGATCCGTGACGAAGGCAAGCCTCAGCCGATCACGCTCTTCGACAACTCGCCGCAGCCCATTCGCCTCATCGTGTTGCTCGATGTGTCGGGCAGCATGGAGGGCAATCTGCAATTGCTCCGCGAGAGTTCGGGGGAGCTGTTCAGACGGCTTCGGACTGACGATGCGATCCGCGTCGGCACGTTCGGGCATGACGTGACGATCAGTCCGACGTTCACGCGTGATCCCGGGGAACTGCGCGCGTCTCTCCCTCGCGCGATTGCGCCGGACGCGCCGACGCCGTTGTGGCGCGCCATCGACGAAGGGCTGGGCATCTTCAAGAACCGCGAGGAAGACGATGGGCGGCCGGTCATTCTGGTGTTGAGCGATGGCAAGGACAGCGGTCCAACCGGGTTCCGGCCGAAGTTCGTCAGCCAGGTTGAAGTGATCGATCGCGCACGTGAGCTCGGCGTGATGGTCTACGGGATCGGCATGCGGAGTCGCGGGCGTCAACAGATGCCGGGCCTCGGTCCGGGTGGTCTGCAGGCGGCGCTGATGTCGGACTGGCCAGATCCCGGTCTCGCGCGTGTCGCGGAGGAGACCGGCGGCGGGTACGTCGAGATTCGCGCCGGACAGGATCTCGGTGCCGCATTTGCGCAGGTCGCCGACGAACTGCACAGCCAATACCTGCTCGGTTTCGTGCCGCCGAAACGCGACGGCAAGGTCCACGAAATCGAGGTGCGCACGGCCGTGAAGGGCATGAAGCCACGGGCGCGAAAGAGCTACGTCGCGCCGAAAGGCGCCGCGTGATGTCCGGCTGAAGCGCGAGACGTCCGGCTGAAGCCGGACACTACGTACGCTGATACAGCTGAATCAGGTTGCCGCAGGTGTCCGAGAACACCGCGAGTGTCACCGGGCCTGCCGACGTCGGCTCGCGCGTGAACGCAACGCCGTGTGACGTGAGGCGGGCGAATTCGGCCTGAATGTCCCCGACCTCGAACGCCGCGATCGGAATCCCCTGCGCGAACATCGCCTCCTGAAACGCCTTGCCTGCCGGATTGGCATTCGGCTCGAGCGCGAGCTCGAGATCATCGCGGGCCTCACCAGTGACGGTGATCCACCGGTACTCGCCCACCGGAATGTCGTGCTTCTTGGTGAATCCCAGCACCTCGCTGTAGAAGCGCAGGGCCTTGGTCTGATCATCGACCATGATGCTCGTCAGCTTGATTCGCATGTTTGTAGGGCCG
>DAINQP010000112.1:0-5781 GCA_036742665.1 Vicinamibacterales bacterium | reverse complement strand
CCGGCCTTCTCAGTGTGTCGAATGTGCCGCCTCTATGCTTCTCGAAAATTGCGAACGCGTAGAGGCGGGTCTTCCGCCTTCGCCAAGGCTACGGCGGACCGCCGTAGTTCGAAGAGCGGAGGCTGGTCAGACCCGCCAAAGGTGGGCTGGCAGCACGCCCATCAGGCTCAGGCACCCGGGCGTCAGGTAATTTGCGCCGCGATGCGGAACATTCACCAACCGTCTGACTCGTCGTCGATATGCTGATGGCGTTTCGCCGACCCGCTGCACGAACAGCGTGCTGAAGCTGCCCAGACTCGAGAAGCCGACCTCCATGCAGACGTCGGTCACCGAGTAGTCGCCGCCGGCGAGCAGTGTCTTCGCGAGCTGGATACGCGACGCGATGCGGAACTGATGCGGCGTCATGCCGAACACGGCTTCGAACTGGCGGATGAAATGGAACGGCGAGATGCGGACCTCGCGGGCCAGCTGCTGGATCGTCGGCGCCGGCTCGCGTGCGTCACGCAGCCGATCGCGGGCCTGGCACAAGCGACGGAAGCCTTCGTGTCTCAGCAGCATGTGTCTCATTCAGCCTACACCGGTTGCGCCGCCGAAGCACCGGCGAAGGTGCGACTCGTATATGCTGTCGTGCGTTTGGGAGGCGATCTGATGACGTCGAAAGGGATCTTCACGCTCGCGCTCTGTTTCGCTGGTTCAGTGGCCGCGCTCGCACAGAATCCACCGCCACGACTGCCGCCGCCTCCGGTGAATCCGCCGGCTCCATCGGTGCAGGCTCCGGCCGATCCGGGCTACGCCGCATTGATCGCCATGTGCAAAACCCCGCCCGCAGGTCGGGGCGGCGGTGGCGGCCGCGGAGCGGCTGGGCGCGCGGGCGGTGCTCCCGCCCAGGTGCCTGGCATTCGCGAGTACAAGGTCGAAGCCATTCCTGGCGTGGTCGCCGCCGGCCAGCAGTGGAAATTTCTCTGGCAGGAAGTCGGCAACAACGGTGATGGCATCGTCGGCACCGATGACGGTGCGCTGCTCATCGCGCAGAACGACAACAGCAAGGTCCTGAAGCTCGATAAGGACGGCAAGACATCCGTCGCGTACTCCGACACGCATACCGGTGGCGCGCTGTCGATGAACAAGAAGAAAGCGCTGTTCATCGTCGAGCGCGGCTTGCGCGCAAACGTGACGCAGCTCACGCCGCAGCGCAAGGTGTTGGCCGACAGCTATCAGGGCGAGCCGCTCGATTGCATCGGTGGCGTCATCAACGATCTGACGGCCGATAGCAAGGGCGGCGTGTACTTCACGATGGGCGGCGTCTACTACGCCGATCCGAAGGGTGTCGTCACGAAGTACGGCGACACCACGCCGAACGGGATCATTCTCAGTGCCGACGAGAAGACGCTGTACGCCACCAACGGTCCGGCGATTGCGGCGTTCGACGTTCAGCCGGATGGCTCACTGACGAACCAGCGGGAGTTTGCGAAACTCGAAGGTCCGGGCGGCGGTGACGGCAGCACGATCGACAAGGACGGCCGCCTCTACGTGACGACGAACATCGGCGTGCAGGTCCTCGGCCCGGACGGCAAGCACCTGGGAACGATTCCGACACCACGCGGCGTGATCACCGCGGCCTTCGGTGGCACGGACAAGAAGATGCTCTACATCCTGGCGCGAGGGGCGACACAGGCTGACGGGACCGAAGTGGCGAACGCTGCGCAGGTGTGGGCGATTCAGATGATCGCGCAGGGCTACAAGGGTCGCGCGAAGTAGTCACCGAACTTGACGGGTGCTGATTGCGACCGGCGTCGGACCGGCGCCTGTCTTCTCGATCCGATCGTGAGACCAGCGATCACTTCGCCGGTGCCGGTGCGTTCTTCCGGGCGTACTTCGTTTCCGCGGCCGCGCCTCCTCGAACGACCACATGCGTGACGGTGCCGCGTGCGTCTTTGAAGAACTCGAGTCCGATCGGCGTCGTGGTGGACATGAACCTGGTCTCCGACTGCACCAGCAGCGGAACCTTTGGCTCGTTGAGACCGCGCACGAACACGAGATCCTCAATCACGGTCACCGTGATCTCGCGCCCCGGTGCCGCTTCATAGACGCCGGCGAGCGGCGCCACTTGTTCCGGCCGAAGCCGGACTCCGGTATCGCCCGACATGCGGACGCGGCTGCGCTCGTTCTCACAGACGTCCTCGAGCAGTTGGGTGTCGGGTGACAGCACGCGCTCGCGCTTGATCGTGAAGGGCTTCGTGAACACCTTGGGATCGTCGATGGTGATCTCGTAGTCCATGTGGCCGAAATCGCGGCGGCGCAGCCGCTCGGTCAGACGGAGCGACTCCGTCTGCGGGTGTCCGGAGCTGTCGAGCCATCCCTGATCGTTGAACCCCGCCGACGTGATGACCAGCGTATCTCCATCCCACCGTCCGATCGAGTAACCGAACCACGTCGGGTTCGGGTCCTTCGGCAGATCGCGGCCGTCGGTGAAGACGGTCCGCGGCGGCACGTTGGCTGACTCGTAGAGCATGACTGTCAGCGCCGGCGTCTGGACGATGCGCGTAAGGTTGAAGAAGTTGTGATACGGAACGCTGACCGGCAGGCACTTCGAGAGCGGACTGTCCATTCGGGAATCGCGCACCCGCTTGATGAATAGTTCCTCGGCCCACGACTGAACGTCTTTGGTGTCGAGGTCTTGCGCGATGTTGAACCGGTAGGACGGCCCGGCACCCGACCAGATCCCGGACAAGTCCGGCTTGCCGTCCGGCGTCCGCGGCGCAGGCGCCGAGAGATTCGGTTTGCCGTCCGGCAGTCGCGGGATTCCGGGCGTGGGGTAATTGAGCCACTGCCCGAAGACCGCGGTCGGAACGAGTGACAGAGCGAAGACGAAGGACGCCGCACGACGAACACGATTCAGGTGCATGCGGGACTCCAAGGGTGAGGATTATATCCAGCCTACCGACCCGAGGTATCCTGTGTGCTGGGCGGGGGGAGGGTGCCACATGCGGCAGATGGCGCGCGCAAGCGCGGCGCGGTCAGCTCTGCTCTGGATCGTCGTTCCGGCCATCGTCGCTCTTCCGACAATCGCCGCTTTTCCGACGACCACCGCCGCCCAGGACGCCAAGACCGTCGTCGAGGGCACGCTGCAGGCGATGGGCGCGGCGCACCTGAATGCCATCGTCTATTCGGGCGAGGGCGCCTACGGTAATTTCGGTCAGAGCCGGACGATCTCGTTCGGGTTGTCCTCGACGTCGGTCAGAAACTACACACGCGCAATTGATTTCACCAAGCCCGCGATGCGCGAGACGGGAACCGCCGTGCCTATCGCCGGTCCTCGAACGCCACAGCCCACGGGGCCTGCCGCCGCACCGCGTCCCTTTGAGTTGACGGCGCCATTGGGTGAGGGCTGGCCCGCACAGATGGAGATCTGGGTTACGCCGTGGGGATTTCTGAAAGGCGCGCTCGCCAACAACGCCACCGTGCGCTCGCGAAAGATCGAGGGCGTCCAATATCAGGTGGTGACGTGGAGTCCCACCCAGAAAGCGCCATCGGGCCAGCCCTATCGGGTGATCGGCTACATCAACCCGCAGCAGATCCTCGAGCGCGTTGAAACGTGGGTCGAGCATCCGGTACTCGGCGACCTGCACGTCGAAACGTTCTTCAACGACTATGCAGATTTCGGTGGAGGGCTTCTCGCTCCGGCGCGCATCGCGCAGCGCCGCGTCGGCATGGAGACGTATGTGGCGCTGCTTCGCGAAGTGCGCGCCAATCCGGCCAATCTCACAGCGCTGCTGACGCCGACCGCCACGGCGCCGGCACCTGCGCCGCCGCCGCCCACGCCGGTCGCATCGGAAAAGCTGGCCGAGGGCGTTTACCGCATTACCGGTGGATATGTCTCGTTGGCCGTCGAGTTCCGCGATCACGTCGTGGTACTCGAGGGCGGACAGAGTGAAGCGCGCGGGCTGGCGGTGCTCGCCGAAACGAAGAAGCTGTTTCCGAACAAGCGCATCAAGTACATCGTCAACACGCATCCCCACTTCGATCATGCGAGCGGGCTGGCGCCGTTCTGCGCCGAAGGGGCCATCGTTCTGACCGACGACAACAGCAAGTACTTCGTCGAGCAAGCGTTGCTGTCGCCGCGCACGCTGGTCGGCGATACTCTGGCGAAATCGAAGAAGAAGCCGAAGGTGGAAGGCGTGGTCGAGAAGATGGTGTTGCAGGACCAGACGCGAACGGTCGAACTTCATCATGTGGCCGGCCTCGAGCACAGCGACGCGATGCTGATCGCCTATCTTCCGAAGGAGAAGATTCTCTTTACGGCGGACTTCAACCCGCCGCCGGTGGGTCAACCGGTGAGCCCATCGATCGCGACGCTGGTGCAGAACATCGACCGGTTGCAGCTGGACTTCGACCGGCACGTCATGGTCCATGCTCCCAATCCGGATCGGCCGATGACCAAGGCCGATCTTCTTGCATTGGTGAAGGAGACCAAATAATGCGCACCTGGCTGCTCGTCGCAATCGGCGTCGCCGTGCTCTGCGCTCCGGCACAGAGTCACCACTCGTTTGCTGAGTACTACCTCGAGAGCGACACGATCGAAATCGAGGGTGAGATCATCGAATTCCAATACAAGAACCCGCATTCCTGGATCCAGATCATGGGGCAGGAGACGTTCGGCGGGCGCAAGCCGTACGCGGCGGAGTGGGCCAGTGTGTCTCGTCTCGAGCGCGAGGGCATTACCGCCAAGACGCTGCGTCCGGGCGACGTCGTTCGCATCTGGGCCAGCCCCAATCGCAATCCCAACGACAACCGGATCCGGCTCAAGCGCATCGAGCGGCGCGCGGATCGGTGGACGTGGGGCCAACAGCGCGGCGAGAACCGCTGAGCCAGATCGCCAGACTTGGCGCTCTCGGTGTTCTAAAACTGCTGAGTCCGCCCCTCAGGACCGGGCCTACATGCACCCTTCACCCACCGCGCTCATTGTCCTTGTCGCAGCGGCCAGACAGCTTCGGGCTGTTGCACCGCGCCAGTTGGTCCGGTAAGGGGAAGTACTCGCTGCGCGCCAATCTCGGCGCGGACCCGCCCGCACCTAATCGATCTTGATCCGGCGTCGGAACTGCTGGTTCTCGTTGCAGATGAACTCGATCAACTCGCCATCGGGAACAATGCGCTGATCGACCCGCACCGTCCACGGCTTCGTATACGCCTTCGGATCGTCCACGGTCATGTCGATCTGCAAGTGCGAATAATCGAGACGACGGAAGCGCTCGGTGAACTTGGCCTGCTGACTGTATGGGCTGCCGTTGACGTCGAGCCAACCGTCGTACGGGCTGTCTTCGGCGCCGCGCAGGTTGTTGGTTTCGACGACCAGCGTGTCGCCTTCCCAACGGCCAACTGAGTAGCCGTACCAAAACGGCTGCGGCTCACCCTGCGGCGGAAGCTTGCGTCCATCGAGGTAGATGTGGCGAATCCCGTAGTTCGCTTCGTACTCGATGATGATCATCTTCGGTGTCTGGATGATCATGCGCGGCTGCGGCTGCTGATGGAACTGCAGGAAGCCCATCGGCATGCACATCGCGTCCGGATTGTCTCGCGCATTGATCGCGAGGCGCTGCTTGCGGATTTCGGACGCCCACGGTGTGTAGGGCAGACCGCCCGGCATGTTGCCGCCGGCTTCGAAGAACGTGGCAACGGGAGGACCGTTCGGATCGTAGGGGAAGGCATCGGTGGGCGGCTCGAGCTGCACGCCGCCGCGACCGCCGGCGAATGCCGCGTTGGTATCGCCTCCAGCAGTCGCCT
>DAINQP010000111.1:0-19022 GCA_036742665.1 Vicinamibacterales bacterium | reverse complement strand
CTGCATCGTCCAGATGCGATCGATCACGACGATCGCGAGTCGTTTGCCGTCGGGCGACCACGCCGGATCGCGCATCCCGGGTGGCCCCGTCTGCGCGCGTGGGCTCAGCGTGAGAATCGCGACCAGTGCGAGGACGACGTAGAGGCGAGTTTTCCGCCTTCGCGTGCCGCTTCGGCGGACCGCCATAGCCTTGGCGGAGGCAGTCAGACTCGCCTGCCTTCTGTCACCGCTTCGACGATGTGACGCGCCGAGATGCCGTAGTAATCGAGGAGTTGTTCGGGCGCACCACTGCGCGGAATCTCGCGAACGGCGAGACGATGAACGGAGAAGCCGTGACCGGCCACCGCGGCAGCCACCGCGTCGCCGATGCCACCGCCGACGTAGTGATCCTCGACCGTGATCAGCCGGCCTCGAGTTTCGCGGGCACAGCGCACGAGCGTGGCGGTGTCGATCGGCTGCACGCTGTATAGATCGATGACGCGGATGCTGATGCCCTGCTTGCCGAGCAGGTCGTGCGCCTCGAGCGCCTCGAACACCGTGACGCCGGCACCGATGACCGTCGCCACGTCGCTGCCCGCTTCACGCAGCACGTTGAGACCGCCAACGTGAAAGGCATCGTCGGGACCGTAGATCACCGGCGTCTTCGGCCGCGACGTGCGCATGTACGCCGGTCCACCGTGGTAGGCCATCCGCTCGACGAGTCGGTCGGTGCTGACCGCGTCGCATGGATACAGCACGGTGATGTTCGGCTGCGCGCGCATCATCGCGAGATCCTCGAGCGCCATCTGCGACGGCCCGTCTTCACCAATCGAGACCCCGGCGTGGCTCCCGGCCATCTTGATGTTGCTGTTGCTGATCGCTGCCATGCGGATGAAATCGCTGGCGCGCGACAAGAATGCGGCGAACGTCGAGGGAAATGGAATCGCGCCGCGCGCGGCGAATCCCATGGCTGCACCGATCATCACCTGCTCGGCGATGTAGGCTTCGAAGAAGCGCTTGGGATGCTGCTGCTCGAACTTCTCGCTGAAGGTCGAGTTGCCCACGTCGGCATCGAGCGCGACAACGCGCTCGTCGTTGGCACCGAGCCTGGCAATCGCTGTCCCGAACGCTTCGCGCGTCGCCACCTTGTCGCCGAGGGCGTACGACGGCGGCCCGAGCGGGGCCGGCGCCTTGGCCGCCGGACGCGAAACGGCACGAGGCCGCGGCTGCGCTGCCGGCAGCTCCTCGGGCACGAACTGTTGCTCCAGCTCAGCGATCGCGCGATCGCATTCGTCACCTTTCTTGAGCGGCTTGCCGTGCCAGCCGGGCTTGCCTTCGGCGAAGGAGATACCTTTGCCCTTGATCGTCTTGGCGATGATCATCGTCGGCTTCGCTCTGGTCGATCGCGCTTCATCGAACGCCGAGAGGATGGCATCCATGTCGTGCCCGTCGATGGCGACGACGTGCCACCCGAACGACTGCCAGCGCGCCACGTAGGCATCGATGTTGTGGTTCCACAGCGACGGCCCCTTCTGACCGAGGCCGTTCACGTCGACAATCGCGCACAGCGAATCGAGGTCCTCGTGGACCGCGGCGTGTGCGGCTTCCCACACCGAGCCTTCGGCGATCTCACCGTCGCCGAGGAGCACATACGTGCGGTAATCAGAGTTGATGCGCCGTGCGTTCAAGGCGATACCGATGCCGGCGCAGATGCCCTGGCCGAGCGATCCCGTGGCGACATCGACCCACGGCAGACGCGGTGTGGGATGTCCCTCGAGGTCGGAATCAAAGCGCCGCAACGTCAGCAATGAGTCGCGGCTGATGATCCCAGCCTCGGCCCACGCCGCGTAGAGCAACGGCGCCGCGTGCCCTTTCGACAGCACGAAACGATCGTTGTCGGGATTGTGCGGGCTGCGCGGGTCGTAGCGCATCTCCGAAAAGAAGATGGCGGCGGTGACGTCAGCAGCGGAGCAGCATGACGTCGGATGACCGCTGCCGGCCTCCGTCGTGGCACGCACCGAATCGATCCGCAGGCGAGTGGCGATGTTGCGCAGCGCAGAGACGCGCGAAGATGCGTGCACGAACGACGACCTCCGCTGGTCATTATAATGACCCGATGCGGGCGGTGCGGTACGTGTACATCCTTGCACTGGTTGTCTGGCTGGGCGGGATGGTCGTGCTTGGCGCCGTCGTCGCGCCGGCGACGTTTCAAGTCCTGCAGGCCAGTGAGCCGGTCACCGGACGCGAGCTCGGCGGAGCCGTCTTCACCACTATTCTCGAACGCTTTCACTACGTTGCTTACGGCGCAGGCGCGCTTCTACTGTTAACCCTGGCCCTGATGGCGGTGCTCGGCCCTCGGCCACGGCATCTGGCCGTGCGCTTCGCGCTAATCACGGCGATGCTGGCGGTCGCGCTCTATTCCGGCGCCGTCGTACTGCGGAACGCGGACGGCATTCGCCGTGAGGTCGGAGGATTACCGTCGCGACTGCCGGAAGGCGACGCGCGTCGAGTGCGCTTCGACGAGTTGCACGTGCTGTCCACACGGCTGATGATGGTCAATCTGGTCGGCGCCCTGGCCCTGCTGTTCTGGGAAGCGCGCGAGTGAGCGCGCATGATGCTCTGGAACACGCGAGCGTGATGCGCCGCATCACGCTCATCGAAGGCGACGGTATCGGTCCAGAGGTCACCCGCGCCGTAGTCACGGTCCTGGACGCCGCGGGCCTGCAGGCCGACTGGGAACCGCAGGTAGCTGGCGTTCTCGCGCTCGAACGTCACAACACACCGTTGCCGCCGCAACTGCTCGCCTCGATCGAACGCAACAAGGTGGCGCTCAAGGGACCGGTCACGACGCCGGTTGGCGGCGGATTTACCAGCGTCAACGTTGGTCTTCGCAAGGCGTTGAACCTGTTCGTCAACCTCAGGCCGGTGTGGAGCATTCCTGCTGTTCCCACGCGCTATTCAGGCATCGACATCGTCATCGTTCGGGAAAACACCGAGGACCTCTACGCGGGCCTCGAGCACGAGGTGGTGCCTGGCGTCGTCGAGAGCCTGAAGATCATCACCGAGGAGGCCTCCACGCGCGTCGCCAGATTTGCGTTCGAGTACGCCCGCACACACCAGCGTAAGCGCGTCACGGCCGTCCACAAAGCCAACATCATGAAGATGAGCGACGGCCTGTTCCTGTCATGTGTACGCAAGGTCGGCGAGCAGTTTCCCGATATCGTCTGCGACGACCGGATCGTGGACAACGCCTGCATGCAGCTGGTGATCAACCCGACGCAGTTCGACGTCCTGCTGCTGCCCAATCTGTACGGCGACATCGTCTCGGATCTGTGCGCCGGGCTGGTTGGCGGGCTGGGCATCGTGCCGGGCGCGAATCTGGGCAAAGAGATCGGCGTCTTCGAGGCCGTGCACGGCAGCGCACCCGACATCGCGGGCAAGGGCATCGCCAATCCCACGGCGCTGTTGTTCTCCGCGCTGCTGATGCTGCGTCACATCGGTGAAGGCGCGATGGCCGATCGCATCATGAACGCCGTGATCGCCACGCTGACCGACGGTGTGCGCACACGGGATCTTGGCGGCACGGCTTCGACGACGGAATACGCGGACGCGATTTGCCAGCGTCTCGGCCGATGATCGATGAGATCACGCGCGCCGTGCTTTCGAGAGACGAGATCGCGAAATATCTACAGGGCACCCACGGTGAAAGCGGCGGCGCGGCGCGCGAACGTATCGAGGGCTATCTCGACGAGCTGCGAACCACGCAACGGTATTCGATCTACCGCGCGCTGAAGCATCCGCTCTACCCCATCCTCCGCAAGATCGAACGCATCGGCGAGCACGTGGACGTGGCAAAGGCCGCCGCGCGGGCGGGCCGCGTCATTTATGCGTCGAATCACCGCAGTCATACCGACTATCTCGTCGAGCCGCTGGTGCTCGACGACCATCGCGTCAGGCCGCCGGTCATCGCCGCCGGAATCAATCTCTTCGGCGGCCCGCTCGCTCTTCTCCATCGTCACGTGACGGGCGCCATTCCGATCCGTCGCAACACCAGGGATCCTGCTTACCTCCTGACACTCAAGGCATATGTCGCCGAACTGCTGCGCAAGAGCGATCTGTTCTTCTACCCGGAAGGCGGGCGCAGCTACAGCGGCGAGATCAAGGCAGCCAAGACCGGGCTGATGCACGCCGCGCTGCACGCCCAGCACCCGCACGTGGTCATCGTCCCCACCGCGGTGGCCTATGACTTCGTCCTCGAGGACCACGTCCTGGCACGCCAGCGCGTCAAGCGATCGCAGCGGCCCTTCAGCCGCGAACTGGCTGAGATGGTGCGCTACGCTGTTGGATACACGTCGCGCGCGTTCGTGAGCTTCGGCACACCGATTCCGCTTGCCGGGATAAATCCCGAATCGCGTCGAGCGGTGCTCGATCTCAGTCACGCTGTCATGCGGGCGATCGGCGCCATCTATAAAGTGCTGCCGACGGCGGTCGTCGCCTCGGCGATGCGGCCGTCCACGACGCGGCGCGAGCTGGAGCAGCGCGCCGACGCGCTGATCGAGACGCTGCGCACCACCGGCGCCAACCTCGGGGTCATCAGCGGTGCACAGGCTTTAGACGCGGCGCTGGAGCCGCTGGTGTCCCGCGGTATTCTGGTAGTGAACAGGGGCCGCGTGCGGGTACGCAACCGGAACGTGCTGCGCTACTACGCACGATCGATCGACCACCTGCTCGACTCACGGCCGCGCCGGTAATGTTCTCTTTGCTCGCACGCAGCGTCACGCTGAAGCGTCTCGCGTCGCAGTACGGCATGACGCCCACTGGCTTCGCCCGGCGATTTATCGCCGGCGAGACCATCAACGAAGCCATTGATGCAGCTCGCGTACTGCAGGGCCGCGGCATGCACGTCGCGCTCGACTACCTCGGCGAGAGCGTGAACACCATCAAGGCCGCAACCACCGCATCACGCGAATACGTGCAGCTCATCGAGACTATCGTCGCCTCGGGGATCGAGCGCAACATCTCCCTCAAGCTGACGCAACTCGGCATGACGATCGACAAGGCGACTTGTGTCGACAACCTGCGCCGCATCCTGGAGCCGGCTGCCCGCCACCAGTTCTTCGTGCGCATCGACATGGAGAGCTCGCCCTATACGCAGCTCACGCTCGATGTGTTCGAGACGGTGTGGAGCCTGGATTTCCGCAACGTCGGTATCGCGCTGCAGTCGGCGCTGCTTCGCACCGAGCAAGACATCCGCCGCATGAACGAGCTCGGCGCGCGCGTTCGTCTGGTGAAGGGCGCATACAAGGAACCAGCCTCAGTGGCCTTTCAGCTGAAGGCCGACGTGGACGCCGCCTATACCCGTCAAATGCGCCTGCTCCTCGATCACGGCGTGTATCCAGCGATCGCGACACACGACGAGGAGATCATTGCGGAAACGCGCAGCTACGCCGCCGAGCGCAGCATCGGCCCCGACCGGTTCGAGTTTCAGATGCTGTATGGGATCCGTCGCGACTTGCAGGCCTCGCTCGTCGCCGCCCGCTATCGCATGCGCGTCTACATTCCGTTCGGCAAGGAATGGTTCCCGTACTTCATGCGCCGGCTTGGCGAAAGACCCGCGAATATCGGCTTCGTGCTTCGCGCGCTGCTTGGTGAGAAGGCGGGATAGTCGGTCAGGTCACGTCAACCGTTCACTCTTGACCTTGGCTTTTGCCCTTTCGCCTGAACTTCTCCTCTGACCTGACCTTTGACCTTTGCCGTTTACCCTTTGACCTGCATCAGCACCACGCGCGCGCGAGCGCCGCGAGCGCATCGCGACAGCGGCACACGTCGTCGACGATGACGTACTCCTCGATGCTGTGCAGTCCGGCGCCACCCGGTCCGAAGAGCACCGAAGGAATCCCGGCGGCACCGAGAATCGCCGCGTCGGTCCAGAACGTCATGCCGGCGATCGACGCACCGCAACCCGCCGCATTCGCAGCTTCCTGCAGCAGCGCTGGCAACGGACTCGAGGCGTCGATCTCGTAGGCATCGCGGCCGAATACGAGCCGTGCTTCGGCCTCGAATTCGGAATCCTCGGCTTTGAGCTCCGCAAGGATGGCATCTGCTTCGACGCGGGCGATGTCGGACGGCTCACCGGGCAGCGTGCGGCGCTCGTACTGCAACGTCGCCCGCGCCGGGTAGCTGCTCAACTCGTGCCCGCCTTCGATGAGCGAGGCGTGCAGCGATGCGGTCCCGAGCAACGGATGCGCCCTGCCCTGCTGAAGACGACGGTCGAGCGACTCGAGGCGCGCGAGCACGCGGCCCATGCGCAGGATCGCGTCGCGGCCGTCGAGCGGCCGGCTGCCATGCGCCGCACGGCCGAGCGTGTCGAGCACGATCCACTGAAAGCCTTTGTGGACAATGGCGATATCGAGACCCGTCGGCTCGGTGACGACCGCAGCGTCAGCACGCCACCTGGCGACCAGCGCCTCCGCGCCGATGCTGGCGTGTTCTTCGTCGGCAACCGCGGCGACGACCACGCGACCTTGGGCAAGGCCGCCGCCCTCGACGATTTTCCGCACCGCCCCGATCATGGCGGCGACGCCGCCTTTCATATCCTGCGCGCCACGCCCGTAGAGCCGACCATCGCGAATCTCGGGCGTGAAGGGCCGATGCATACCGTTGACGCCGACGGTATCGGTGTGCCCGCAGAACATCAGTGAGCGACCGGGCGCACGGCCGTCCAGGACGCCGACAACGTTGGGCCGGCCGGGCGCGGCGTCGCTGATTTCAACGGCGAGACCCATGGACTCGAGCTCGCCCGCAATCCGCTGCGCGATCTCGGCCTCACCGCGCGCACCGCTCGACAGCGATGGATTCACCGAGTCAATCGCGACGAGGTCGCGCAGCAGTTTCACCGCCGGGTCGTCAGCAAGACTCATACGCCATAATCGACCGCGTGAACGGTACTACAGCTCCCCCGATCGTCCGCGAGCTTGCGCGCGCCGTGCGGGAGGCTGGCGGCCGAACCCTGATCGTCGGGGGCTGGGTACGGGATGCCATCCTTGCCGGGGGAGTACCGTCAGCCTCGGATATCGATCTCGAGGTGTTCGGAATGTCCGAGAATGCGCTGCCATCATTGCTCGACCAGTTCGGCCGAGTGGAAGCCGTGGGTAGCAGCTTTCCTGTCTACAAGCTGAGAGTGTCCGACACGACTGTCGGAGACATCGATGTCGCGCTTCCCCGGCGCGAATCGAAGAGCGGGCGGGGCCACAAGGGATTCGAGGTCCGCGGCGATCCGTCGATGTCGATCGAGGATGCCGCACGGCGCCGCGATTTCACCATCAATGCGATCGCGTGGGATCCGCTGACCGGCGACTACGACGATCCGTTCAATGGTCGTGGCGATCTCGCCGAGCGGGTCCTCCGCATCGTCGATCCGCAGACGTTCGGCGATGACAGTCTGCGCGTATTGCGCGCGATTCAGTTCGCGGCCAGGTTCGAGCTGACGCTCGACCAGCAGACACGCGAGCTGTGCCAAGCGATTCCGCTCGACGATCTGCCGGCGGAGCGGATCTGGGGAGAACTCGAGAAGCTGCTGCTCAAAGCGTCGCGACCGTCAGTTGGCTTCGCACTCGCACTCGACCTTGGCGTGGTCGATCGCCTGTTGCCCGAGATGCGTCCCCTCGTCGGCTGCGAGCAGGAACCCGAGTGGCATCCTGAAGGCGACGTGTGGACGCACACGCTGATGGTCATCGACCAGGCGCGAGTGGCGAATGGCGATCTCGGCCGTCCGCAGCTTCTCACCGTGATGCTTGGCGCCGTGTGTCATGACCTCGGCAAGCCTCTGACCACGGCCTTCGTCGATGGCCGCATCCGTTCGCTCGATCACGAGCAAGCCGGCGTCGAACCCACCGAATCGCTGCTCGATCGGCTGAACGTGCACACCATCGACGGCTTCGACGTGCGTGGTCAGGTCCTCGGCCTCGTCGCTCAGCATCTGAAGCCAGGCATGTTTCACAAGGCACAGAACGTCGGTGACGGCGCCTTTCGTCGTCTCGCCCAGAAGGTGGACCTGGAGCTGCTGGCGCGACTTGCTCGCGCGGATTGCCGCGGCCGGACCGGATCGTTCGACTGCTCGGCGATGGACTGGTTCATCGAACGCGCCCGCGCGCTCGGCGTCGAGCATCAGCCGCCACCACCGCTGCTATTGGGGCGCCATCTGCTTGAGCTCGGCCTCGAGCCTGGGCCGCGGGTGGGAGAAGTGTTGAAGCAGGTCTACGAGAAGCAGCTCGATGGCGAAATCACGAGCCTCGATGAGGGCATCAATGCGGCGAAGCAGATTCTGCAGCAGTAGTAGAGCGCAGGCTTAGCCTGCGGGTGAGATATAACCCGCATACGCGACGGGATCGACATTGCCGCCAGAGACGACAGCGACCGCGCCGTGTATACCGGCACGCAGCGCAGCCGCAGTGGCGGCCGCGCCGCTCGGCTCGGCGACGAGATGCGCCTCGTGAAATAGCCAGCGCACCGCGTCGATCATCTCGGCATCGGTCACAGTGACGACCTCGTCAACGAATGCGCGCACGTGAGCAAACGTCAGGTCGCCCGGGCGCAGGGTGAGCAGTCCATCGGCGATGCTGGTGGCGCGGTCGAGCGTGACCGGATGCTCAGCGGCCAGCGACGCTGACATCCGCGCCGCATCCGCGGGCTCGACGCCAATCACGCGAACTCCTCCCCGCATGCCCTTCACCGCCGCACTCACGCCTGAGATCTGTCCACCACCACCCATCGGCACGAAGACCGTCGTCGCACGCGGACACTGCTCGAGGATCTCGAGTCCGACTGTTCCGGCACCGGCGATGATCCACGGATGGTCGAACGGCGGCACCATGGTCAGGCCGCGCTGTGCGACGAGCTCCTCCGCGCGTGCTTTGCGATCCGCCGACGTCCGGCCAGCGATGATCACTTCTCCGCCCAACTGCGTGATGCCTTCTACCTTCACCTGTGGCGCTGTTTCCGGCATCACCACGACTGCGGGGATGCTGAATAAGCGCGCCACCATCGCAACAGCCTGGCCGTGATTGCCGGACGAGTAGGTGATGACGCCGGCGGCTCTCGCTGCCGGTTGCAGCTGCGCCACCATGTTGCACGCACCGCGAAGTTTGAAGGCGCCGCTCGGTTGCAGGTTTTCGCATTTGAGCGTGAGATCGCCAGGCGGGTCTGACCAGCCACCGCTCTCCGAGCTACGGCGGTCCGCGGTAGCCGCGGCGAAGGCGGAAGACCCGCCTCTACGAGCGCCGCGGCCGCGCGCTGTCAAATCAATTTCCAGGACAGGCGTTCGCCGCGCGACGCCGCGGATCCGGGTCGCCGCGGCGCGGATGTCATCGAGTGTGACGAGCATCAATCAGAGTCCAGTATAGTTGTCCGTCATGCGGTGGCACTGGCCCTGGGCACCGAAGCGCGCAGCGCGAAGGCGGCTGGGCCTCGTCTGTGCGGTTCTCGTCGCGCTGTCGGCATGCGCGCCCAGCAGCGCCACCGACGGCGGCAAGCGTCGCCTGTCGATTGCCACAGGCGGAACCGGGGGCGTGTTCTATCCGTACGGCGGCGGCATCGCGAAAGTGATCACGGAAAGCCTGCCGAACGTCGAGGCAACGGCGGAAGTCACGGCGGCATCGATCGACAATTTGAAGTTCCTGAAGCAGGGCACATCGGACCTGGCGTTCACGATGTCCGACGCCGCGCAGGACGCAGTGCTCGCACGCGACGACTTCAAGGCGTTCGGCCCGATCCCGCTGCGAACGCTGGCCGTGCTCTATTCCAGCTACACGCACCTCGTCACGCTCGCGGATTCCGGCATCAACGACGTGGCGCAACTGAAGGGCCACACCATCTCGATGGGCGCAGCCGGCTCGGGCACAGCGACATTGGGCTACCGGATTCTCGAGGCTGCAGGGCTCAATACCAAGCAAGACATCCGGCCGCAGAGTCTTGGCGTCGCACAATCGGTTGATGCATTGAAGGACGGGAAGATCGACGCGTTCTTCTGGAACGGCGGTCTGCCGACCGCGTCGGTGCTCGATCTCGTGAACAGCCCGCGCATCCGCGCACGTTTCATCGCGACGGACTCGATGCTGCCGCAGCTCGAGAAAACCTATGGTCCCTCGCTGTATTACAAGGCGATCATTCCGAAAGGCATGTATCAGCAGGACACCGACGTGCCAGTCGTGGGCGTCGCCGTCCTGCTCGTCGTCTCGGAAACCATGCCCGAGGATCTGGCGCACGACATCACCCGCGTGCTGTTCGAGAAGCAGCCGGAACTGGCGACAATCCATCCGCAGGCCAAAGTGCTGTCCATCAAGACTGCCACAACGGGATCGCCGATTCCCTTCCACCCTGGCGCGATTCGCTACTACCGCGATCATCAGGCGTGGACGAACTAGGGACCGGCTCGCAGTCGCGAGTCACCTCCGTTCTCGCCTTCGCCCTCGCTGCGTACGCCCTCTACTGGGCGGTCGCCTACGTCGAGACACACTCGTATCGCATCAGCTTTCTGCTGCTGGTGCTGCTCATCACGTTCCTGAGCAATGGCGCGTCCAAAAGGACGCGCCTGACGATGTTCCTGAACGCCGGGCTCATCGTGTTATCGCTGGTAGCCCTGCTGTGGCCGCTCGTCGATCTCGACGCCTTCGTACACCGCGCAGCCACGCCGACGACGACCGACATCGTGCTCGGGATCGTCACCATCGGCCTCGTGCTCGAAGCGACGCGCCGGACATCCGGCTGGGTACTCCCGATCACCGCGCTCCTGTTTCTCGCCTACGGTTACTACGGTCCGCTGCTCGATCGCGTCGGCCTGGATCTGGTCGCGCATCGCGGCTATTCGATCGGCCGTCTGGTCGGCACGTTGTACATGACGCTCGAAGGGATCTTCGGCGTGCCGCTCGATGTGACCGCGACCTACATAATCCTGTTCACGATCTATGGCGCGGTCCTCGAATACAGCGGCGCCGGACGCTTCTTCGTGGACTGGACGATGGCCGCGATCGGCCGCTCGGGTGATGGCGCCGGACCGGGGCGGACGGTCACCGTCGCCGGCTACCTGCTCGGGGCGGTGTCAGGCAGCGGTGTCGCGAATACCGTGATGCTCGGATCGATCACCTGGCCGTTGATGCGGCGCGCCGGCTACCCCGCCGATACCGCCGGCGCGGTGCTCGCCTCGGCCGGCATCGGCGCGATTCTCGCGCCGCCAGTGATGGGCGCGGCGGCGTTTCTCATCGCCGAATTCCTGCGCATCTCCTATCTGCAGGTCATCGTGATGGCCGCTCTCCCAGCCTTCCTGTACTACCTTTCGATCTTTCTGATGGTCGAGGGCGACTCGCGGCGTCTGGCGCTGCGCCCGGTGAATGCCGACCTGCCGACGCTCGGTGCATTGACCCGGAAGGGCTGGCACTTTTTTGCGTCGCTCGCTGCGATTGTCGTGCTGATGGTCATGGGGTTCACGCCGTATCTCGCGGTCTTCTGGGCGACGGTGCTGGGCGTCGCACTCAGCTTCTTCAATCGTGAGACGGCGCTCGGACCAACCCGACTCGCCAGCGCGCTCGCTGCCGGTGGACGAGGCGTCTTGTCGGTGGCTGCGACAACCGCCACTGCCGGCATCATCGTCGGCGTAATCACGCTGACAGGTCTCGGCCTCAAAGTTGCGGGCCTGATCGTTACGCTGGCCGGGAGCAGCCTACTGCTAACGATTGTTTACGCGGCGCTCGCGGTGTGGGTGCTCGGACTCGCCGTGCCGGTGACGGCGTCGTACATCATTGCCGCCGTGATGATCGTGCCGGCACTCGTACAGGTCGGCGTAGCTGAGGTCGCCGCGCACATGTTCGTGTTTTACTACGCAGTGCTCTCCGAGGTGAGTCCCCCGACGGCGCTGTCGCCGTTCGCCGCCGCGGCAGTCACCGGAGGCAACCCGCTGCGGACGACGATGCTGTCGTGGAAGTACACGGCGCCGGCATTCGTGGTGCCGCTGGCATTTACTATCGATCCACGCGGGCTGGGGCTGCTGTTCCAGGCCTCAGCCGGAGTGATCGTGTGGTCGGTGTGCACGGCGTCGCTCGGGGTCGTGGCCATTGCCGTCTCGGCGGCAGGATGGATCCGCCGCGCGGCATCACCAATAGAGCGCGCGCTCGCGGCGCTGGCCGCCGTGCTGCTCTTCGTCCCGAACGTGGCAGTCGCGCTCAGTGGAGCGGCGCTGCTCGCAGTCATCCTCGCGGTGCACTGGGGCCGCGCATGAGAGGTTCATCACGCGTATGGCGCGCTACACGATGGTCTACGGCATACGGCTCGTCCCCGAAGGCACGTTGCTCGCGGCCGACGAGCCCCGTCTTCGATTGAAGGACGGCGAGGCTGCACTGACCTTGCACACGATTGATGGCACGATCCCGCAGCTCCGCCGTGCACTGGATCGCAGCCTGGATGCGTTTTTCGAGTTTCTGCCTGGGGTGACCGACGAAGATAAGCGGGATTTCGATGATTCGTAGGGTCCGCGGGTCCGCCTGAAGGCGGACATTACATTGGTCCGGCTGAAGCCGGACACTACATCTACGCGGCCGCTTCGCAGGCCGAGCGGAATTCTTCGAGCAGACGCGCCACATTGCCGGCCACCGAATGCAGCGATGGCGACCATCCGAGCGCGCGGGCGCGCGGACTTCTGACGATCTGATCGAGCGCGAGAGCATCCGCGTAGGTGCCCATCTTCGTCCGCGCTTCCTCGAGCGGAACGTGACGGATGTCGATGCGCGTCCGGACGTGCCGCGAGATGGAGTCCACGATGTCGTCCACACGCTCGTCGGCTTCGTCGTTGACGTGGAAGATGCCCGACGCATCCCCTGACACCGCTATCCGCACGTAGACGTCCGCCAGGTCCCTGTTGTAAATGCATGGCCAGTGATTGCGGCCGTCACCCACCAAGCGCAGCAACCCGTTTCTGGCGTCTTTCAACAGGTCGCCGATGATACCGCGCGCGCCGCCGTATACGATGCCCGGCCTGATCACCGCGGTACGAATGCGACCGGCTGGTGAACCCTGGAGCACCAGCGCCTCATGGTCGGGTCGCCACGAGACATGCGCCGGCGGATCGATCGGCGCGTCTTCCTTCGCCGCACCCTGCGTATGACCCAGCACCCAGGTGCCCGACGTGTAGATGACGCAGGCCGAAAGGCCGTTCTCGGCCCGATGCTCGGCGGCCGTCATCAATGTGTCGATCGCCTGCCGATCGACGAGTTGCCGACGCTTGGCATCGGACGCAGTGTGAATCAACACATCGCACTTTTCGGCCGCTGCCGCGTACGACGTCGGTCGCGACAACTCACCGATGACGGCGTTCGCACCGCGTGATGAGACGTGCTCCGCTTTCTCTGGATCGCGAACGAGCGCAGTCACCTGGTGGCCGGCGCGAAGGCCGGCTTCGAGGACTGCAGAACCGATGTAGCCCGTCGCGCCGGTCAGAAAGAACCGCATAAAGAGTTGCCGATCATACTCGGTCGGGGTAACAGGCGCTATTGGGGATCTGCCTATTCAATGTCGTTTGCCTGAATTTAGTGCGGTGTCCCACTAAATGTCCCAGACCTTTTCGCCGTCGAAGAACGTAATGATTCCGTCTTCACTCACTTTGAGAACCGGACCGAATTTACTGGCAGCCAGTGCCGCCGTCGTGCGCGCACCCTCGACGGCGCCGGCTTCCAACTCAGCCGACGGGGGATGACGCAGGATCGCGCCCGCGGCAAGCAACCGCGCGTTCTCGTCGACGACGATCGCGCCGTCCAGTGAGGCGAGCGCAGCGAGCACGTTGGGATCCAGATCGGTGAGTGAACGGCCCTCGAGCAACTCGAGGAGATCGCGACGCGATGTGGGACCGGCACGACCGGCAGAGTCGTGCGGCACGTCGAGACGATCGGCCGGCGAGACCAGCTTGGCGACAGCGTTCGCCGTATCGCGCGCGACCACGAACAGCGCGCCCTCACGCGCGTCGGCCAAGTCGAGCGCCGTTTGAAAGATCCGCATCGCCAGTGCCTCGTCACCCACCGCTTCGGCCCACTGCTTGTACTTGGCTTGCAGGTCGAGGAGGTGCCACGCCGCGCCACGGAATGTAAAGACCTCGGCACCTTCGGCGAAGATTTTGATCTCACGCGAGGGGCTGAGCACCGCACAGACATGTCCTTGCTGCAGCGTCGCGCGGGCGTGCGGCTGATAGGCTTTTGCGCACGGCACCTGCAACGCCTGCTGCCGGTTCACCTGGTTGGCCCAGCGCTCGATGTCGATGATATCGAGCAGCCGGCCTTCTGAATTGGCCAGAAAGACCGTGCGCACGCCGTCGGCGAGGCGAAACAGGCTTTTGATTGCCGTCGTGGATTCGGTATACGAGGGGGCTGTCGCTGGCAGCGGCGTATCGGGCCGGCACGGATCGTTCGACGTACCGAGCAGCACGACACCGGTGGAAATCGGCCGGTTTTCGTAGCTGGAGAGCGCGGCGACCCGGAGCAGCTCAATGACCGAAGCAATGCGATCGGCCTTGGCCTCCCGGGTTTCGATGGCGTACGGCCGGTGATCGAGGAACGCGCCGACGTAGCGGTCCTCGATGAATCCGCGGAACAGATCGTTGCGTTCGGCGATGATCCGTGGATTCAGGATGGCGCTGTATCGCGCCGCGAGCACCGCGCCAATGGCCTGCGCCAATCGCACTTCATGCGCCGTGAACGGCCACCTCGGTGGCACCCGCAGCGTGTAGCGCGTCCCGAACCACCTGATGATCAGCGCCGAGGGATTCGCCGACGGCTCGATTGACAGACGGCCGTCGGACGACACTGATGGCGTGACCTCGGTGTCGAGCGATGCGCGCTCGAAGAACTGGCGCAACGCCGACTGGAGGACGGTGTCATACAACGCACCGACGGCGATCGCAGGGGGAACAGACAACGGTTCGTGGTATGTCGCTCGTGAACTACCGTCGGCCGCTCCGTTGTCGCGGCCGAGAAATTGCCCTGAGGGGCCTGTGTGACTGGAACTCCCTCAGGCTATACGGACCAGTAGATCATAATTCACGAGTGCAGCGGAATACGCTGATCGACTTCTTTCGCGACCTGGCCGAGATTCGCGGCGAATTCCTGGTCTATGACGACGGTTATCGGCGGCGGGGTCACACCTACCAGGAGGTGGCCCGCGCGGCGAGAGGTTTCGCGGCCAAGCTCGTTGCGACGGGATTCACCAAGGGCGAAAAGGTCGTCTTCTGGGGAGAAAACCGTCCGGAGTGGGTTGCCGCGTACTGGGGATGCCTCCTCGCCGGCATCATCGCCGTTCCCGTTGACTACCGATCGTCTGCGGAATTCGTCCTGAAGGTTCGCGCCCTGGTGGACGCGCGCCTCATCCTCACCGGCGATGACGTGGCACAACTTCCGGCCGGGCATGCGTTCCGGCACGTATGGCCGTTCGCCGATTTCGACTGGCGCGCCGAGGGCCTGCCGCGCCGAAGCCGCGAGGCGGAGGCGGGCCCGATACCCGACGTACCGATTTCACGCGACGATGTGATTCAGATCATCTTCACGTCAGGCGCAACCGCCGAACCCAAGGGTGTGGTCATCCGCCATCGCAACGTGCTGGCCAACATCGTTCCGGTCGAACGCGAGGTGCAGAAGTACCGCAAATACGCGTGGCCCTTCCATCCGCTGCGCTTCGTGAACCTGCTGCCGCTCAGCCACATGTTCGGGCAGTCGATGGCGAGCAACATCCCGCCGATGGTGCGCGGCACGGTGATCTTCACGCGCAGCTTCAACCCGCATGACGTGCTCCGCCTGATCAAGACACGACGTGTCTCGGTGCTCGTGTGCGTCCCGAAGATCCTCGACGTCCTTCGCGAGCACATCGTCCATGCGTTTCCCGAAGCGGCCGAACCTCCTCCGCCGGGCATCTCGATTCCTGGTCGATGGTGGAAATACCGCCGCGTGCACTCGGCGTTCGGGTTCAAGTTCTGGGCATTCGTCGTTGGTGCGGCGCCGCTGCCGCCTGACGTCGAGGAGTTCTGGCGCCACCTTGGCTTTGCCGTCGTCCAGGGCTATGGCCTGACCGAGACCGCGCCGATCGTCACGCTCAATCACCCGTTCAAGATGAGCAAGGGATCCGTCGGTACGGCAATACAGGGTGTCGAGATCCGAATTGCCGACGACGGCGAGATTCTCGTCCGCGGCGAGAACGTGACGTCCGGCTACTACATACCCGAAAGGTCCAACTCCCAACTGCCAACGCCCAACCACTCCCAACGCCCAACTCCCAATGCGGATAGCGTTTTCGATCGTGAGGGGTGGCTACATACAGGTGACATCGGCGAACGTGACGCGCAGGGGCGACTGTTCATCAAGGGCCGCAAGAAGGAAATGATCGTCACGCCCGACGGCCTCAACGTATTTCCCGAGGACGTCGAGCGCGTGCTCGACGAGCAGCCCGGCGTCCGCGAGTCGGCCGTCGTCGGCGCGATTGATGGCGCGCAGGAGCGGGTGCATGCCGTGCTCGTCGTCGCTCCGGGGACTGATGTCGATACGGTGATCCGTCAAGCCAACGCGCGGCTCCAGGACCATCAGCGCATTCGCACAGCATCACTCTGGCCAGGCTCCGACCTGCCGCGCACCGAGGGAACTCGCAAACTAAAGCGCAGCGCCATCCGCGACTGGGTGCGAGCGGGTGGCTCGCCGGTCGGCGCACCGACCGGCGACTCCCTCGAGTCGCTGCTCGCCCGATTCGCGCACGGTCGTACGGTGAGCGGCACGACGACGCTCGATGAATTGGGCTTGAGCTCGCTCGAACGTGTCGAGCTGATGGTGGCTCTCGAGGATCGATTTCAGACGCGCCTCGACGAGGGACGCTTCTCGGAAGCGGCGAGCGTAGCCGATCTGAAGCGGCTCGTCGAAGCACCGGCGGCGGCCGACGGCGTTGAGGAGCCCGTCGAGTTCCCGTCGTGGAACCGCACCTGGCCCGTGCGCCTCGTACGCCGTCTGTCGCAAGCGACGTGGATCGTACCCCTGACGCGCGCCTTCGCCTATGCGCACGTCGAGGGCCTCGACCACCTGCGGCACCTCGACGGTCCGGTCGTGTTCGCCTCGAATCACCAGAGTCACATGGACGTGCCGGTAATCATCTCGGCATTGCCTGGCCGATGGCGAGCGCGTGTGGCACCGGCCATGGCGAAGGAGTTCTTCAAGGCGCACTTCTTTCCCGCCGATCACCGGTGGCGGGAATGGTTCACCAACTCGCTGAACTATTACCTCGCCGCGTTCTTCTTCAACGCGTTCCCACTGCCCCAGCGTGAGGCCGGCGCCCGCCAGACGTTGAAGTACATCGGCGAGCTGACCGGGGTGGGCTGGTCAATCCTGATATTTCCCGAGGGCATGCGATCGCCGACCGGCCAGTTGAAGCCGTTCCGCGGCGGTATCGGCATGATCGGCTCGCGCCTGGACATCCCGATCGTGCCAATCCGCATCGACGACGTAGACAAGCTGATGCCGATGGGAAGCACGTTCGTGAAGCCTGGACGCGTGCGGGTGACCTTCGGCGCACCGCTCCGGCTGCGCGGCGACGACTACGCGGCGCTGGCGGCGCAGGTCGAAGAGGCCGTCCGTTCTCTCTGAGGCACCGATCCTTCAGAGTAACTGTTGAAAATGATGGATTTGCTTGCCGCCTCGCACTGTGGCACACTGATTGCTAGGACTCGGGCGCGTTGGGCCCACGCGAATAGGATGAGTATTGAGTAAAGACGATCTGATTGACATGCAAGGCACTGTCGTGGCCGTTCACTCCGGCGGGCTTTATCGAGTCCAGTGCGACGCCGGCCACGAAGTGCTCGCACAGTTGAGCGGCCGGATGCGCCGCTTCCGGATCAAAGTTGTTCCTGGTGATCGCGTCACGGTCGGCGTATCTCCCTATGACCCGGTCCGCGGCATCATCACTTTCCGGGCCAGATAAATCTCACAGACCACGAAACATTGAGTTCTGTTAATTCATCGTCACCACGCCGCAGCCGCCGCGGACCTCCGCGCCGGCGATCGCACCCGCAGCCGATCGCCAGGCCAGAGCCGGCGATACTGGCGTATGAGCCGTCGCCTTTTGATCCCGCACCGATTCCTTTCGACAAGCTCTCGCTCGACACGCGTCTGCTGTCGGGCATTCGCGATCTGGGCTGGTCCGACACGCGTCCAGTTCAGAGCGGCGTGATCCCGCTCGCGGTCGGCGGCGGCGACGTGATCGCCTGCGCCGAAACCGGCACCGGAAAGACCGCTGCGTTCCTCGTCCCGATCCTGCAACGCTTCCTCAACGAGCCGCAGCCGCAGCCGCCGCGCACGCGCGCGCTGGTGCTGGCGCCGACGCGCGAGCTCGCGGTGCAGATCGAAGATCAGGTACAAGGCCTCACCTATCACACCACCGTATCGAGCGTGGCGGTGTTCGGCGGTGTGCCGATGGACCAGCAGGAATTTGCGCTGAAGGCCGGCGTCGACATCATCGTCGCGACACCGGGGCGGCTGATGGATCACATGAGGCACGAGTCAATTGACTATTCCGGCCTCGAGATCCTGGTGCTCGACGAAGCGGATCGGATGCTGGATATGGGCTTCTGGCCCGACGTGCAGCGCATCCTGTCAGCGCTGCCCGCCAAGCGGCAGACGCTGCTCTTCTCGGCGACGATGCCCGGGGAAGTGTTGAAGTTGACGCAGGAGTTCCTGCACGAACCGAAGTATGTGCAGGTGGGACGGCGCGGTGGCCCGGCCCAGACCATCTCGCACAACGTGCAAACCGTCGCCGCCGGTGAAAAGACGCAGTGGCTCGCCCGCTGGCTGCGTGAGGAGGCGACCGGCCCGGTGCTGGTCTTCTGCAGGACCAAGATCGGTGCGGAGAAGCTGGCCGGCCGATTGAGCGGCATGGGAATCCGCGCCGCATCGCTGCACGCCGATCGGACACAGCAGCAGCGAATGGCTGCCGTCGAAGGATTTCGCACGGGCACGTATCCCGTGCTGGTCGCGACCGATGTC
>DAINQP010000110.1:0-19029 GCA_036742665.1 Vicinamibacterales bacterium | reverse complement strand
GACGACCGGGCCGCCGCGGGCACCTACGTGTCTCCGTTCTGGCGAGGTGCGCTGATGGTCGCTCTGGGTCGGGTTGATGAGGGCTACGCGCAGCTCGAGCGTTCGTATCTCGAGGGCGCGCCGACGATGCCGTTTCTCGGCGCCGGCTGGCTGGACAGCTTGCGTGGTCAACCTCGATTCGTGGACCTCGCGAGACGTATCGGGCTTCCTCCATCGGTCGCCCTTCCGCGATCGTAGGATCGCGTGGCCTCGATGGTTCCGCTCTCTGTCCTCGACTTGGTACCGGTGCGCGGCGGGGCCACCGCCCGCGACGCGCTCCAGGAGGCTGTCGATCTCGCGCAGCACACCGAGCGTCTCGGCTATCTGCGTTACTGGTTTGCCGAGCATCACGGCATGGCGAGCATCGCCAGCTCGTCGCCGGAGATCCTGATCGAGCACATCGCGTCGGCAACGACGCGCCTGCGTGTCGGGTCGGGCGGCATCATGCTGCCGAACCATTCGCCGCTGCGTGTCGCCGAAGCATTTCACACGCTCGCCGCGCTTCACCCAGGCCGCATCGATCTGGGACTCGGGCGCGCACCCGGGACCGATCCCGCGACATCACGCGCTCTTCGCCCGTTCGACGGCGAACAGTTTCCGGAACTCTTGCGCGAGCTGCTCGCGCTTTCGCGACGTACGTTCCCTGCCGATCACCCGTTTGGATCAGTACGCGTCGTCCCCGGCGATGTGCCGCTGCCGCCGATCTGGGTGCTCGGATCGAGCGGCGCGATGGCGGATTTTGCCGGCTCACTCGGTCTGGGCTACAGCTTTGCGCGGCACTTCAGTCCCAATTCGCCGCAGCCGGCGATTCGCGCGTATCGTCGGAGCTTCGTGGCCTCGGAGCAGTTCCCCTCGTCGCATGTGATTCTCGGCGTGTCGATGATTTGCGCGCCGACGGAGGAGGAGGCCGAGTATCAGGCTGCGTCCACTGATCTCGCCTGGGTGCGGCTGCATCGTCGCGAGTTCACGCCGCTGCCCAGCCCTGAGGAAGCGATCGCCTATGAATATTCGCCGCAGGAACGAGTGATCGTCGAGGCCAACCGGCAGCGGCATTTCATCGGCACACCGCTCAAGGTCGCGAGCACGATTCGCAATCTGGTGAACGACACCGGCGCCGACGAAATCATGGTGACATCGATGATGTACGGGCGGGATGCACGGTTTCGCGCATACGAGCTCCTGGCGAACGAATGGGGCATACCGTCAGACCAAGACTCCTCAATCCGGTGACTTTCTTACCGACCTGAGGACCATCGTTTCGCGCGATCCTGCGTAAATCAACGTGTTTTCGCCGGTGGGGTCGACAGGCGTGCGGCAGGGTTCTTGAGTAGGCCACGGCGTGCTCAAGGTTGAACTGCACGCCCATACCGCGGACGATCCGCTCGACGCCATTCCACACTCGACGGTCCAGCTCATCGACCGCGCGTCGGAGATGGGTTATGACGCGCTGGCGGTCACACTCCACGACCGGCAGCTCGATCTCGGCCCGTATCGGTCCTACGCGGCCGGCCGCGGCATCACGCTGATTCCTGGCATCGAGAGGACGATCGACGGCAGGCATGTGCTGCTGCTCAACTTCAGCCGCGCCGTCGAAGACGTGCAGACCTTCGACGATATCGCCGCCCTGAAGCGCCGCGAAGCTGGCCTTGTGATCGCGCCGCACCCGTTCTTTCCTGGTGGCACCTGTTTACGCAGCCTGTTGGATCGCCACGCGGATCTCTTCGATGCCATCGAATACAACGCGATGTTCACGGCGTCGCTGAATTTCAACGCCGCCGCGACGCGCTGGGCAGCTGCCCATCGCAAGCCGATGGTCGGTGCCGGCGATGTGCACCGGTTGCGACAGTTGGGCACGACCTATTCGTTGGTCGACGCGGCACGTGATGCCGTTGCGATCTGCGCCGCAATCCGTGAGGGCAGAGTCGAGGTCGCGGCCGCGCCAATCTCGTGGGCGTCGGCGATCGGCATCATGGCCGATTTGAAGATCGCTGAGATCCTGCCGCCCGGCTTCTGGCAGGAGACGCCCGAGTCGTCAGTGACGGTCGCGCCGCCGCGCAGCGCGCGACATTAGAACACGAACCCACCAGCGGCATACGTCTCCTTCATTCGTAACGGTTGAATCAGCGGCCTTCGGCCGGTCGGTCCGTTCACGCGCCCATGGGCGTAAGACAGGGGCCCGACGCGACAAATCTTTGGAAAGCCCCTGGGAATTCCATGGGTAATCGATGGCGCACCGGCAGGCAATATGACTGTGTCGGCTGGATCGAGGCTCGGCCCGTACGAGATTCGCTCGCTGATCGGAGTCGGCGGAATGGGCGAAGTCTACGCGGCTCGTGACACGCGGCTCGACCGACCCGTGGCCATCAAGCTGCTCCATGCCGAGTTCGCGGAACGGCCCGACCGACGCGAGCGATTCGAAACTGAAGCGCGTGCGATCTCTTCAGTGAACCATCCACACATCTGCACGCTCTTCGATGTCGGGGATCAGGACGGCCGCGCGTTCCTGGTGATGGAGTATCTCGATGGGGAGACGCTCGACGACCGTCTCACGCGCGGGCCGCTGCCGATGGACGAGGTCTTGCGAGGGTGAGCCCTCATCGTCCCGCGTCACGATCATCATGAACTGGATGTCCGCGCTGCGACCGTAGCACTTCACGACCGCTCGTCTCCACTCCACGTCGCGGTCACCCCTTTCGGAAGGATCATTCGGAAGCGGAGCACGACGGATCCGATCCGAAGTTCATCCCCGTCGGCCAGACGAACCGGTGTGGAGACCGGCGCACCCTGTGTGAACGTCCCGTTCTTGCTTCCCAGATCTTCGAGTAGCGCGTCACCAGCCGTGATCACGATACGGGCGTGACGGCGGGAGACCGTGGGCGAGTCGATCTGGATGACATCGTCGTCGCGACCGAGGATGTTTTCGCCGATTCGCAGCGGCAACCGTCGGCCGTCCTTCAGCAGCCAGCAGAAGCTCGCGGCCTCACTCGGGCTCGCAGATTCAGGAACGACGGCGGCCTCTCCACAAAACGAATACCCGAACCGGTGCGCGGTTCGGACGAATCGCGGGTGGCGTGCATCATCGCCAAGTGAGTCGCGGATCTCGGCGACGAGACTGGCGAGATTCGCTTCCGAGACGAATGTCGCGGGCCACAGGAGCTCGTGCAGCTCGTTTTTCGACAGCGCGCGCGGCCGATGTTCCACCAGGATCTTCAGAAGTTCGAATGCCTTCGGCGACAGATGGACCTCGCCGTGAGCGCCGACAAGCTGTCGGGTATCAGCGTCGAACGTGAGCTCGCCAAGGCGAAGTTTCACAGCCGTACCTATCGAAAACCCATGGATCGCCCACAAGTCGCCCAAGACTGCCGGCGCGAGCGCCCTCATATTAGCGGTTCAGGAGGCTGCCATGAACTCGCGTGTCCTGATCGTGTGTGGCTCGCTCATGCTCGCGGCGGGTTGCGACTCGCCCCGCCCGTTTGCGCCGACCGTGATTGCGCCGCCGCTGCCGCCGCCGCCCACCGCCGTGCCCCCGCCCACGGGAGCCGCGGGGCCGTTCGGTCCAGCCTCGAATCCCGTCATCACTGCGGGCGTACTGATCCAAGGCACGGTCACTGGAGACGATTCGGTGTGCTTTCCCAATTGGGACGCGACCGGCCACTGCCGTCAGTTCGACTTCGTGTCAGCGGCGGACGGCGTGATCGCCGCGACACTCACGTGGACAGGGCCTGCTTGCAATCCGCTCTACGACCCCGACGTGTTCCTGGCAGCGCCGGACGGCCCGTGGGATTTTGCGCACGATGCCTGCCCCGAAAAACATGTCACTATTCGCGCGCGCAGCGGTGTGACCTACCGCGTGGTCGTCATGTCATACGGAGAATCTGAACTCAGTTTCGGTCTGCGTGTGGACGTCCAACCATGAACAAGGTGCGGCTCAGCGTCGCTCGACGCAGCCTTCGCTGAGCATATCGGTTAGTGGTTGGTGGTCAGTCGTTGGTGGTTGACGGTTTACCACTAACCACTAACCACCAACCAGCTAGAATAGCGGCCTGTGCTCGTGACTGCCGAACTGACACAACTGCTCCACGACGTCCTGACCAGCCGCGTCTACGACGTCGCCCGCGAGACGCCGCTCGATGCGGCGCCCCGATTGTCCCTGCGTCTGGACAACGAGGTGCTGCTCAAGCGCGAAGATCTCCAGCCGGTCTTCAGCTTCAAGCTGCGCGGCGCGTACAACAAGATCGCGCATCTCACCGAGAAGGAGCGCGCGCGCGGCATCATCGCGGCGAGCGCCGGGAATCACGCGCAAGGCGTTGCCTTCTCCGCGCAGAAGCTGGGGCTGCGCGCGATCATCGTCATGCCGCAGACGACGCCGCGCATCAAGGTGGATGCGGTGAAGTCGATGGGCGCCGAAGTGGTGCTGGCGGGCGACAACTACGATCAGGCCAAAGCGCACTGCGACACCATCGTGGCCGAGACCGGGATGACCTTCATTCATCCGTTCGACGATCCGCTGGTGATCGCCGGACAGGGCACGATCGGCGCTGAAATCCTGCGGCACAGCCAGGAGCGCCTCTCGGCGGTGTTCGTCCCCGTGGGTGGAGGCGGACTCATTTCCGGGATCGCCGGCTACATCAAGGCGCTGCGTCCCGACGTCACGATCATCGGCGTCGAGGCATTCGAGGCCGACGCGATGTACCGCTCGCTCGCGCTCGGCCGCCGTGTACAGCTCGAGCACGTGGGGATCTTCGCCGATGGCGTGGCGGTGCGCGAGGTTGGGGAGCGGACGTTTTCGATCGCCCAGCAGACGGTCGACGAAGTGCTGCGCGTGACCAACGACGAGGTCTGCGCGGCGATCAAGGACGTCTTCGACGATACCCGCACGGTGATGGAGCCGGCCGGTGCGCTGGCCGTCGCCGGAATGAAGACCTGGGTTGAGCGCGAGGGCGCACGAAATCAGTCGCTCGTCGCGCTGCTCAGCGGCGCCAACATCAACTTCGATCGGCTGCGCTTCGTTGCCGAGCGCGCCGAGGTTGGTGAAGCGCGCGAGACGCTCATCGCCATCACGCTTCCCGAGAAGCCCGGCTCGTTTCAGAAGTTCTGCTCGGTCATCGGCCGCAGGACCGTGACCGAGTTCAATTACCGCCTCAGCGGACGGCAGCAGGCGCACATCTTCGTTGGCTTCGCCACGCAGTCGCGGCAGGACGGCTCGGCGCTGATCTCGCAGCTCGCCTCGGCGGGTTACGAGACGGTAGACCTGACGGACAACGAGCTCGCCAAGCTGCACGTGCGGCACATGGTTGGCGGCCATGCGCCCGAGGTTCGCCACGAGCGTTTGTGCCGCTTCGAGTTTCCCGAACGGCCAGGCGCGCTGGCGCAGTTTCTCGAGAAGCTTGGTGGCCGCTGGAACATCAGCCTGTTCCACTACCGGAACCACGGCGCTGATTTCGGCCGCGTGCTTGCCGGATTCGAAGTCGTGGACGAAGAACTGCCGGCGTTCCGCGCGTTCCTCGACGAGTTGGCGTACCCCTACACACCGGAGTACGAGAACCCCGCCTACCGGTTTTTCCTTGGATAGAGGCTGTCTTCGGTCTTCACCATGACCACCGAAGACTACATGCGCGCCGCGCTCGAGCAGGCCACGCTCGGGGCCGCGGCGGGCGAGGTGCCAATCGGCGCCGTCCTCGTCGTCAACGACCGCATCATCTCCGAAACGTTCAATCAGCCAATCGGGTCTGTTGACCCGACTGCGCATGCCGAGGTCCTGGTACTACGGGAAGCGGCTCGTGCGTTGGGCAACTACCGGCTCACGGACGCGACGGTGTACGTGACGATCGAACCGTGTCTCATGTGCGTCGGCGCCCTCGTGCACGCGCGCGTTCGCGAAGTTATCTACGGCGCAAGCGAGCCTAAAACCGGGGCGCTTGTCTCGACAGTGCGCGCGCTCGAACAGCCGGGACTCAATCACCGCTTCGCCGTCACCGGGGGCGTGCTCGAGCTCGAGTGTCGAGCGCTCATTCAGAAATTCTTCTGGGACAAACGCAGGTCCGAGCGCGTTGACATTGATGCGTGATATCCGGCTAGCCGGATACCAGTACGATGGCGGTCTTCTTGCTGTGCCTTCCGCGGAGGATTCCGCATGGCCGCCGTTGATTCGTTGCATGCCCATCTTGTTGAAGAGCTCACCGATCTACGTGATGCCGAGACACAACTGACTCAAGCCCTGCCGAAGCTGGCTCAGTCAGCGACATCGGCGCAGCTGCGCGCTGCATTTCAAAAACACCTCAAGGAGACACGGACGCATCTGACACGTATCGATCAGGCGTTGCGCGCCCTCGGCGAGAAGCCATCGTCGGAAACCTGCGAGGCGATGAAAGGCCTCTTGAAAGAGGGCGAGAAACACATGAAGAAGGCACCGGCCGGCGCGCTGCGCGATGCGGTGCTGATCACCGGTGCGCAGAAGGTCGAGCACTACGAGATGGCCAGCTACGGCACCGCGCGCACCTATGCGCAGGTGCTTGGCCGACAGCAAGTGGCCCGGCTGCTCGAGCAGACCTTGAAGGAGGAGAAGGCGGCAGATCGGACACTGACCGAGATCGCCGAGCGCTCGGTGAATGAAGACGCGGCAGAAGAGTTTCAGTCGCAATCCGAGTCTGAAGAAGGACCGTTGATGCGCTCGGCTGATTGGGCCGGCCGTACGAGCGGAGTAGCGGTTCGTCAGCTTTCTCGAACCGCCCGTCGCGCGGCATCGGCTGTGGGGATTGCGCAGGAGCGCTCGTCGAGCCAGCGCTCGTCATCGCGAAGAAGCAACAGCCAAGGTAATTCCGGGCGTCGTCGTCGCGCTTCGACCAAAAAGCGTTGACTGCCGGAAGGCGGGTCCTTTGGACCCGCCTTCATCACGTCGCCGCCCGCCGTTCGGATTCGCCCAGCCACGCCGCGAACAACCCTACACCCATCATCGTCAGCAGCAGGCCGGCCGGAATCCACATGACTAACCCGGCCAGCTGCTGATCGCCGAGCGGATCGTTATGCCCGGGCATCGCGTAGACGCCATACAACGGCGACGGCGCGAACGTCAGCATCGCTCCAAGAATGCCGGTGTGAATCGCCGTCGTGAATACGTAGAAGACCGCGGCACCGTAGCCGGCGCGCCCGTAGCGACCGTAAAGCAGTCCCCACCAGAACAGCACTGATGTGCTGATGAACATCGCATGCTGCAGCATGTGCACCGGTTCGCTGCGAACGGCGAGTTCGTAGAGCCCGGGCGCGTGCCAGATCCACACGACCAGCCCATGCAGTGTCCAGGCGGTGACCGGAGCCGCAATCGTCCGCGCCAGACTGGCCACCGTTCGCCGCTGCAGTGGGAGAGCGATGCGACGTCGCCATGTCTCCGGCAGCGCCCACAGGCACGTGGGCAGCGGACGTCCCGCCACGATCAACGGAGCGCCGACCAGCATCATCAACTCGTGCTGGGCCATATGAGCCGAGAACAGCTCGAGGGCTGCTGCGTCAAACCACGGCAGAATCGACGCGACAAGCGCCAGCCATCCGGCGCCGAACGCCGCGCGCTCGATGGCGGACGGGCCGGCGCGGCGCGCGCGCAACTCTCGCACACCTATCCAGTAGAGCGTGCCGACGAAGGTGAGCCCCGCAAGCGCAGCCTGGTCCCATAGCGAGAAGACGCGCGGATCGGAGGTGAGGCGTGCGTCCACGCCGTGGGCGACGGCCGTGGCCGGAATCAGAACAGCGATCGCAACGCTCAACGCTACTCGCATCGACTCCACAACTGCGACGCGACCGTCGTCATGATGAGCAGTGCGATGAGGACATTGAACCCTGTCGCCACGACGGCGATGAAGTAGCTGCGATCCACATCGTTGGGACCCGCGTCAGTCGCGACCGGCTGAAGCGACACCATCCGCCGCCACGCCAGCCACGCGCCTGCTCCGCACACGATCAGCCCCACGAGTGCGATGAGGCCAAGCACTACCGGGTTGCCTCCAGCACACACCGGCTTCACAGCGGCATAGCCCGCGCCCTCGGTGAAGGCCCATGCGAGTGGACCGGCGGTGAACGCGGCGATCAGCCACGCGAGATCGAGATCGTTCGTCTGGTCGAGGCTGGTATCCATCACAGCCACCGCGGCGCCCAGTACACCACCAGGTAAATCGGAATCCACCAGGCGACGATGAAGTACCAGTAGAGGGAGTTCTCGGACACATCCACGAATCGTCGTTCCGTGATCGGGCCGGTAAACATCAACGCGGCCAGCACACCGCCGTCCACCACGTCGGTGGCCACGTGAATGGTGTGCAGGCTCAAGAGCACCCACGTGATCGATCCGTACGCGTTGTCGTCCCACCGGGTATTGAGTTGCGTGTACTCCAGTCCTCGCAGAACCACCGCGACAATGCCGATCAACGTCAGCACCACGATCCACAGACGCACCGCGCCGAGATTGAAGTTTTCCGCGGCTTTCTTGGCCAGCGCGTTGGGAATGCAACTCAACAGGATCAGCACGAGGTTCATGGTCGCGAAGGTGATGCCGGGATTTGCGAGGTTAGGCGGCCATTCCTGCACTTTCAATCGAAGGTAGAAGTAGACGATCAGGGCCATCACGAACATCGAGCCTTCGATGACCATGAATCCCACAGTGCCCCACCACACCAGCCCCTTGTGCCCGAACGCAAACTTCGGCAGCGGCGAAACGTCCACGACGGTGCGCGCGCTCATCCCTCCGCCTCCCGCAGTTTCGGGGACGCCGCTTCGCGCGTTGGCAGATCGCGCGTCGGCCGCTTCGGCCAGAACCAGCCAGTCAGCGTGATCGCCAGCGGAACAATCGCGATCGGCAACGCCCACGGCGTGAAGACGGATCCCACGAAGAACGCGCTGGTGACGACCGCACAGAGAAATGGCCAGATACTGGGATTCGGGAGTTCATAGGCGTGCACCGGTGCCGCATCCATCACATCGGTGATCAGCACTTCCCGGCAGTCAGTGCGAATCCCCGTCACCACCGGCGCAGGGTCACTACGGTTCCACATCGCGCTGCGTCCCTCGACGACCGGGATATGGAGGAAGTTGTAAACGGGTGGCGGAGAGTTCGTTGACCACTCGAGCGTTTCACCATGCCAGGGATCGTCGGCGGCAGCGGTTCCGGTGACATACGAGCGGACGGCGTTGAACACGAAGAGCGCGCCACCGGCGAGGAGTAAGAGAGCGCCGGCGGTGGAGACGAGATTCAACGTGCCCCATCCCATCTCGGCAGGGTAGGTGTAGATGCGACGGGGCATCCCCTGGAAGCCGAGAATGTGCATCGGGAAGAACGTCACGTTGAAGCCGATGAACAGCAGCCAGAAATTCACGACGCCGAGACGCTCGCTCATCATCCGGCCGGTCATTTTCGGGAACCAGAAGTAGATCCCGCCGATCAACGGAAACACCGCGCCACCGAGCAGCACGTAGTGGAAGTGTGCGACGACGTAGTAGGTGTCGTGTACCTGCAGGTCGAACGGGACTGCCGCGAGCGTGACGCCTGATAGGCCGCCGAGCACGAAGATCGCCACGAAGCCGAGCACGAAGAGCATCGGCGTTTGGAGCCGCGGCCGGCCGCGCCAGATCGATGCAATCCAGCAGAAGATCTGGATCCCGCTCGGGATCGAAATGATCATGCTGGCGGCAGTGAAGTAGGTGAGGCCGAGTTGTGGCAGCCCGGTCGCAAACATGTGGTGCACCCACAGGCCGAACCCGATGAAGCCGGTCGCGACGAGCGCGAGGACCATCGCCGTGTAGCCGAAGATCGGCCGTTGCGTAAACGTCGCGACGATCGACGAGACGATGCCGAGCGCGGGAACGAAGATGATGTACACCTCCGGGTGGCCGAAAAACCAGAACAGGTGCTGCCAGAGCAGCGTGTCGCCGCCTTCGGCCGGGTTGTAGAAGTGTGTGCCGACCAGGCGATCGAGCAGGAGGAAGGTGCTGCCGGTGACGACGGCCGGCATGGCGAAGATCACCATGAACGCCGTTATCAGCATCGCCCACACGAAGAGTGGAATGCGGTTGAGCGACATGCCCGGCGCGCGCATCTTGAAGACGGTGGCGACGATCTCGACGGCCACCGCCAAGGCCGCAACTTCGGTGAACGTGATCAGCTGCGCCCAGAAGTCCGAGCGCTTGCCAGGCGAGTAGTCGGGACCTGACAACGGTACATACGCGAACCAGCCGGCGTCGGGGCCGCTGTTCAGCAGCAGCGCAACAACGACCATGATTCCGCCGAAGAGATACACGAAATAGCTGTACGTATTCAGTCGCGGAAACGCGACGTTGCGGGTCCCCACCATCAGCGGCACCAGATAGATGCCGAGCGCCTCCATCACCGGCACCGCGAACAGAAACATCATCACCGTGCCGTGCATGGTGAAGATCTGGTTGTACTGATCGGGATTGAGAAGGTGGTTCTCGGGGAACGCGAGCTGCAGCCGCATCAGGGCGGCCAGCACGCCGGCAAAGATGAAGAACGCGAACGCCGTGACGATGTAGCGCTTGCCGATCGTTCGATGATCGACGACCGAGAACCAGCCGATGACACCTCGTGGCACGTACCACGTGCGCGCGAGTTCCCGGCGGAGCCGCGTCTGAGTCGCCTCATCGGGATATGGCTCGACCCGTTCAATGGGGACTCCCTCGCGGCTGAATGCGTGTTCCATCAGCGAAGGCTCCGCAGGTATGTGATGACGAGCTCGAGATCGTCTCGCGACAGCGGGCTCGCCGGCATCCGGATGCCGGGCTTCACCTGTTGCGGGTTCGAGACCCACTGCTCGAGGTGCTCGCGTGTATTGGGAAGCGTTCCGGCGCCGACGGTCATGCGGCTGCCTACGTGCGTGAGCTCCGGGCCGACCCGCGATGCGGCATCTGTGCCGCGAATGGTGTGGCAGGTGACACACGTGGACTGCATGAACAGCTCACGCCCGCGGCGCTGCTCGCCGGTGGCAGGCTCGACGGCGGGCTGCCGCTGATTGCGAATCCACACGAGGAATGCGTCCATCGGCTCGGCGACGACGACGAACGCCATCTTGGCGTGCTGATGGCCGCAGAATTCCGCACATTGACCGCGATAGACACCGGGCTTGTCGGCCTGAATCCATACGCTCGTCACCTGGCCCGGAATGAGATCGCGCTTGCCCTGGAGATTGGGCACCCAGAAGCTGTGAATGACGTCTCGTGACTGCGCCTTGAGCACGACATTGGTGCCGACCGGGATGTGCAGCTCGTTGGGGCTGGTCACGAAATCCTGCGGTGACACATCTCGATACTGGAACTCCCACCACCACTGATGGCCGATGACATCCGCCGTAATCGCGCCCGGGCCAGTCGGCGAGGTAAGGCTGCGTCCGACCGCCTCGCTCGAGATCGTCAGCGTCACCAACGTCGCGGCCGTGACGGCGACCGCGCTCGCGATCGCCAGTGTCAAGCGGCTGGTCGTCGCGGGCTGGTCGTCATCGGGCCGTCGCCGGCGCACGAGAGCCCATCCCAGTGCGACGAGGACGGCGACATAAACAGCAATCGAGATCCCGATGAGCAGCCAGCCGAAACCAGCAATAGACCGCGCCGCGGGTCCTTGCGGGTTGAACATCGACTGGTTGCCTTCGCACCCAGCATTGACGACGACGATCATCAACAGGATTAGCGAGGACCACGGACCACGGACCAAGGACCAAGGACGGACCACGGACCAGGGACGGACCAAGGCCCAAGCACCAGGGACCAAGGACCTCTTCACGGCTGCCCCGTCCGCACCGGCGTTTGCGCACGACGCGCGTTCTCCGGCGTGCTGTAACGCATGTGATCGCTGCGGCTCGGCATGGCGGCTTGCGGCGCCTGACCGCTCATCGACTGCACGTAGGCGACGAGCTGCCAGACTTGAGCGTCGGCAATCTTGTTGCGCCAGGACGGCATGCCGTTCGGCCGGCCTTCGACGATCGACGAGAAGATCGCCGTCGGATCGCTGCCGTAGATCCACTTGTCGTCCATGAGCGGCGGTCCCATGCCCCCGCCACCGTTCGCATGGCATCCACTGCAGTTGTAGTAGGTGAATAGTCGCTTGCCTTCGGCCATGCCCCATGCGTTCTGCTGAAAGGGACTGACCTCCGGTGCCGGTGGCTTGGTCCCGCCGGGGAACAAGTCAGTCAACGACGCCGGCTGCGTCGCCGCGTTCGTGAGCTTCTCGACCGGACGCGATTCACGTTCGCAGCTGCTGACGATCAACGCCAGCAGCGTGGCCGCGATGGACGTCATCAAACGTCGGTTCTCCCGCTCAGGAGAGGTAAAGATCTTCACGTGCCCACCTCCGGAAGCGACGCGCGCGGCACGTGATAGATGTCGAGAATGCGATTGATGTCGGCCCGGTGCCGCTGCAGAAACTGGTTGAGCACGGCGAGACGCGCCGTGTCATTGCGACGCACCGCCATCGAGAGGTCAAAGGCCTGCGGCAGGCGGCCGTCGATTTGTGGACTCACCGGGACGATGTCGAGCGGTTCGCGCTGCTCGGCGGCAAAGTAGCCGGCGAGCGGTCCCCACACGGCCGCGACGTCTACTTCTCCGCTCGCTACCGCGGCGACGATGCGGGATGGCGGGCTATCGGCGGCGTAATCGCCATACACGCTGTAGCCGATCAGGTTATTGACGATCCCGCGCCGGCTCAGCGCGTGCGCCGGCGGCGAGTTCGCGCCATCGTCACCAATGACCTGCACGCCGACACGCAACTGCCGCAGGGCCGCGTCGTCGAACGACCGGATGTGGAGCCCGCGTGCCTTGCGTGTCACGAAGACGTAGGTCGATCGGTAATAGGGCTGCGTAGTTGTCGCCATCTCGACGTTTCGCGGCAGCCCGATCACCACATCACACAATCCTGCAAGAAGGGTGTTGCGCAGGAAGCCGCGACGCTGCGCCCACCACGTGTACTCGACCGTGGTTCCGAGGTCCCGCGCGAGGAGATCGGCAATCCGGTTTTCGAAGCCTTGTTGCTGCTGGTTTGAGAACGGCAGGTTGTTCGGATCGCTACACACGCGCAATGGCGGCTGCGCCGCGGTGACTGCCCGCGCGCAGCCGGCGCCGATCGCAAGCACGAGGCACAGCGCAGCGAGTCTCATGGGAGTCCAAAGATATAGAGGCTGCCGCCCTTTGACGTCGCCTGCGGCAGGTCGGTCATCGCGTTGACGAATCCGAGGGCGGCGGTCGCGTCGCGCGTGTCGAGCTCGCCTGCAACGACAGCGCCTGACCAGCCACCGACGCCGGCGAGCACGGCGACATACTGACGGCCGTCAGGGCCGCGATAGGTGATCGGCTGGCCGACGATTCCCGAGCCGGTCTTGAATCGCCACAACAGCTCGCCAGTCTTAGCATCGATCGCTTTGAACCAGCCGTCCATCGTGCCGTAGAAGGCGACGTCCGCGCCGGTGACGACGACGCCACTCCACACGGGAAACGGTTCTTTGATCGACCACGCCTTGCGTCGCGCGACGGGATCCCACGCGATGAGCTCGCCGCGATAACCACCAGGACCGGCATACATTCGTACGTTCGCGCCGACGAATGGCGTGCCGGCGATGTAGTTCGCTTCGAGCGCCTCGAAGTCCATGCAGAGGTTATTGGCCGGGATGTACAGGTAGCCCGTGCGCGGCGAGTAGGCCGACGGCTGCCAGTCTTTTCCGCCGGGCGCTGCCGGACAGATCTCGTGGATGACTTTTCCGAGTACAGGCTTCTTCGACTCGTCCTCGATCGGCCGCCCTTTCTGCAGGTCGATCCCCTTCGTCGAAGTGACATGCACGAACGGATCGGCCGACAGCGCCTCACCGGTCGTCCGGTCGATCACGTAGAGATAGCCGTCGCGATTGGGTCGCAGCAGGACTTTGCGGGTGGTGCCGCCAATGGGCAGATCGACCAGCACCGACTCGTTGATGTCGTCGTAGTCGAACAGATCGTGCGGACCCGTGTGATAGAACCAGACCGCTTCGCCGGTGTCGGCATCGCGAGCGAAGAGCCCCGACGTCCACTTGTTGTCGCCGGGGCGTTGCTCGTGGTTCCACGGTCCCGGGTTACCGGTGCCGTAGTAGATCAGGTTCAGCGCCGGGTCGTAGGAGATCCATCCCCACGTCGTACCGCCTCCCTGTTTCCAGGCCTCCCCTGGCCAGGTGTGGATGCCGAGGTCCACACCCTTCGAATGGGCGTAGAAAGGCTTGAAGCGCGGCCCGATCAAGACGTCGGTATCTGGGCCGGTTGAGTACGCACGCCAGGCGATTTCGCCGTCGCTGATGCGGAGCGCCGTGAGCCAGCCCCGCACGCCCATTTCGCCGCCGCTGTTGCCGACGAGGACTTTGTCCTTGGCGACGAACGGCGCCATTGTCATCGTCTGGCCCCTGTTGATGTCGCCGAGCTTGGTGATCCACCTGGGCTTGCCGGTCGCCGCGTCCACAGCCACGGTCCGGTTGTCCAGCGTGTTGAAGAAGACCGCGCCGTCGGCATAGACCGCGCCCCGATTGACGACGTCGCAACACGCGACGCCTTGCGCCGCCGCGAGTGGTTTCGGGTCGAACTTCCATTTCAGCGGCGCGCCCGGCTTGGTAAGGTCGAGTGCATACAGCACATTGGGAAACGGCGTGACGATGTACATCGTGCCGTTCACGACGAGGGGCGGCGCCTCGTGGCCTCGCAGGTAACCGGTCGAAAAGATCACTTTCGCACCGAGCTGTCGCACAGAGTCTCGCGTGATCTGGTTCAGGTCACTGAAGCGAGTGCTCGCCTCGTCTTTGCCCGGACGGATCCAATCGCCAGTGTCGGCGGCCGTGGCTGCCGAGCCGCGTGATGGGCTGGGTGGTGGAGTGGCCTCTCGATTGCGATTCGCCGCATCGATGCGGCCGCAACTCGCGATGAACGCAGCGAGAATCACGACCAAGATAGCGCGCATCGTATGTGCAGCGACGTCCGATGGTGACGTCGAGCTGCGTGGGGATGAGATGCAGGAACAGCGCCAGCAATTCACCTCACTTCTGTAGGGTTCTTAACCGATGCAGTGCTCACTGTGGTGAGTTCCTTGCTTATTCCGGCCCCGGGGAGGCTGCGAATCGATCGGTGCAGAGCTGGCTGGATGTACTCGAGGCGTTATACGCGGGCTCGTGGAACTCGGCTCTGCATCGATACCGATCAGGCTTTGCGTTTCGAGGGCTGCCGTCGATCGATCACCGGCTCACCAGTGCGCTGTTGAGAATCGGTGCGCGTGCGCGAGACATTCCTCGGCTCGAGCTCGCGCTGCTACGCAACTTCCGCAAGTACGCGCACGGCGAGGCTGCAGGTACGGATTCCCTGTGGGATTGGCTGGCGCTCGCACAACATCGCGGATTGCCGACGCGTTTGCTGGACTGGACGTATTCACCACTCGTTGCGCTGCATTTTGTGACGGAGGATCCGGCAACCTTTGACGTCGATGGCGTCGTCTGGTGCGTCAACTTTGGCAAGACCAACCAACGTCTGCCGGGACGGCTCCGCCGTCAGCTCGAGCGCGAGCAATCTGACACCTTCACGGTTGATATGCTCGACGGGTTCACGTCGCTTGCCGCGTTCGATCGTCTGTCGCGTACTCCGTTCGTCGCGTTCCTCGAGCCGCCGTCGATCGACCGCCGGGTGTTGCACCAGCACGCGTTGTTCTCGCTGATGTCGAGCCCGACCGCGACGTTGGACGAGTGGCTCCGGGCCCACCCACAGCTGTGCCGGCGCGTCGTTATTCCTGCCGCCTTGAAGTGGGAGATTCGCGACAAGCTGGATCAGGCGAACATCAACGAGCGGATCCTCTTCCCGGGACTCGATGGCTTGAGTCGATGGCTGACCCGGTACTACATGCCCGCCCGGCCGAAGCGTGGTCGCGAAGGCCGGCCTGCCCCGCTGAAGCGGCGTCGCCGGTAGTCCATTCGAGGTATTCAGCTTGCATTGTTCGCCACCATGGACGACCTTCGATTGAGCGATCGCATAGACGCACTGGCCCGGATCGAACCGACGACGCTCCCGCTGCTGAGCGTGTATCTCAATACCGATGTGAACGAGACGGGTCGAACGACGCACGATGTCTTTATTCGCAAGGAGCTCCGGCAGCGCGCCAGGACATATGGCGAACGATCGCCGGATCGGGAAAGCCTGGACCGCGATTGTGAACGGATTGAGCAGTATCTCGCCGAGGAGCTGCAACCATCGACCCGCGGTGTGGCGCTGTTTGCGTGTTCGGGCGCCGGCCTGTTCGAGGCGATTCAGCTGCAGGTGCCCTTCAACGAGAACCGTCTCGTCGTCAACGACCGTCCGCATCTCTATCCGCTGGCGCGGCTCGACGAGGCGCATCCCCGCTACGCGGCCCTCCTGGTCGATACCAATTCCGCGCGGATCTTTGTGTTCGGCACCGGCGCGACCATCGATACCGTCGATGTGCAGAATCCGAAGACCAAGCATTCCAAGGCAGGCGGATGGTCGCAGGCGCGCTTTCAGCGACGTGTAGAGAACGTGCATCTCCACCACGCGAAGGAAGTCGTGGATCGTCTCGATCAGATCGTCTCTGCCGAAAATATCGAGCATGTCGTCGTCGCCGGAGATGAAGTGATCGTGCCGCTTTTGAAGGAACAGCTCCCGGAGCGGCTCAGCGCAAAATTGATTGACGTGCTGCGTCTCGACATTCGATCGCCGGAGCACGAGGTGCTGGCAGCGACACTCGAGGCGCTGCGCAAGAAGGACGAGGAGACCGACGAATCGATTGTGCAGGATCTGATCGGCGATTATCGCGCCGGCGGACTGGCGTTGGTTGGCCCCGAGCCCGTGCGAGAGGCGCTCGAGCGCGGGCAGGTCGATACGCTGGTGATTGCGTCGGAGCCTGGACAGGTTCGGGGCGCCGACGATGCCGCGAACGATCTCGTGACGCTGGCAAAGCAGACATCCGCCAGCGTGCGATTCATCGAGAATCCGCAGCTGCTCGCCGAGGTCGGCGGCGTGGGCGCGTCACTGCGATTTGCCCTGTGATTTGAGGCCATCATGAGTAAACACAACAACGTCAATCCGGATCACTACAAGGTCGCCGGACGCGAGCGGCCGGGCGAAGGCGTCGTCCACGAAGTGGAGCGGCGCGAGGCGAAGCGATTACGCCAAGGGCAATCGCGTTCGCAGGCTGGTGGGCATGTCGGCATCAGCAACCGCATGTCGCCGGACGAAGAGGCTCGTGACGCCGCTGAGAATCCACCCGTTGATACCGATGCGCCGCCACCGCAGGATGCCGCCGGCCGTGTCGGTGAAGAACCGATGGCTGGAGGCGATGGTCGTCAGACTTCAATCAAGGCCGGCAGTCGATCGATGGCTCAGAAGCAGGCTGGCACGCGTCATCCTGACGATCCGGCGCCGCCATCACGCAAGGTGTCGGGGGCATTCGGCCGCGAAGGTAAGAAAAAGTAGGGCCGGTCCTTTGGACCGGCCGAGTGAACAAGTCTGGCCGGTCCTTTGGGACGGCCAGACTAATCAGCGCGCCCCTGCGCGCTGACGCTGCGTCCGTTTTCTCGTGCGTGCGGCCTTTCGTGCCGCCGCACTTCGCGACCGCTGTGAACGCCGGCGCGCAGACGTCTTCGCCTGACGCGAAAGCGCCTGACGAGACGCCGTGCTCCGTGGCTCTCGCTTGAGTCTGCGCTCGGAGGCGCGGGCGCGTTTGGTTGAAGGCCGCTTCCGGCTGCTCGCCCGCCGCCGCGCCGATTTCGCGCTCCGCTTTGTAGAGTCGCTGGCGCTGGCAGGCGGGGAAGGAAGGTCAACCCCCGCGCGGCGTGCTTTCGACAGCCCGATCGCAATCGCCTGTTTCGCCGATCGTGCGCCGTGCTTGCCCTCGCGCACGTGATGGATCTCTTCACGTACGAATTCGCCGGCCTGCGTGGTCGGCGACTTGCCTGCGCGCTTGTCGGCTTTCGCGCGCCTCAGTGTTTCCTTTTCCGGCATGGTGCCTCCTCCGCTGTGAGAAGGACGCAACCCGAGTGCCACGCTCACTCTACCAGCGATGGCCCGCGGGTTCCTCGGCGACCGCACGTTCGAGCTCGGCGATGGTGATCTTCTTCATGCGCAGCATCGCTTCCGTGGCGCGTTCAGCTTTGGATCATCGAGTTCGAACTCGACGTAAAATGTTGCTGCCTCCTCGGCCTGATGATCGAACCATAAAACCGGGGCGACTCGGTTCATGAGCAGCACCTGCTCCTAATCAACGTGCACCAGACGTACTCCGCTGGGCTCGGCGCGCGCAAGCGCATCTTTGTGCTCTCACCTGCAAACCTCGGCGGTACTCGGGCGAAGCAGCTGATGTCGGAGGCGGCGCGGTTCGCGTTGGCGCAGCAGCTGCGGACGTCAGAGGGCGCTGCGCTCGGCGACGTGTTCAGCTTCGTCAGCGGTCTGTATTTTCGCGGCAAGCTCGCGTATGCGCGGCGGTTTAGCAGTCCACCGGATCCGAGCGATCCCGTCATCGCAGGCGGCGTGCTGGTAATCACGCCGAACGCCGGTCTGCGCGCGGCAGATGTGTTCGTGACACTCGAGTCGCTGCGCCGGTTCGCCGATGAGCCGATTGATCACGACAACATCCGCTACCGGCGGCCACTCGAACGCAGCGCGCGAGCGTTGCTCGATGCAGTCGGCCCCGACTGCGATGTGGTGCTTCTCGGCAGCGTCGCCTCTGGAAAGTACGTAGAGGTGCTGTTGCCGATCTTCGGAGACCATTTGCTGTTTCCGGCGTCGTTCGTTGGCCGTGGTGACATGAGCCGAGGCGGGCTGATGCTTCGCTGCGTGGACAGCGGCCTCGAGCTCGACTACGTTCCCATTGCCGGCGCGGTGCGTCAAGGCAAGCGGCCGCCCCGGCTCGTTCCGAAATGAACCAGCGAGCCGCGCTCGCGCCGAAATGAAAAGCAAGCCGCGCTCGTACCGAATCGAAGGGCGTGGCCCCACGCC
>DAINQP010000109.1:0-19232 GCA_036742665.1 Vicinamibacterales bacterium | reverse complement strand
GCGGTTCAAGGAAGCTGCCGAGGCCTATGCGGTCCTGATCGATACCGACAAGCGGCACATGTACGACCGCTTCGGTCACGCCGGACTCGGCGGTGCGGCTACCGGCGGGTTCGATCCGAATGCGTTCAGTGGCTTCGAGGACATCCTCGGCGGCCTCGGCGACATCTTCGGCTTTGGCGACGTGTTCGGCGGGGGTCGAAGGCGTAGCGGCCCACAGCGTGGCGCCGATCTGCGTTACGACCTCGAGATCTCGTTCACCGAAGCTGCGAAGGGCGTCGAAACGTCGATTCAGATCCCGCGGCAAGTGGCGTGCGAGACCTGCGGGGGAAACGGCGCAGCGGCGGGCACACAGCCGGTCACGTGTCCGCAGTGCCAGGGCCGCGGCCAACTACGCTATCAGCAGGGATTCTTCACGGTCGCGCGCACATGCAATCAGTGCCGAGGATCGGGATCGATCATCTCGAAGCCGTGCGCCACCTGTCGTGGTGCGGGTCGCGTGCAGCAGGAGAAGAAGCTCACCGTCCGTATTCCGGCCGGGATCGCCACCGGTCAGCGTCTGCGCCTCAGCGGCGAAGGTGAGGCCGGTCCGCTTGGTGGTCCGCACGGCGATCTGTACGTCGTCATCCACGTGCAGGATCATGAGTTCTTCCAGCGCGACGGCAACGATCTCTATTGCGAGGTGCCGCTGAACTTCACGACGCTCGCGCTCGGCGGCGAGATTCGTATCCCGACACTCGGCGGTGACGAGGCGTTCAGCGTTCCGGCCGGCACGCAGACTGGAACGACGTTCCGCGTCCGAGGCAAGGGCATCCCTGACGTCAGCGGCCGCGGCCACGGCGACCTGCTCGTCACGGTGAAGGTCAGCACGCCGCGCAAGCTCTCCAAGGAGCAGAAGAAGTTGCTCGAGCAACTCGCGGCCACGCTGCCGAAAGAGGCCCTGGAGCCGACGCCGGTCGGCGACCATGACGACAAGGGCCTGCTCGATCGGGTCAAGGACATTTTTGGATAAGACCGGCCGCACCTGGCCAGCGCTCGACGTCACCCACGTTCCAGAATTCTTCGAGGCAGCGCTCACCGACTATCACATCACGGCGATCAATGAAGGCGACGAGGTCTGGCGCGTCTTCTTTCACGACGCTGAGGAACGCGATCGTGCCGCGCGCGAATTGCCCGCCGCGTTCGAGGGACTCGCACTCGAGACGATCGACGTTCCCGACGAGGATTGGGCGGCCCGTTCGCAGGCCGACGTTCGTGCGGTTCACGTCGGCCGCGTGATCGTCGCCCCACCTTGGGATGCGCCGATCACCATCGTCGTGCAGCCGTCGATGGGATTCGGCACCGGACATCATGCAACGACGAGGCTGTGCCTCGCCGCGATGCAGCAGTTCGACATGCGCGGCAAGACCGTGATCGATGTAGGTACCGGCTCGGGTGTCCTGGCAATCGCCGCGAGCCTGCTTGGCGCGGCCAATGTCATCGCGATTGACGATGATGCGGACGCGGTGGCCGCCGCGCGTGAGAATCTGGGCTTCAATCCACGATCGCGCGTGACGCTCCAGGTCGGCGACCTGCGGGAGGCCGCACCGGCCAACGCTGATGTGGTGTTGGCCAACCTGACCGGTGCGTTGCTGATCTCTGCCGCGGACCGGCTCAGACAGTTGACGGATTCCGAAGGGCGTCTGATCCTGAGTGGGTTCATGGCCAGCGAAGAGCGTCAGGTATTGCACGCCTTCGCGCCGCTCGCCGTCGAACACTGCGCGCAGGAAGAGGAATGGCTATGCGTCACGCTTCGTTGACTCGTTACCGCGTGGCCCTGATCGTTGTTGCTGCCGTTGCCGCATCAGCGCTTCCGACGGCCGAGCGGATGGGATATCCGCCCGAGGAGTTCGCCGCACGACGGCAACAGCTCGCGAAGGTGCTTCAACGGGGCACGCTGTTGTTGTTTGGCGGCACCAGCCCGATTCCGGGGGTGCGGTTCCGGCAGGACAACGACTTTTACTATCTGACCGGCAACGAGTCATTCAACGCCGTGCTCGTGATGGATGGCGCGTCAGGTATCTCGCACCTGTTCCTTCCAAAGTTGAGCGCGACCGAGATTCGCTATGAAGGCGGCAACTGGCTCGACGAACCTGATGCGGCGAAGAAGTACGGCTTCGCCACGATCCAGCCGCTCAGCGCGCTGCATGAATTTCTCGCTCGCCGGCGCTCCGCTGCGGGCACCGAGCAGCTGTGGACGCGCCTGTCAGAGCGCGATGTTGTGGACCGCAGCCGGCTCGACACTGCCATCGGCACGGCGCGGCGGCTCACCAATCCGTTCGCCCAGCAGCCCACCGAGGACGCGGCGCGCGTCACCGCGCTTCGTGAACAGTTCCCGTACTACGAGATGAAGGACGCGACTCCGCACCTCGATCGACAGCGAATGATCAAGTCGCCGCGCGAGATCGAGATCCTCAAGTACAACGGCCGCATCAGCGCCGAGGCACTGAAGCGCGCGATGCAGGCCACCGCGCCCGGCAAGTTTGAGTATGAGCTCGAGGCAGAAGCCACCTACTGGATGCTGCGGAACGGCTTCCAGGGTGCCGCCTACCCCGCCATCGTCGGCTCGGGCCCGATGGGCAATCAGTGGCATTACGAGGCGAACAGTCGTCAGATGAAATCCGGCGAGCTCGTCGTCATGGACTATGCCGGTTCGCTCGACTACCTGACGATGGACATAACGCGGACGTGGCCGGTGTCAGGGCGCTTCACCGACGCGCAGCTCAAGGCGTATGAGTGCGTGCTCGAGGCACAGAAGGCGATCATCGCGGCGATCAAGCCTGGCGTCGCGCGGAATGTTGTCCAGAAGATCGCCGAAGACATCTTCAAGAAGCACGGCTTCGATCCCCGCTACGCATATGTCGGGCATTACGTCGGCATGTCGGTCCATGATGTTGGCGACTGGAACCTGCCCTTCGAGGCCGGGATGGTCATGGCGATCGAGCCGATCATCGACATGTCGGGGCTGCATATCCGGATCGAGGACAGCGTGCTCGTCACGCCGACTGGTGCGGAGGTGCTCACTTCGGCCGTGCCTAAAGAATCCGAAGAAGTGATGTCTCTGCTTCGGCAGTCGGTGCGATCGAACTGACGGGGGTCGGTGCACGCGAGCATGCCGAGCACAGCGCGAAGCCGGAAATTGGCGAAGCGATGCCGCCGCGCCCTCTTCCGTCCATGCGTTCTGGTTGCACGAACTAGCGCAGGCGTTTTGAGCCGGCGGCGCATGTCGCCGCGAAGCAGCCGCTAGAGGCGCGGAAATCGTCAGAGTACGAGCGCAGACGATTTCCCGGCGTGCGAGTCACGGCCGCGACGTGGCAGGTCCTCGTCGCATCGCTGCTATCTGACATTCGCAGTCGCCCAACGTTCGGATAGTTTTCGGATCCGGTTGAGCGCTTCCTGGATGTTCTCCAACGAGTTCGCGTAGCTGAATCGAAGATAGCCGTCGCCGTAGCTGCCGAACGCGGTTCCACTGAGACACGCGACACCCGCATCGTTGAGCAGCATGTTGGCGAGATCGCGGCTCGGCACGCCAGTGTTCGTGACGTTCGGGAACACGTAGAACGCACCGGCCGGCACCATGCAGCTGAAGCCCGGAATCTCGTTCAAGCCTTTGACGATCGCATCCCGGCGACGACGGAATTCCGCCACCATCGCATCGACGGCATCCTGCGGACCCTGCAGCGCAGCAAGGCCAGCCCGCTGCGTGAAGCTCGCCGTGCAGGAATTCGAATTGACCATCAGTTTATCGACGGCATCGACCAGCCACGGCGGCATGACGCCGTAGCCGAGACGCCACCCGGTCATCGAATACGTCTTCGAGAAACCATCCAGGATGATGGTCTTGTCGAGCATTCCGTCGAACTGCGTGATCGACTGCGGCTCATCCTCGTAGCAGATCCGCGAATAGATCTCGTCACTGAGGATCAGCACGTCGCGATCGCGCGTGAGGTCGGCTATCCGCTTGAGGTCTTCCCTGGGGATCACCCCGCCGGTAGGATTGGCCGGCGAGTTGAGGACGATCATCTTCGTCCGCGGCGAGAGTTTTGCTTCGAACGTGTCGAGGTCAAACGAGAAACCGCGGCTCTCCACGAGCGGGATCGGCACGGGTGTCGCGCCAAGAAAATTGATCACCGATTCGTAGATCGGGAAGCCGGGGTTTGGATAGATCACCTCGTCGCCGGGCTCGACGACGGCCATCATCGCGAAGAACATGATCGGCTTACCGCCCGGAACCACGACCACGTTCTGGCCGCTGACCCGGATGCCACGCGACGTCGAGATGTAGTGCGCGATGGCGTCGCGGAAATCCGGAAACCCAGGCGTCGGCCCGTAACCGGTCCAGCCCTCATCGAGCGCGCGCTTGGCGGCGTCCTTGATGTGGGCCGGTGTCGGAACGTCCGGCTGGCCGATTTCCAGATGGATGACGTGCTTGCCCTGCGCCTCGAGCGCACGGGCACGCTGAAGGACTTCGAACGCGGATTCGATCCCGATCCGCGTCATTCGTTCGGCTAATTGCATCCCTCTATTATCTCGTCGAAGCGGCGTCGCCGGGTTCGATGCGAATCAACGCTCCATCGTTTTCTTCGGTCAGCACATACAAGTACCCATCGGGGCCCTGACGCACATCGCGAATACGCTGACCGAGCTCACGCAACAGTGGCTCCCGTCGCACCTCTTCCCACTTGTCGTTGAACTCGATGCGTTGCAGCTGACCCGTGCGCGGCACTTCGCCCTGCCGCAGGCCACCGACGAACAGGTTGTTCTTCCAACCGGGGAATTTGTCACCGGTGTAGAAGGTCATGCCCGAGAGCGCAATGGACGGAATCCACACCACAACCGGCTGCTCCATGCCCTCTTGCCACGGTTTCTCTGATACGCGAGGCCCGGGATAGCTGCGCCCGTAACTGATGACGGGCCACCCGTAGTTCTTCCCCGCCTGGATGATGTTCACCTCGTCACCGCCATTCGGCCCCTGCTCGCCCGCCCAGATCTGGCCGGTGGATGGATTCACGGCGAGCCCCAGCTGATTGCGATGACCCATGGTGTAAATCTCCGGCTTGAAACCGGCGCGCCCTACGAACGGATTATCGGGAGGCACCGTGCCATCGTCGCGGAGTCGCAGCAGCTTGCCGCCGTAGTTGTTGGGGTCCTGTGACGGCGCGTTCGCGCCTTCCGTCGATCGGCCCAGGCTCATGTAGATCATCCCATCGGAACCGAACACGATACGCGACGCTTCCGTCGTCGCGTCCGCTGAAAACAACTCGCGCACGCTGGTAAGTGCCGTGCCGTCCCAGGTGCCACGCGCGAGCGTCGCAAGGCGCGCCGGCGGCGCGTTCGGTCCGGGAGGTACGTTCGCGGCTGCGGGATTGGGCTTGTGATACGCGAGATAGACGAACTTGTTGTCAGCGAAGCGCGGATGGAGCGCGATGTCCATCAAGCCTGAGAGGCCCTGTGCGGAGATCGGCGGCAGACCCGCGACGAGCTTCGGATCGAGCACACCGTTGCGCACCATTCGCAGGCACCCCGGACGCTCGGTGATCAGAATCCCGCCATCGGGCAAAAACGCCATGCCCCACGGATGGAAGAGCCCCTTCGTGACGACGAGACGCAGGTTGCGATGCGCCGGTGTCGCCGACTGTGTGGTGATCGGTCCGTCAGGCAATGGCGGCGCGGCCCACTGGATAGGAGGCGGCGTGCCACCGCCTCCACCGGCTCTTGCACCGGCCGCGCGACCGCCCTGCGCCTGAACGCCCTGTCCGCCTGGCGCCTGCACCGCCGCGCGCCCACCGGGCTGACCGCCTGCTGGAGTTGTCGCGGCCTGACACGGTGACGCTGCAGCCGTTGGCGGTTGCTGCGCGATGGGCGCACGTTCTGTCATCAGCAGCGCCGCACCCACCACGATGCCGACGCAAGAACCGCGGAACCAGTTGGTCATCTGAGCCTCCCCTGGAGCGGCTCAGTATATCTGCGTCGGCGGGTCCCAAAGACCCGCCTACAAGAGATCTCAGCTCTCCGAGGCCCGCTGGGCTAACGTATGAGTGATGCCAACCGGAGCGACTGCACGGATCGTCCGGCGACCACCATCCTCGCGGCCGCGCCTCGTCACCGCCGACATCTGCGTCGTCGGTGCGGGCATCGCCGGCGTGTCGGCGGCACTGGAAGCAGCGCGCCTCGGCCGACGGGTTGTGATCGTGGACGCCGCGCCATCGCTTGGCGGCCAGGCGATCGGTTCGATCGTCGGCACGATCATCGGCCTCTACACGCATGGGCCGGCCCCGTATCAGATCACGCGCGGCATTGCTGACCACCTCATTGCCGACCTCACCGCCGAAGGATCGCTGCATCGGCGGACATCGATGACGGGCACGATCACCTTCCAGTACGACGAGGTGCGTCTGGCGCGATGGATAGAGAAGCAGGTCGAAGCTGCGGACGTCCAGGTACTCGTCGGTGCCGTGATCACCGGCGTCACCTTCGAGAGCCGTCGTCTTCGCGCCGTGGATGTGGCCACGCGCTTCGGCGCGGCACGCATCGAAGCGAACGGCTTCGTGGATGCATCAGGCGATGCGAGCTTGACCTACGAGGCCGGTCTAGAAGTGAGAGAGCCAGACGAGGCCGTCTACGGATCGTTGAATTTCCTCATCGAGGGCTACGACACCGAGGCCGCGAAACACCTGGTGATCGCCGACGTTCACAAGCGGCTCGCCGATCGAGGCGCGCAGTACGGCCTGGTGCGCCATGACGGCTTTCTGATGCACTTCCCCGGCAGGAACTTCATGCTGGCGAACGTCACACATTTCGAGACGCCGCTCGATCCGCTCGGCACCGCGCGGATGGTCTTCGAGGGACGACGGCAGGCGGACAGCGTGATCCGGTTTCTACGAACCGAGTTCCCCGACATCTTTCGCAACGCGCAAGTGCGCGCCTACGGCAACCCTGGTCTGCGTCAGACGCGTTGGATCGTCGGCCGAAAGCAGCTGACGCTCGACGAGATCCGCTCCGGCGTAAAGCCCGCAGATGCCGCGGCGCGATGCGCATGGTGGGTCGAGCTGCACAATGCACCGGAGCTGGTGCACTGGGAGAGGTTTCCCGACGACCACATTTACTACATTCCGCTGTCGTGCATGGTCCCGAGAGAGGCCGAGAACATCGTCGCGGCGGGCCGATGCGTGGATGCGGACGTCAGCGCGCTGTCGGCGATTCGCGTCATGGGTCCCTGCATAGCGATGGGGGCCGCTGCCGCGCATGCGCTCGATCTCGCGGGTACAAGCGCCGTACACGCGATCGACTTCGGCACCTTTCAACGGCGACTGGCTGACAATCTCGAGCGCCGGTGACCACGTCTTCGGAGAGCGCACGCTTTTAGCGTGCGCGGCTGTCGGCGAAGGCTCAAGCCTTCGCGCTACGGCGTGCTGGATGCCTTCTCCAGGAGCGGGATGAGCGTTGAGTGGCCGTACTTGCGCGCCAATTCGAGTGGTGTGAGGCCGTCCTTGTTCCGGGCATCCCGGTTGGCGCCGGACTTCAGCAGGAGTTCGAGCATCGCGGTGTCCCCGAAGTCGACGTTCGCCACCCAGAGCAGCGGCGTCATCCCCAGCTTGTCCACGACGTTGATGTTCGCACCGCGAGCAATCAGCGCTCGCGCCATTTCGACTTCGTTGTTGAGGACGCTGCGGCCGAGCATCGTGATGCCGTTCCCATCGGCGAAGTCCACCGGCGCACCGAGATCGATCAGCGTGTTGGCAACTTCGACATCCCCGAATTTGAACGCGCCGAGGATCGGAGTGGTCCTCGACGTGCCGATCGCGATGAACGGCTCGTCCACTTTGCCGCCGGCAGCGAGCAATCGCTTCAGGCTCTTCGCATTTCCGGCGTAGGACGCGAGGACGAACGGGTTCGCGCTGAAGACGGGCGCGCCATCCGGAGGCGCGGCAACCTGCGCGCCACGATCGAGGAGCAGATTGATCGCCGCATCGCCCTCCTGGTACTGCGCCGCCACCATCAACGCCGAAAACCGCGACCGCGCGCGGGCGTTGACGTCGGCACCGCGATCGATCAGCAAGCGCATCTTCTCCACGTCCGGCGCCGCCATCATCAGCGCGGTCGTCCCGCCGGACGTGGTTGCCGCGTTGGGATTGAGACCCGTGTCGAGCAGCTTTTTCAGGTCAGCCACTGAACCAAACAGTATCGGTTCCACCCACGATTCGAGGCCGGACGGTTCGGTCTCTGGAAGCGGAGGCGGCGTGACGCGCGTCGAAGGCTCGAGCGCATACGAGAGCGCCATCACCGCCCAACTCGCACCCTGCATCGAGAGGAACTGATCGTGGCCGTGCGGATAACCGGCGTCGAAGTACGGCGGGCTGAGCGGCGCCGGTGGATGCAGCCGCGACGTCGCATGCCACGTGCCGTCGGCGGCCTGGGTCTTCAGCAGGTAGGCAATGCCGCGCTGCCACGTCGAATCGATGATGGCGACGCTGCCGCCGTCGTGCAGCGCGACAAGCGCCTGACCGGTCGAGTACACGTCGCTGTCGCGGCCAGCCATCGAGTTCCAGCCGCCGTCGGGACGTTGGGTCGCCTGCAGTCCTGCGGCCAATTTCCTTAACGTCGCGCGATCCGCACCCGCCCACCGCAATCCGAGCAGTTGATAGCTGCGCTCTTCGGTATCGCGCGCAGTATGCGATTCGAGGAATTTGCGCGCGCGCGCGACAGCCGCATCGGCTTCCGCCTTCTGGTTCGGATGGTGATAGAGCTGCACCGCGCGCAGCCCCAGCGTCGCCATCGTCACACGGCTGTATGAGGACGGTGGACGCTGGTGAAAACCGTCCCAGTCACCGCCCGTGTTCTGACGCGAGATCAGCAGCCGCGCGTAGATGGCCGCACCGAGATTGGGCTTCACGCCGGCAGCGTTCGCCGCCACCATCCGATACGCATCGTCCATGGCCGGCTCGATCACGTGCGTGTATTGCACCGCGCGATCAATGTCGGCAAACGTGAACGCGCTGATTGCATCCGCCTTCGCGATCACTTCATCGAATGGGACCCGATGATCGCGGGCGACCCGATACGCGATCGCCGGCTGATACTGATGATGGCACGACGCACAGACCTGCTTGTTCGTCGTGTACCACAGCGCCTGCGCCTTCTGAATCGAAGCAAGAGCTCGGCTCGCCGCTGCACGAAGTTGATCGGGATGCGCTTCCTGTCCTCGCAACGGAAGCACAGCGAACAGACAGAGGATGAGGCCAGACCAGAGACGCATGTATTAAGGTGCTCTTTTGACGACCTCGACGACGCCGCGGTCGGCATCCACGGTGACCCAGTCGCCGGTCTCGATCACGTCGAGGGGATTCTGATCGAGATCGGTGATGCTCGGCACGCGCATAACGACGGCACCGAGCGCAACCTTGGTGGTCATTTCATTGAAGATGAGTGCCTTGGGCGCTGTGCCGGCGAGCCTCGCGGTGTGATACATCGCCGACCACCCCGAGGATCCCTTCGCGCCTCGGAACACTAGCACTTTGTCTTTGAAGCTTACGCCGCGCAGTTCGTGCTGTGTTTCAGTGATGATGCCCCGCACGGGATTCACCCCGCCCCAGCCGGGAATCGTCTGACGCGTGACGAGCGCCTCGCCTTCAGCTCGGCCACCACACACTTTGCGTCCTCGCAACACGATCTTGGCGGAGACTGTCACGGCCGTTCTCCTGCCCAACGACCGCTCAACGCTGCGTTGATGCAGTCGGTCGTCGATCCAAACCACGCCTGGACGCCGAGAATCGCCGGAAGATAGTGCACCTGCTTGGCAGAATCGAGCGCCGCGACCTTCGTCCCCGGAGGCAATGCCTGCGCGAATGCCGAACAGGTATCGGTGAGTAGAACCGCGCCCGCATTGGCGAGCGTCGAGAGCAGCCCTTCTTCGTGCGCCTGGCTCTTGACCGCGCGCGACGTGAAGATCCACAGCGCGCAATTGGCACTGACCTTCTTTCCATCGAGCAGACGCGCGGCATCTCGGAGCTGCTCGATAGCGGCGTGCGGGCAGCCGAGCATCACAAAGTCCACATTGGGATCACTGGCGTTCGCATTCAGTCGGTCGTAGACGCTGCGCTGCTCGTGCTTGCCATATCGAAAGGTCTCGATCGGCTTCTTCGGGCCGAACGCCAGAGCCAGGGACTCGGCCTCCGGCGTCACGCCGACGATGTGATACATCTCGACGCCGCCAGAGCTCGAGGCGGCCGCGCCGAAGTGCTTGAGGCGAACGATCTCAGGCTGGCTATACCTTCCGGCGACGACAGGGATGCGTTCCTGAACGACGTCGCCGACGTAGTAGCCAAGCATGCCCCAGTCCATCACCGAATCCACGGCGACGTCCACATCAATGCGATGCGTGCCGTAACGATGTTCGGTCTGGTGCAGTCCCCAATCGGGAATCTTGCCCGTCAGCATCGCCGCGCTGGTGCTCTCGCGACCTTCCGTGTTGGTGCGCGCACCGAGCACGGAGTTGGCGTAAATCACCGCCGACGATTCCATCCATGCGAGGTGTTCGCCGCGAGCTGGGACGTTGCCAGCGAGGTAGGGCGTGCACGTCTTGAGGATCCCTACGTCATGCGACGCAGCGAAGGCTTCGCGCTCCTGATAGTTTCGGAACACCTCGACCTTTACGCCAATCGTCTGCCAGGCGCTCGGATCGGCGCCGCCCTGCAGGTGATAGGTCGGCACGACGGCGCTCGGCACGTCGATGAGCTCGTCGGAATCCAGATCGAAATGCGAGAAGATCGCGTCGAGCCCGGCCGCGCCCTTGTCCTTGTAGTAGTTCTGCAGGAACGGATTCGCCGAGCCTGGAACGCCGGCGACGTTGCGCGTGTCCACGAACCGCTCGGCACCGAGCGCTTCGGCGTAGCGCACCAGCAGCTCCATGGCCTTCCGGCGGGCCTTGCCCTTACGCCCGTCGAGCATCTCCTGTTCGTCGGTGGTGAGTCTCATCATCGGTCCGGCCGGTCCAGCCTTCGCTCTTCGAGCTTCGGCGGGCCCTACGCGGACGTTTCGTGGGATATTACGACCGAAATGGTCAAAGCGTTGAGGAGCAATTTCGAGCCCGGCTCGCCGCGGGAGGCCGTGCGCCGCGCCCAATGGAAAGCGCTCGGCCTCAGTGACGACGACATGCTCAAGCCCAAGATCGCCGTCGTGAACAGCTCATCGGAGCTGGCGATCTGCTTCAGCCATCTCGACGGCATTGCCAAAGTCGTCAAGGAGTCGGTGCGTGAAGCGGGCGGCTTACCCTTCGAGATCCGTACGGCGGCCCCGAGCGACTTCATCGTCAGTGCTGGCGCCGGCGGCGGCTACATGCTGGCCAGCCGCGATCTCATCGTCAACGACATGGAGATCGCGATTGAAGGCGCACAACTCGACGGCATGCTCTGTCTGTCGTCATGCGACAAGACTCCGCCCGCTCACCTGATGGCCGCGGGGCGTTTCAACATCCCCAGCATCCTCGTGATCTGCGGCTATCAACCGAGCGGACGCTATGACGGCAAACACGTGGACATCGAAGAAGTGTTCATCGGGTCGGTGCAGGCGATGTTCGGCAAGCTGTCGAAGGACACGCTCGCCGGCATGTGCGACCACGCGATCACTGGTCCTGGCGTGTGCGCGGGCATGGGCACTGCGAACTCGATGCACATCGTTTGCGAAGCACTCGGTATGACGCTGCCAGGCGCGGCGCCGATCCTCGCGAACAGTCCGCGTATGTTCGACATCGCCCGCCAGTCCGGACGCCGCATCGTGGACATGGTCTGGGAAGATCTGACGCCGCGTCGCATCATGACGCGGGGCGCATTCCGCAACGCCGCTGCGTCGGTGCTCGCGGTGAGCGGATCGATCAACTGCGTCAAGCATCTGCAGGCGACGGCGGTCGAGTCCGGTGTGGACGTCGACGTGTTCGCACTGTTCAACGAGCTCGGTGCACACGTGCCCGTGTTGAGCGCCGTCGCGCCGAACGGCCCGGATACGATCGACGCTTTCGAAGCGGCCGGCGGAGCGCAGGGACTTCTCAAACGACTTGAGCCGATGCTGGATTTGAAGGCGTTGACGGTGACCGGTCGCACGCTTGGCGAACACCTGGCCAACGTCGCAGTCGTGAACGGCGACGTCATCCGCGCGCTGAATCGCCCGTTCTCGCGCGGCGGGTCGATCGTCGTCCTGCGCGGATCGCTGGCGCCCGAGAGCGCCATCGTCAAGCCGGGCCTGCGTGCGCCCGGGCAACCGCTCCAATTCGCGGGCCCGGCCATCGTCTACGACGATGTGCCAGCGGCGATTGCGGGTGTGCAGGGCGGCGAGTTGACACCGGGCGGCGCACTCGTGCTGCGTGGATGCGGACCCAAAGGTGGTCCCGCGATGGCGGGCTCGGCCTCCCGCGTCGTGTTTGCAATTTACGCCGCGGGGCTCGAAAACGAGTGCGCGTTCGTCTCGGATGGCCAGCTGTCTGGACTCTGCAACAAGGGACTGACGATCGCCGAGGTGTCACCCGAGTCCGCCGTCGGCGGTCCGCTGTCGCTCGTCGAGAATGGTGACCGTATTGTCATCGATGTAAGCGCGGGCACGGTCGACCTCGACGTTCCGGCGACCGTGCTTGCGGCGAGACGAGCCCAGCGAGGCGAGCCGATGCTGTCGACGTCGACCGGCTATCTCTCAATTTACCAGCGCGTAGTTCAACCGATGTCCACCGGCGCCGTTCTGTTGACGCGCGATGCAACGCCACGACGCCAGTGACACGGGACAGAGGCGAGATGTACGGCTTGATCGGCAAGATGAATGCAGTGCCCGGACAGCGGGACGCACTCGCGGCGATCCTCCTGGATGGCACACAAGCGATGCCGGGTTGCCTGAATTACGTCATCGCTCGAGATCCAGCCGATGACAACGGGCTTTGGATCACCGAGGTGTGGGATAGCCAGGCCAGTCACAAGGCGTCGCTATCTCTCCCGTCCGTTCAAGCCGCGATCGCGAAGGGGCGACCCCTGATCGCCGGCTTCAGCAATCGCGTCGAGACAGTACCGATCGGCGGGCATGGGATATAAACATCCGACGTCTCCATTCATGAACCGGCGCGACGCGATCGCCACACTCCTATCTACCATGACGTTGCCGCTGATATCCGGATGCACGCGTGACAATGCGGCCGCGACGCCTGCAACCACCGAGGCCGATGCGCTCGCACTGCTCGACCAGATTGCCGACAATCTCCTTCGTCTCGGACCAGAGGGTGCGACGTCGCTTGGCATCGACACCGGCGCGAGGGCGGTCCTGCGATCGCAGCTGACCGATCGCTCGGCTCAGGGACAGCGGCAGATCGCCAGCCAGCTTCGTGCAGACGTCCAGAAGATCAGCGCCCTCAACACGTCCGGGCTCTCCCATGCGACACGCACGAGCGTCGAGGTCGTACGAAGCGCGTATACAACGTCGCTCGAAGGGTTCGCGCTGCCCTACGGAGATGTGGCCGTCGGTGGCTGGCGCAACACGCCGTACGTCGTCATTCAGAACGTCGGCGCCTACCTCGACGTGCCGCGATTTCTCGACGCCGAGCATCGCATTGAGAACGCCGCTGACGCCGAAGCCTATCTCGCGCGACTGCAGTCCTACGCGAAGCAGCTTGACGGCGAGCTCGGACGAACACAGGCGGCACGCGCCGCTGGACTCGTGCCGCCCGGGTTCCTGATCGACAAAGCGTTAGCGCAAATGACGCTCTCGGCGAAGAACGCGCGCGAGGGCGGAGTGCTCGTCGAATCGATCGAACGGCGCACCAAAAACATTCCCGGCAAGTGGGCCGATCGCGCTCGCGCCATTGCTGCGCAGGAGATCGCACCGGCACTGGACCGGCAGTTGACTGAGTTGCGGGCCCAGCGGGCTGCAGCCACCAACGACGCCGGCATCTGGTCGCGCCCGGGCGGCGACGAGTACTACCGATGGGCGCTCAAGGCCTCCACTACGACGACCATGTCCCCTGACGAGATTCACGAGCTGGGCCGCAGCGAGCTACAGCGTCTGCACGCGGAGATGGATGGACTGCTGCAGAAGGTCGGGTACGCAAAGGGCGCAGTTGGCGCACGCATGCAGGCGCTCGCGAAGGACCCTCGCTACCAGTTCTCGGATGGCGACAAGGGCCGAGCCGAGATCATGGCGTTCATCCAGAATCGACTCGATTGGGTGCGCGCGCAGATGCCGCGTGCCTTCAAGACACTCGTCAATCCGAACATGGAAGTGAAGCGTCTCCCGCCCGAGGAAGAGCCTGGCGCGCCTGGCGCGTACGGCGGTCCCGGATCGATCGATGGCACAATTCCCGGCCGCTACTGGATCAACCTGAGGACGACGAGTCTGCACAGCAAGTACAGCCTGGCCGATCTGACGTTTCATGAATCTATTCCCGGCCACATCTGGCAGGGTGAGTACACACGCCGCATGCCGCTGATCCGGCAGATGCTCGCCTTCAATGTGTACTCGGAAGGATGGGGCCTCTACGCCGAGCAGCTGGCGGACGAACTGGGCGCGTACGAAGGCGACCCGGTCGGACGGCTCGGTTACTTGCAATCGATCGCGTTCCGCGCTTGCCGGCTCATTGTGGACACCGGTATCCACGCCAAACGCTGGACGCGCGAAGAAGGCGTGCGGTACTTCGTTGACGTGAACGGTTCAAACCCGCTGGAAGTGGCGAGCGAGGTCGATCGATATTGCTCGTGGCCGGGACAAGCGTGCGGCTACAAGGTCGGGCACAGCGAGATCAATCGTCTGCGTCAGAACGCGACGACGGCGCTCGGAGCGAAGTTCGATCTCAAGGCCTTCAACGACACCGTCGTCCTCGGCGGCAACGTGCCGCTCGACGTGCTGGCCAGAAACGTGGACGAATACGTCCACTCGCCAGTGCAATAGCGATTCGGATGCGATGAGGCTGATGCGATTCGGTGAAACACACACGCATCGTCGCGACTCGCTACGGCGGCCCCGACGTACTCCACGTCGTTGAAGAAGACTGCCCAGAGCCGATGCCTGGGGACGTACGCGTGAAGGTGTTGGCGGCAGGTGTCGCACTGCCCGACGTGATGATGCGCGAAGGCATTCATCCGGAGACTCCCAGGTTGCCGTTCACGCCAGGCTGGGATCTGGTTGGCGAAGTGGACCGGCTCGGCGCTGGTATTTCGGGCATCAAAACGGGCCAGATCGTCGCGGCGCTTCCAATCAGCGGCGCCTACGCCGAATTCGTCTGTCTGCCGCAACGCGCTCTGGTGCCGGTGCCATCAGGCCTGGATCCTGCGGAGGCGGTCAGCCTGATCCTGAACTATGTCACCGCCTACCAGATGATGCACCGCTCTCTGACGGTAAGACCGGGCCAGCGTGTGTTAATTCACGGTGCTTCTGGCGGCGTCGGCTCGGCACTGTTGCAGCTTGGACGCCTCGCCGGCCTCGAGATGTACGGGACGTGCTCATCGCGAGGCGCGTCGGCCGTTTCCGATCTTGGCGGAATCCCAATCGATTATCAGAATCAGGACTTCGTGACAGAAATCCATCGCCTTACCGGCAACGGCGTGGACGTTGTCTTTGAGAGCATCGGTGGCACTCACATCTGGCGCTCACGCAAGGCGCTCCGTCGTGGCGGGACGGTCGTGGCGTATGGCTTGACTGGCTCGCTGCGCGGAGGGCGATTGGCGTCGGGCCGTTCCGGGGGCCGGCATCGCTACCGCGCGATCGCCATCTTCGGTGTGTACATCGCTGCCGGCTGGCTGCTCCCAGGCCGAAAGCGGGTGGTTCCCTATAGCATCCAGACGCTCATGCGGTTGAGACCGGCGATGTTTCGAGAGGACCTGATCGCTCTCTTCGATCTTCTTCACGAGCACAAGATCGCGCCGCTCATCGCGCAGCGGCTTCCACTTGCCGAGGCACGACACGCCCACGAGCTGCTCGGCGAGGGAGGCGTCACTGGCAAAATCGTGCTCGTGGCCAACCAACAGCCGTGACCCACGTCGTTCTCCTACGCGGCGTCAACGTCGGCGGTCACCGGACATTCAGGCCGGCGAGGCTCGTCGAGCAGCTGCAGCACCTGGGTGCCGTCAACATCGGTGCCGCAGGAACGTTCGTGATCCAGCGGCCGGTCAGTCAGACGCAACTGCGCAAGGAACTGGCGAGCCGGCTTCCGTTCGAGACGCAGATCATGATCTGCCCGAGCCGCGAGATCGCGAAGCTCTTCTCTCAAGACTGGTTCGCCGGCAGGCCGTACCGTCCCGACGTCGTCCGCTTCGTGAGCGTCCTGTCGCGAGCGCCACGCCTGTCGCCACCGTTGCCCCTGACCCTGCCGTCGCGCGGCCAGTGGCTGCTGAGAGTCCTGGCCTGCAACGGCCGGTTCGTGATCGGCGAGTACCGGCGCCAGATGAAGGCGATCGGCTATCTCGGAGCATTGGACCGCATCTTTGGAGCGGCGGCTACGACGCGGAACTGGAATACGATCACCGCGATCGGCAAAGTGCTCGATCGTGGAGTAATGCGGGCTACGTAGACGCCGGCCGGTGCGCGCGGAGGAACGAGCGTATCTGACGCACCGCCAGCGGAATGCGCTCCTTCGGTTCCTTCCACGGGAATATGCTGACTTCCGCCTTCGGCGCGAGCATCGCGGCCTCCATCGCCACGGCGTAGGGATGCGCGGGAATGTCATCCGGCAGAATGAGCACGGGCGTCTGGCAGGTGCGCACGAAATCGCGCGTGACCGTGAAGACGAAGTCGGCGTTGGTCCGGTACATCCTGGTCAGAAAGCGATCCACCATCTGCATGGAGATCTCGGGCCGGCGTTTGACCAGCTCAGGACCCCAGCCTTTGATGTTGTTGTCGTAGAACAGATCGCGCATCTCTGGGCGTGACCCGCTCGGCTGCGCTAACACTGCCGCCACGACGCGGTTCGGCGCTCGCTCGATCAGGTTCCAGATGAAGGGGCCGCCGATGCAGAACCCCAGCACCATGAACTTGTCGATGCCGAGGTGGTCCATCAACCCAATGTGATCGTCGGTGTACGCATCCCACGGACGATCGATCTCGAGCGGGCCGGATGAATGGCCGCCGTTGGCGTTGCGCAGATCAGCAGCGATGCAGCGATACTCGCTCTTGAACTCGTCGATCGGGTTGAACGGCGACCCATTTTTCAAGCCGTCGATCGTCGAGTTCAATCCTCCGCCGGCGATGAGCATCAGCGGGAAGCCTGACCCGGCTTGTTCGTAGTGAATGCGAACCGGGCCTCTTTCGTAGAGCGACATCGCACTTCCAGCCGATCCTGTTTGCGCCAGGACTCGCGACGCGGTGGCCATCGCCGCCGCCGCTGCTCCGGCTTCGAGGATCTTGCGTCTCAAGGGATCCATATCGGCACCCTCCACACGGCAGCCGAGTCTAGTCCACCCTCCGCTGGCCGTAAAGACGAAGACTCGATGCGCCACGCGATCGCTCTGCTCGGGCTATCGGCACTCCTCCCTGGCGACCCTCACTTGGGTTCTTCCCGTTGATGAAGACAGAAGGATCGGCTCGGAACGATGCTGGACCCGAACAAGCTAGAGACCGTCGCCGTCCGCTGCCGATCACCCCTGCGCTTACTCTTCCGACGAGTTGAGACGCGAGCGTCGCCGAAGCAGGTATAGAACCAGGGCGCCTGCCGCCGCCGCTACCAAGATGATCGTCATTTGAATCCTCCTCCTATTGGGCCTCCTAGCGAGAAGGCATGCACGAACTTGATGACCGCCGGACCGAGCGTGACGACGTAGAACGCGGGAAACAGACAGAAGACCAGCGGGAACACCAGCTTGACGCCGATCTTCGCCGCGCGCTCCTCGGCCCGCTGCCTGCGCTTGGTGCGTGACACTTCTGCGTGCGTCCGCAGAGCCTGTGCCACGCTCGTACCAAACCTATCGGTCTGAACCAGCATCGCCACCAGCGCGCGCACGTCGTCGACTTTCGTTCGGGTAGCGAAATTCTTGAACGCCTCGAGACGCGGTTTCCCAGCCCTGCACTCGACGTTGACGAAGCGCAGCTCCTCGGCCAGCGCCGGATACGCAATGGTGAGCTCTTCCGCGCACTTCACGATGGCCTGATCGATTGCCAGGCCGGCTTCGATGGAGACGATGAGCAGGTCCAGCGCGTCGGGAAGGCCGTTCTCGATTTCCTTCTGCCGCCGCTTGATCTTCCGGTCGACGATCAAGCTCGGCGCGATGTAGCCGACGATCCCGCCCATCAATCCGAAGATCAACCCGGCGCCCCATCCGAACAGGTACACCGGCACTAGGAAGCAAATGATCGTCAGGACGACCTCGGCAAGGACGTAGATGACGGTGTGCTTCGTTTCATGGAAGCCGGCGAGGGCGAGCCGCTTCTGGATGCGCGACATCTCCTTCGGCGACTTCGGTACGAACGACGAGATGCGCTTGATCGCCGCGCTCGGCGCGTTCGTGAGCAGTCCTGCCTCGGCCTGCACGCGCTCCGTGCGCCGGCCGAGCAGGTCCTTGATGCGACGGCGGCCCGGTTCCGCACCCTCTACTGCCAAGGTGGCCACCGATCCCGTCAGGAGCGCGACGCAGGCAAAGACCGCAACCAGGGTCAGCGTGATGGTCATGTCCACGGCGGCTCTCCTCAGTACTCGACGTTGACGATTTTGCGGATGATCAACGTGCCGATCACCTGCAGCGCGACGCCCCCGAACATCATCTGGTGGCCGAGCGGGTCGTTGAACATGGTGGTGCGATGTTCATCGTTGATGGTCATCAGCGCGACGCCAAGGACCGGCGGCATAGCGACCAGCACCCATCCGGTGATACGGCCGTGCGCCGAGAGCACGCGCATCTGCCGCTTGACGCGGAAACGGTCGCGCATGACCTTCGCGAGGTTGTCCAGGACCTCGGACAAGTTGCCGCCCGACTCCCGCTGGATCAGCACCGCTGTGACGAAGAACCGCGAGTCGAGAATCGGAATGCGCTCGGCGAACAGGCGCATCGCGTCGGGCATCGCAAGGCCATAGTTCTGCTGGTCGTAGAGCAGCTTGAATTCGGGACCGATCGGCACCGGCATCTCCTCGGCCACCATCTCGACGGCCGTGCTGAAGGAGTGGCCGGCCCGCAGCGCGCGCGCGAGGAGGTCGAGCGCCTCGGGGAACTGCTCCTCGAAACGGCGCAGGCGTCGGGTCCGCTGGA
>DAINQP010000108.1:2001-19567 GCA_036742665.1 Vicinamibacterales bacterium | reverse complement strand
ATGCGGTCTTCGCCCGCCGCGAACGCGCGGCCTGCGGTCATCGGCACGCCCGCGACCTGGAAGTAGTTGCCGGACACCGCCGTGCCGTACGCCGGTTGCGCCGAGCCGTTGATGGTGAGGCCGAATACTTCTGCGACCGGTCGATACGCGGCGATGCCGTCGAACACACGGCTGCGGTCGCGGAGGTCCACAAAATTCGGATAGGACATCGTGTCGAGCGCACGACCGATTCGCGTGCCTCCGACATCGACAAGACGACCGGGATCGCTGATACCTGGACGAGCGCGCAGGAACAGGGCGTCGGCGGCGCTGAAGATGACAGCGTTGCCGGCGATGCCGATGGCGATCGAGACGATCGCCACCAGCGAAAAGGCCGGGCTGTTCAGGAGGGTCCGTACGGCGTATTTCACTGGACCCTGATGCGTGTCAGTGCGACGAGGTCGCGACTGACTCTTCGACGACGCGGCCGTCGAAGAGGTGAATCGTGCGCTCGGCGTGCGACGCATAGCGCGCGTCGTGCGTGACCATGCAGATCGTCGCGCCGCTCGAATGCAGCTCCTTGAGCAGATCCATCACGGCTTCGCCATTCTTCGAATCGAGGTTTCCCGTCGGCTCGTCCGCGAGCAGAATCGACGGCTCGCCGCACACCGCGCGGGCGACGGCGACACGCTGCTGCTGACCGCCGGACAACTGGCTGGGCAGGTGCTTGGCGCGGTGCGCCATGCCGACGCGCTCGAGTGCCGCGGTCACGCGCTGTTTGCGCTCGGCGGATCGCATACCGCGATAGGTGAGCGGCAACTCCACATTCTCGTATACCGTGAGATCACCGATCAGATTGAAGCTCTGAAAGATGAAACCGACCTCACGGTTCCGTACGCGCGCTCGTTCCGACAGCGACAGTTGCGTCGCCGGCCGATCGTTCAGCACATACTTGCCGTCGGTGGGTGTGTCGAGCAGGCCGAGGATCGAGAGCAGCGTTGACTTGCCGCAGCCTGACGGCCCGGCAATCGACACGTACTCACCCTTGGCGATCTCGATGTTGATGTTGTCAAGGGCGTGCGTTTCCACTTCGTCCGTATAGAAAACCTTCCGGACGCCTTCCAGCTTGATGAGCGGCTGATTCATGGTGTTCCTTGTCGGTTATCGCAAACGCACTTTGGGGAATGCATCCCACGCGGACATATCTGACAGCACCACCTGGTCTCCGGCGTCGAGTCCCTTTTTCACTTCGATGGCGTTGACCGAGCTCTTGCCGAGCGAGACCTGCACCCGCTCCGCATCGCCCGCCACGTTCGTGATCTTGAAGAGGCCCACGGTGCTTTGTTCCTGGCCGAGCGACGGCCGTCCGACGTAGAGAATGTTTTCGAGCCGTTCCAACTGGATCGTGCCGTCCACACTCAGGTCGGGGACCGCTCCGCGCGGGAGCTCGCCGGTCAATGAGACGTCAATGGTGACGGTTCCGTTGGCGGCGGCGGGATCTTTGCGGCTGACAAGGCCGGCAATCACGCCGTTGCGGGTGTCGATTTCCGCCATCTGGCCGACTTCGATGTCCTTGGCCTGGGTTTCTGCAATCTTCAGCTCGGCCTTCAGCCGGCCTGGATCGGCGACGCGGGCGAGGTTGGCACCCGGGCCTACCCGTTGACCGACTTCGACCGGAACCTGCTGGAGTACTCCGGAGAATCCGGGCATGACCTTCAATGCCACCATCCGGCTGGCCTGCAGGTCGGACACCGCGCGTGCCTGCGAGACCGCCGCGTCCTGCACGCGAATCCGGGCATCGATCGATTGCTTGGCCGTAGAAAGCCGTTCCATGTCGAGCGCCAGCCGCTTCTTCAGCGTCTCGGCTTTGAGGTTCGACTGTTTGCGGGTGATCTCGGAGATCAACTGCTCTTTGGCAAGCTGTTCGTCGGCCTCGGCCTGCATGCGGGCCTGCTGAAAGTCGGCGTCGAGCGCAGCAACCTGTGACTGTTGCGTCAGGAATTCACTCTGCAGCTGAACGCGCAGATTTTCGAGCGCGGCTTCCGCCGACTGCAACGCAAGCCTCGCGTTGATCGCTTCCTGCTCGACCTGCGGATTGCTCAATTCGAGGATGACCGAATTCGGGCCGACCTGCGCACCCGGGCGGAGCAGGATTCGCTCGACGCGACCGTCGGTTGTCGAAGGGAGCCACCGCGTATCCTCGGGCACCAGCGTGCCCAGACCACGAACCTGCCGGATGATCGAGCCGCGCTTCACGGTGTCCACCAACACCGTGTCGCGCTCGACGTTGGGCGCCGCTGGTTCCATCCGCGCGAGGGCGATGGACACGCCAATGACGATGAGGACGCCGACGGCGGCGTAACCGGCCTGCCGGAGTCGCTTGCGTTTGAGGATCGCGGGGTCGCGGACGATATCAGGCATGAGTCACCGGTTCAGTAGGTCAAAGCGTATGCCAGTCGTCGCGTTGAACGTAAGTGTTTTGTTTCGCTAAGGTTGATGCGAGATCGCCGACCCCGAAATCGCGTCCCATGTTCGCTTCTGGGACGAGGATGTTCGGCAACGGTCGTTCACGGGGTCGGGAGTCATTTTCCCGGGGCGTCGACTGGAAAATGACTCCCGACCCCATATCACCCGATGGCGACCGAGATCAGCGTGGCGTCATCCGCGAACACGCCGCGAGTAAAGCCACTGACTTCCCGGAAGAGCGAATCGAGCAGTTCGGGTGCGGACTGATAGCGATGCGCGACGACAAGCTCGACCAGACGATCGTCCCCGAATTCCCGGCCCTCGTGGCTGCCGGCGTCGGTGATGCCATCGGTAAAGAGCACCAGACGATCTCCCGAGTGCAGCGCCACGTCGCTCTGCGAATAGGCGTTGTTCTGCAGCACGCCGAGCACCATGCCGTCGGTGGCCGGACGCCACACCGAGCCGTCCGCACGGACGAGAATCGGCGGATTATGACCGGCGTTGCTGCATGCCAGACGGCCGGTCGATGTATCGATCGTCGCATAGAAGAACGTGACAAAGCGATCGAGCGGTGTGTGCCGGCACAGCGCGCGGTTCACCTGGCCCGTCACTGTATCTGGCCGCGCATCATCGATGCCGAATGCGCGAACCGACGCCTGCAGGTTCGCCATGAGCAGCGCCGCAGGAAGACCTTTTCCCGCGACATCGGCGATCGATAGACCGAGCCGGGTCGGCGAGAACCGCAGCATGTCGTAACAGTCGCCGCCAAACGCGGTGGCTGGTTTCCACATTGCCGCCATCTCGCAGCCGTCGATGTCGGGGAGGGGAGAAGGCAGCAACGCGCGCTGGATACGTTGCGCATGTTCGAGCTCGCGCGTAGCGTAGGCGTCGGCGTCGCGCCGCGCCCGTGCCTCGTCGAGTTCGCGTGTGACTGTTTGCGTGAGCGAGGCGTTCTCCCACGGTTTGTGCACGAAAGTCCGCGCGCCGCGGCGCATCGCTTCGACCGCTGTTTCGATGCTGCCCCATCCGGTCATGACGATGATCGGCAGCAAACGATCGCGCTCGTGGACCTCGCTGAGCAGTTCGAGACCCTCACGCCCCGACGTCGTATCGCGGGCGTAATTCAGATCCATCAGGAGCAGGTCGTAATCTTTCGTGCGCAGTCGATCGCGCACTTCCTGAACCGAACAGGCGGCGTCGGTCTCGAGGCCGGCACTGCGCAGCAGCAGGCGAAGTGCGGCGACCACGTCGGGTTGATCGTCGGCAATCAGCACTCGCCGCGAGACTGCCGCATCAGTCGATGTCATCGGCCACGTTTCCACGTTCATGATCCGCATGGCCATCGTCAAATCGCGTGCCACGCGAGAGAAGTTCGGGATTCTCTGTTCTGACTCGTGTTCGCGCCGATTCGATCGACGACGTCCCGGCGACGGTTGTTCGCTCATGGGACGAGCTTGACCGGAAGCGCGACGGGCTAAAATACGCGCATTCCATGTCGTTGCTGGCCGAGTTCGATTTCTCCAACACCACGATCCGGCGGTTCGACATTCAGCGCCTGATCGCCAGGGGAGGGATGGGCGAGGTCTACCTCGCTCGCGACGCGGTGCTCGGCCGTGATCTCGCTCTCAAAATCATTCGCCAGGACGTCGCGTGGGATGCCAACCGTCTCGAGCGTTTCGTACAGGAGGCGAGGGCGGCATCGGCGCTGAACCACCCGCATCTCATCGCGATCTACGACATCGGTGAGAGTGCCCCGAAGCGGGACGGTGTCGCGCAGGGACCGCCGGTGCTCTACATCGCCATGGAGCTCGTGGCCGGCGAGACGCTGCGAAAGGCCATTGAGTCGAAGCGTCTCGATACCAAACGGACGCTCGAGTACCTCGTGCAGGTCGTCGACGCTCTGGGTGCGGCGCATGCGGCCGGCGTGATCCATCGCGACCTGAAACCCGAGAACCTGATGATTGCCGACGGCGGTTATGCGAAGGTGCTGGACTTCGGTGTCGCAAAGCTGCGCGCCGATCTCGCGCCGCCGGGGGCGGATTCCGACGTCGCGCCACCCTCTGCCGGCGTGATTGGTACCGTCGGCTACATGTCACCGGAGCAGGTGCAGGGGAAGCCGCTCGACCCGCGCACCGACATTTTCTCGTTCGGATGCGTGCTGTATGAGGCCATCACAGGCCGGCGCGCGTTTCAGGGGCCGACGTCGTTCGAGACACTCAAGCGCATCGTGACCGACGAGCCAGGGCCAATCATCGAGCCACTGCCGCCGGTGCAGCTGCAGCCCGTGATCCGGCGATGTCTGGCGAAGAACCCCGATGATCGTTATCAGTCGATGCAGGAGCTCTCGCACGAGCTGCGCGGCGTGTTGCGTCGGCTCGAGGCGGCAACGCATCGTGAGATCCGCGACCGCGTCTCATGGCCGCGACTGCTGGCGGGCGCCGCCGGCATCATCGCCGTCGTCATCGCGATCTGGTGGACGACAGAGAGCGGGTTCGTTGGACGCGCGCCGGCGAATGTCGGGATCGAGCGTCTCACGCTCAGCGGCACGGCGATCGACGCCGCGACCTCACGCGACGGCCGGTATCTTGCGTGGGTGGAATCGAGCGGCGGCATGCAGGGGCTTCGCGTACGTCAGCTTGGTGAGGATCGCAGCATCGAGCTCGTGCCGCCAGCGCCTGTTGGGTATTGGGGGATTGCGTTCTCGCCCGATGCATCGCGAGTGTTCTATGCGACCAAGAGCGGGCAGGAACCAGCCGGGCGTCTCTATGCCGTGAGTGTGCTGGGCGGCACGCCGCGCGCGATCGTCGACGGCATCGACAGCACGATTACGCTCTCGCCGGACGGACGGCAGTTCGCGTTCTATCGTGGCAGCTTCCCGGAGCGCGGATCGTCATCGCTCCTCATTGGCGACGTCGAGGGCGGCACGCCGCGCGTGCTGGCGACCACGCGCGGCCAGCAGTTCTTCGTGCCGGCGTTCTTTGCCGCGCCGTCGTGGTCGCCTGATGGTGAACGTATCGCTGCGTCGATTCACGACGCGAAGACTGGCGATGCCGGACTGGTCACCGTCGATGTCGCGTCGGGAACGACCGATCCATTTCCCCAGCGCTTCAAGGACGCCACGTTCACGGCCTGGCTGCCGGATGGATCAGGAATTCTATTCGTCGCCGACCAGGTGGAGGCGCTGAAGGAAATACCCCGCAAGGTGTGGTTGCAGCCGTATCCGCGCGGCGAGCCCCGGCGCGTCACGCCTGATCTCCTCGAGTACCGCAACATTTCCGTCCGCGGTGACGGCAGCGCGTTCGTATCGGTCGGGCTCGACGCTGTCTATTCGCTGTGGCGACTGCCGCTCAATGGCCAGTCCCCGCAGCGCATCGCGTCAGAACGCTACGATGGACTGCTCGGGATCGCGCCGCTCAAGGATGGGCGCTTCGTGATGAGCACGGGCGAGCGCGGGAACTCTCAGCTGGCCATCGTCGATCGGACCGGCGGCAGCCGCGAGACGCTGACACGCGAAGGCACCAACATCTGGCCCGCGGCGTCGCCGGATAACCGCACGCTCGTGTTCGTCTCGAACCGTGACGAGCAGACGGGCATCTGGCGGATGAACGTGGACGGTACCGCTCCGAAACTGCTGGCGCATCTTCCGCGCCCGTCGTGGCTTTCGGTCACCCCCGACGGAAAGTACGTCGTGTGCGTCTCGCTCGGCGATGCCGAACCCGCAACATGGCGCGTGCCGATCAATGGTGGTCAGCCCACGCTGATCGCCGCTGGTATCGATCGCCCGGCGGTCTCGCCTGACGGACGATTCCTGGCGGGAATCAATGTCGCGGCGAATGGCACGCAGCTGGCACTCGTCACCATGCCGCTCGATGGGAGCGGACCCCGTCGCGTGCTCGGCGCTATTGCGCCCGCGACCGCGAATGGCGTCGTGGAGTGGACGGCAAGCGGAGACGGCATCCTCTACTCCACGGTCGAGCGCGCCAACGTCTGGCTGCAGCACCTATCGGGTGGTCCGCCAGTGAAGGTGACCAACCTCACCGACCTCGGCATCGTCCGCGGCAAGCGAAACGCAGAAGGCGACAGCCTGATCGTCGCGCGCGGAGTCGCGCAGACTGACGCGTACCTGGTTTCGAATTTCCGCTAAATCGTTCGAAACGTTCGAAGCGTTCGGGACGTTCGTATCGTTCATCGTGTGTGCGCGGGCGAACGACGAGCGTCCCACGAGCGAACGATCCGAACGACGCGAATGCCCGAACGTCCGAACAGTGTGGGGTCCCTGTTGATTATCAACATGGCGTAATATTTGCTCCTGTTGATAGCCCACATGGACGAAGTACCGTACGGCGCGCTGGACCTGATGGTCCTCAAGACTCTCGACGGGATGGGAACGCTGCACGGCTACGGCATCGCCCGCCGCATCGAGCAGATTGCCGAAGGCTCGCTGGCGCTGAACCAGGGAACGATCTATCCGGCGCTGCTCAGGCTCGAGCAGAAGGGGTGGATCACGAGCGAGTGGGGCATGAGCGAGAACAATCGCCGCGCGCGCTTCTACTCGATCACGCGCGCCGGCAAGAAGCAACTGTTGATTGAAACCGACGTATGGTCGCGCACGGTCGCGATGATGTCGCGCCTGCTCGAGAACGGATCGTAATGCGCGCCATACTGCACCGTATCGCCGCGACATTCAGGCGTGGACGATCTGACGATCGGCTCGACGAGGAGGTCAGGGCGCACCTGGAGCTCCTCGCTGCGGATTACGACGCCGCGGCTCGACACCGGCGCAGGCTCGCCGCGCTGCGCGCCGTGATTTCGGCGGCGTCGAGCCAATGAAGGAAGCCTATCGTGATCGCCGGGGCATTCCGTTCATCGACACACTCGCCCAGGATGTGCGATACGCGCTGCGGGCGCTGGCGCAGCATCGATGGTTCGCCGTGGTGGCGGTGTTGTCACTCACGCTCGGCATCGCAGGCACCACGACGGTCTTCAGTGTGATGAACGGTGCGATGCGGCGGCCACTAGCTGGCCGGGACGTTGCCGAACTGGTCGTCCTCGAACCGCATCGCAATCAGGAGCGATACATTCTCTTTAATCCTGAGTTCGAGGCACTGCGCGAGCGACAGCGAAGCCTGAGCGGGATGGTCGCGATGGCAGAGCAGCCGTTCCTGAAGGTCGAGTTCCCGGGCGAGCCGCCATCGTATGTCAGCGCCACTCTCGTCTCGGGCACCTACTTCGACGTCCTCGGCATCGTGCCGGCAGCCGGGCGTCTGTTGACGCTGTCCGACGATCGCATGTCGGGGCCCGACGCTCCCTGCGCGGCGGTGATCAGCGAGACGCTCTGGACGCGTCGGTTCGCACGGGACGCTCGCGCACTCGGCAGCGTGCTGCGTCTGCGCGATCGGGACTGCGCGATCGTCGGCGTCGCGCCTGTGTCATTCACTGGTCATCAAGCCGGTTCCATTCCGGAACTCTGGCTGCCACTGCGCAATGTGAGCGAACGCCGCGTGCTGGAGAGTCAGACCATGGCCTTTTATGCCGGCGTCATGGGGCGCCTGAATCGGGGCGTCACGCGAGAGCAGGCACAAGCCGAACTGACGACCCTCTATCGCGACATTCAGGCGCTCGAACCACCGCTGCCGCCGACGATGAGACAGCCGCCGAAGCCCTCCGAACTGAGCATGCGGGTGCTGCCGGGGGCGGCGGGACTCCGTAATATTCGCCGGCAGTTCGGCGATGCATTGGCGATGATGTTCGGAGCGGTCGCGCTCGTCCTGCTTGTCGCGGCGATTAACGTGGCCAACTTGCAACTGGCTCGCGGTGCGGCACGCCGGCCGGAGCTGGCGACGCGGCTCGCCCTCGGCGCGAGCCGGTGGCGGCTGATGCGGCAGCTTGCGACGGAAGGCGCTGTTATTGCGGTGGCCGGCGGAGCCTCGGGAGTACTGCTGGCAGTCTTCCTTATCCCGCAACTCGCAGCGCTCGTCTTCGGCGCGCGTGCGGCGGCCCTTGACGTGTCCATCGATGTGCGTGTGCTGGCGATCGCTTGCGCCGCCACGATGGCAACGGCGCTGATCGTGGGCGTCATTCCGGCCGTTCGATTGAGCGTTTCGCGATCGTCTTCGAGTCTCACGCTGGGCGACCGGTCTCACGACCCAGCGGGAAGTCAGCGGCTCATGCGGACACTCATCGTCGCCCAGTTCGCGCTGTCGCTCCTGCTGGTGACCGGCGCAGGTTTGTTGTTGCAGACGTCCGTCCGTTTGTCGGGAATTCGGCTTGGCTTCGACGCCGGGCATGTGGTGCTTCTCGAAGTGGCGGACGAAACGCCTGGTGGAAGTCAGAACTTCAATGCACTCGAAACCTCCGAGACAAAGGTACAGCGCGCCGCAGCGTATCGGGTCATTGAGGAGCGGCTGAACGCAGTGCCAGGTGTGCAATCGGCAAGCCTCTCGTGGGTCGGCCTGTTCAGCTCGAACGATCTCTGGACGACGTTGATCGATCCGCGGCGCCCATCGGAGCGCCGCGAAGCGCGCATGAACTTTGTCTCACCCCGCTACTTTGAGACAGTGGGCATGCACGTCATCACCGGGCGAACGTTTACGGATGCCGACACCTTCGAGACGCCGCGCGTCGCCGTTATCAACCAGGCCCTGGCGCGCCAGCGCTTTGGTGACCGCGATCCGATCGGCGCTCAGCTCACGCCTGATTTTCCCGGCGACGACGATCGGCCGCGTTTGATCGTCGGTGTGCTCGAGGACGCGCGCTACAACAGCCTGAGGGAGACATCGACGGGCCCGATGATCTGGATGCCTCTGCAGCAGGCCGTCTATCGTATTACTTCCGTCGATCTCCGAGTCGCACCGGGGACGGAGGCGACAGTGTCCCAGCTGGCGGCCACCGTCCTCCGTTCGGTCAACCCGTATCTGATGGTGCGGCGCCGCACGACGCTGGCCGATCAGGTGCATGGCACCGCCGCTCGCGAGCGTCTGCTGTTCACCGTGTCCACGGCCTTCGGCGGCTTTGCGTTAGTGCTCGCCGCCATCGGGTTGCACGGCACGCTGACGTACAAGGTGGCCCGCCGCACGCGCGAGATTGGCGTGCGGCTCGCGCTGGGCGCGCAGCGTTCATCACTGGTCGGGATGTTATTCAGAGATGCGCTGGCGGTGGCGGCGGCGTCTCTCGTCATTGGTGTTCCGCTGTCGATGGCAGCGGGCTGGTCGTTGCGTACCTTTCTGTTCGGTGTGGCCCCTCGGGATCCGCTGACGTTGATTGCCTCGTGCGGGGTGCTGGCGCTCACGGTGCTGGTGGCGTCCTGTGTGCCGGCGATCCGCGCCAGCCGTGTCGATCCGGTCCTGGCGTTGAAGGCGGAGTGATGCGCACGCTGTGGTCGCGGATTCGTGCGCTGTTCCTGCGTCGAACACTCGACGCCCGCCTTGACGAGGAAGTGGTCGTACCCAGAGTGATCGCCTTTCGCGACGCCGCGATAGGCGGCCGCCTTCGCACCACATTTCCGGTTCTGATGGTGATGGTCGGGTTCGTGCTGGTGATCGCGTGCGCGAATGTCGCCAACCTATTACTGGCGCCCGCGGCCTATCGAGCACAGTCGAACAGACGCGCGACGAGCTTCGCAGCGGCCTGCCGTACTGGATTCGGTTCGACATGGATTGGCGCGTGTTCGTGTTCCTGGCGCTGGTGTGTCTGGGTACTGGAATCGTTTTCGGCCTGGTTCCCGCGTTCGACGCCTCGCGGACCCGTATCGTTGGCAGACTCATGCAAGCGGGTACTGGCCACACCGGCAACACGCGGTGGAGCACCAGGCTCGTGGTCGCACAGTTGGCTCTGACACCGATCGTGCTCGCAGGGGCCGCATTGATGATGCGCAGCATCATCGTGCAACACGACATTGATCCTGGCGTGCGGACGGCAGGTCTGGTGCGGATGCGATTGGCCCTGGCTGGTCCGCGATACGAATCGGCCGAGCAGCGCGCGCGGTTCTATCGACAGTTGGAGGATCGACTGGTAGAGGCCGCGGGGCTGCGCACACGCTCGCGAGTCACGCGCCATTCGAGGGCGCATCGGTTCGGCGGCTCTCCATCGACGGCAGGGTTGTGGACGAGGGTCGCCGTCCGGCGCTCGTTCGGCAGATGATCGTTGGCGCAACTATTTCACGGTCGTCGTCGGATCAGCCGAGCAAGGCCATGTGCTCGGGGCAGCGGACGAGAGAGATCGGCATTCGGATTGCGCTGGGCTCACGGCCGCTGCAGATCGGCTGGCTGGTAGCCGCGCGGGCCGCTCGGCATCTTGGGATCGGTCTAGCGGTCGGATTGGCCGGCGCGCTCGCGATCAATCAACTGCTGCGCGGTGTGCTCATCGGGATCGGCTCGACTGACTACGCCACGCTTGGCGGTGTTGCGTTGGTGCTCGTCGTCGTCACTGGCATTGCATCGGCGATTCCCGTCAATCGGGCCATGCGGCTCAACCCGGTGACCGCCCTGCGGAACGATTGATCGTTCGAACGATCCGAACCACAATCCAACCAAATCGGATACACCGGTGTCTAACGGATGCGGGCGATAGTGTATTCGTTGACCGGAGGGTGACGTGGAGCTGTTCCTGCAGGATCTGAGGCACGCGTTCCGGATGTTTCGGCAGAACCGCGTGTTCACAGCCGCGGCCATCGCAGCATTGGCGCTCGGAATTGGCGCGAACACCGCGATCTTCTCCGTCGTCAGCGCCGTGCTGTTGAAACCGCTGCCGTTCCCCGAGCCGCAGAACGTGGTGTTCTTCATGAGCACCGCGCGGCAGAACGGCTTCGGCAATCCGGGTGCGTCGCCGGCGAAGTTCGCGCACTTCGCTCAGCAGACCACCGTCACACAGGACGCCACCGCGTATCGCACCAACGTCGTCAACTACACCGGCGGCGCATTTCCCGAGCAGCTGCAAGCCGGACAGGTAAGTGCCAACTACTTCAAGCTCTTTGGGGCGCCGGTATTCCGCGGCCGCACCTTCTCGCCTCAGGAGGATCTGCCGGGCGGCCCGCGCGTCGCGGTCCTCAGTTACGGCCTGTGGCAACGTCGCTTCGGGGGCGATCCCAACATCATCGGGAAGACGATTCTGCTCAGCGGCGATCCGCACGAAGTGATCGGCATCATCTCGCCGAGTTTCGATCTCGCAGAGGTTGGTGAGCCGCCCGAACTGTGGGTTCCGTTCCAGCTCGATCCGAACACCGTCGATCAGGGACACTTCTTCCAGTCCGCAGGACGATTGAAGCCCGGTGTGTCGCTCGAGCAGGCGCAGGCAAGGCTGAAACTGTCCGCGCAGGAGTATGTGGCGAAGTTCCCGGGAGCGCTTGGCGATGGGGGAGGCTTCACCGTCCAGCAGATGCAGCAGGTGTTCGTGAGGAACGCGCGGCCCACCTTGCTCATTCTCAGCGCCGCGGTCGCGTTCGTCCTGCTCATCGCCTGCGCCAACGTCGCGAATCTGTTGCTGGTGCGCGCCACGGCCCGCAAGCGTGAAGTTGCGCTGCGCGCCGCGATCGGCGCCGGCCGCGGCCGCATCATCAGGCAGCTGCTCACCGAGAGCGTGTTGTTGTCGCTGATCGGCGGCGTGATCGGCCTTGCGCTTGGTGTGCTCGGCATTCGCGCGCTGCTGTCGATCAACACCGCCGGCTTGCCGCGCATCGGCGAGGACGGAGTGCTGGTCGGTCTCGATTGGCGCGTGCTGCTCTTCACAGCGGCAATCTCCATTGGAACCGGGGTAGTGTTCGGACTCTTTCCCGCACTCCAAAGCTCGCGGACCGACCTTACCACCGCGCTGAAGGACAGCACGGGCCGTTCGGGCGCCACGCTGCGTCACAACAAAGCTCGCTCCACGCTCGTCGTCGTCGAGGTGGCGTTGGCGTTGCTGCTGCTCGTTGGATCCGCATTGTTGATTCGCACGCTGGTCAATCTGCGCGCCGTCGAACCCGGCTACGACCCGCAGAACGTCTTGACGATGCGGATGTCGCTGACCGGGCAGAAGTACACGCAGACCTCGGTCGTCGAGCAGTTGACTCGCACTGGAGTGGAGCGGCTGCAGAACGTGCCAGGTGTCATCGCCGCGGCGGCAACGTGCTGCGTGCCACTCGAAGGCGGATACGGCTTGCCGTTCCGCATCATCGGCCGGCCGCTCGAAAAGGGCCCATTCCATGGAGGCGGCGCCTGGCTGACGATCTCCGCCGGGTACTTCGACGTGTTCAAGATTCCGATCAAACGCGGCCGCACGTTCACCGACCGTGACGATGCCGGGACGCCGGGCGTGGTGATCATCAATGAGGCGTTCGCGAAACAGTATTTCAAGGACAAGGACCCGGTCGGTGAACGCCTGATGATCGGCGGCGGCGTGATGAAAGAGCTGAATCAGGAGCGCGAGCGGGAGATCGTCGGTGTGGCCAGTGACGTCCGCGACGGCGGGCTGAACAACGAGCCCGGGCCGCACATGTACGTGCCCAATGCGCAGGTGCCGGACGCGCTCAACGCCTTGAACGTTCGGATTACACCTGTCGCCTGGGTGGTGCGCACGCAGGGGAATCCGTACGGCGTCAGCAACGCGGTGCAGGAGCAGCTTCGACAGGTGAGTGGCCTTCCCGTGTCCGACATCCGATCGATGGAAGAAGTCGTCTCGCGATCGATCTCCAGACAGCGCTTCAATGTGCTGCTCATGAGCGTCTTCGGTGCATCGGCGCTGCTGCTGGCCGCGATCGGCATCTATGGCCTGATGGCGTATTCGGTTGCGCAACGGACGCAGGAGATCGGGATCCGCATCGCGCTGGGAGCCGAAGCCGAGCAGGTGCGCCGCATGGTTGTCGTGCAAGGCATGCGGCTGGCGATCATGGGCGTGATCGTCGGCCTTGCGGCAGCGTGGGGCTTGACGCGTCTGATGGCAAGCGTGCTGTATGAAGTGCAGGCCCGCGATCCTGTGGTGTTCATCGTGATGCCGGTGGTACTGACCGTCGTCTCGCTGATTGCGGTGTGGCTCCCTGCACGCCGCGCGAGCACGGTGAGTCCGCTGACGGCATTGAGAGCGCAATAGGGTATCCTGTCTTTTGTGCAGCTCGGTTTGCCGTTCGTTGACGATTCGCGCGCACCGACCCGCGAGAGCTCAATCGCACCGACAGGCGCAGAAACCGTTGAACCGACGAGCGTCAGTCGGATCGGACCGACAGCCGACAGCTCCATTGCACCGACGAGCGGCAGTTCCATCTACTTCGTTCGCCATCGCCGCGCCCGACGATATCTGCTGCGCGTCGAGCACGACGGCCGTCTGCGCGTCACCATCCCGCGCGGTGGATCGAAGCGCGAGGCCGATGCCTTCGTACACCGTCACACGGACTGGGTGGCACGACAGCGCGCGCGGCTCAGGTCGTCGGCGTTCGGGTCGGAGGAGCGAACGGCGCTGCGCGCGCGCGCACGGACAGAGCTGCCACCGCGGTTGCTGGAGATCGCCGCCGAACACGGGCTGACCGTGACCGCGGTGAGCATCCGCAATCAGCGCACACGGTGGGGGTCGTGTGGCCCTGACGGCACGATTTCTCTGAACTGGCGCCTCGTTCTGATGCCGCCGGCCGTTCGCGATTACGTGCTCATTCACGAGCTGATGCACCTCAAGCGCCTCGATCATTCGCCGGCCTATTGGAAGCTCGTCGCGGCCGCCTGCCCCGAATACCGGGAGTCGCGGCAGTGGTTGCGCATCAACGGTCCGGCGTTACGATGAAGCGTGTTGTCCGACAGGCGGCAGTTCCTCGTCGTCCTGGCCAGCGCCGCGGGCTCGATTCCGCTCGTCGAGTGGCTCACGGGACCGTCTGCCGCGGTCGGCGGCACATTTCCCATCATGCGCAGCGAGGAAGAATGGCGCCGGACGTTGTCCGCGCCGCAATTCCGCGTGTTGAGACGGCAAGCGACGGAGCGGCCGTTCACCAGTCCTTTGAATCGGGAGCATCGCGACGGCGTCTTTAAGTGTGCAGGGTGCGCGCGTGAGCTGTTCGCATCGGACACAAAATTCGACAGCGGAACCGGCTGGCCCAGTTTCTGGAGTCCTATTGAACACGCGGTTATCACCAGCGTGGACCGGAGCTGGCTGATGGTTCGGACCGAAGTGCACTGCGCGGGGTGTGGCGGGCATCTGGGGCACGTGTTCGACGATGGACCGCAGCCGACCGGGCTGCGATACTGCATCAACGGCGTTGCGCTTACCTTCGAGGCCGGGCGGTGACTACACAACGCTCCATTCTGGTGCTGTCGATAGGTCTAGCCGTGTTGTACATCTGGCTTCGCGGCGGCTTCATCGGCGTCGGCACGACGGCAGAAGCCGCGCAACTACCGACGATGCAGTCCGGGTGGGAAAAGGCCACCTTCGCGATGGGCTGTTTCTGGAGCGCGGAGTCCGACTTCGATAAGTTGGCGGGCGTGAAGTTCACGACGTCGGGCTATACGGGTGGGCGCGTGTCAAATCCCAGCTACGAGCAGGTCGCGCGCGGATCGACCGGCCACGCCGAAGCCATCGAAGTCGCATTCGATCCCGCAGTGGTGTCCTACGAGCAGCTGCTCGATTACTTCTGGCACCACGTCGATCCGTTCGTTTCGCATCGGCAGTTCTGCGATGTCGGCCAGCAATATCGTCCCGAGATCTTCGTGCACTCGGATGCGCAGCGCGCCGCCGCCGAGGCGTCGAAGAAGCGGGTCGCCGCGCGCTTCACCGACGCGATCGTCGTCCCGATTTCCAACGCGCGCATCTTCTTTCCCGCAGACGATTCACATCAGGACTATTACCTCAAACACCCAGCGCAATACCGGTTTTACCGATGGAGTTGCGGACGCGATGCGAGGCTGCAGGAGATTTGGGGAACATAAGCGTTCACCGTTGGAATCGGTCGACTGACGGTGAGCTGAGCGAGAAGGCGCTCCGTAAGAAGCTCGAGGCCGAGGGCTATTCTGTCAATCGCTACGTGTACTCGCCAGGCACTCACTTTCCGGAACACACTCACGGGGAGGATAAAATCGACGCCGTTCTCTCAGGCCAATTCGAATTAGTGGTGTCGGGCGAGCGCGCGGTGCTCGGCCCGGGTGATTGGATCGCCGTTCCCCGCAACGTCCGACACTCCGCAACCGTAGTCGGCAACGACGCTGTCGTCAGCCTCGACGCCGTCAAGAACTGAAATACAATTCACAGATGCCTTATCCAGAACCGTTCATTGCCCCGATGCGGGCCGAGTTGGCCAGTGTGGGTGCGCGCGAGCTGCGCACGCCTGAAGCCGTGGACGCCGCCCTGCGGGAGCAGGGGACGGTGATGATCGTGGTCAATTCCGTGTGCGGATGCGCAGCAGGGAAGGCGCGGCCAGGCATTGCCATGGCGCTGCAGCACGAGAAGCGGCCCGACTTCGTCGGTACGGTGTTCGCCGGCGCCGACATCGAAGCCACTGAACGCGCGCGCGAAGCGTTCGCGCCGTATCCACCTTCGTCGCCGTCGGTCGGCATCCTCCGCGACGGCAAGCTGGTCTACATGCTGGAGCGCCGGCAGATCGAGACGCGCGATGCGCATTCGATCGCGTCCATGCTGACCGCTGCGTTCGACGAGCACTGCGCCTGACGTAGAGCGGAGGCTTTCGCCTCCGCGTACACGCGCGCGCTGAAGCGTGGCGCTCGCCAGATAGCGCGCTAACCCCCTCGCGTATGCATCTCGAGGTGTGGATCCTTCTTCAGTCGCTCTACCGGAATCAACGGGACACGATCGCGTCCGGCGAGTCGTTCTTCGGCACCGCGGTCGCTGCGCACTTCCCACGTCGCGCGAATCAGCTGCGCGAGCTGTTCGGCCGACGCGCCGGAGCGGAGCGGCCGGCGCAGGTCGGTGCCATGCGACGCATACAGGCACAGATACCAGAGGCCGTCTGCTGTCAGGCGGCTGCGGTCGCACGAATCACAGAACGGTTCAGTGGTTGAGGAGATGATGCCAAAGGTCGTGCCGTCGGACAGACGATAGCGATCGGCCGGCGCAGAGGACTCTTCAACCACCGGCGTGATCGCCCCGTAGTGTTCCTCCAGCCGCGTCAGCATCTCGCGCCGCGGCAGCACGCGCGACATCGACCAGTGCGTCGCCCCGCCGACGTCCATGTATTCGATGAACCGGACCTCGGCGCCGTAACGGCGGCCGAAGTCCACAAGATCGATCAGCTCGTCGTCGTTGACGCCGCGGATGACGACCGTGTCGATCTTGAACCCGGGGAAGAGTGGCGCGGCCGCGTCGATGCCCTCCAGAACGCGCTCGAGTTCGTCGTATCGCGTGAGATCGCGAAAGCGCTGCGGCCGCAGCGTGTCGAGGCTGACCGTCAGGCGGTGCAGGCCGGCGTCGCGAACTGCCTGCGCGTTGGCCGCCAACAGCACGCCATTGGTGGTCATCGCCAGATCCTTGATGGCCGTTCGCGCCGCGAGACGATGAATCAGGTCGGGCAGGTGACGACGCAGCAGCGGCTCACCGCCAGTCAGTCGGACCTTATCAACGCCGAGGCTGGTGAAGACGTCCACCAGCGTCTCGATCTCCTCGAAGTGCAGGATGTCCTCGCGGGGCAGCCACACGTAGTCCGGCTCGGGCATGCAATAGCTGCAGCGCAGGTTGCAGCGATCGGTCACCGAGAGGCGCAGGTTCCGGAGGGGGCGGTCGAGGCTGTCCTTCAGCACTAGAGCCATTATCGCTTACTGATTCCCCTGATTCCTGATTCCTGATTCCGACTCCTGATTCCCGACTCCTGATTCCTAAAGGATGGACAGCCTGGTGCGGTCGTGGGGCAGGAAGGGATGTGCAGTCCGCTGACCTTCGAACCCGGCGCTCCAGCGGCCGGGAATCGATGAATGGCAGGTGGGGCAGGCGCCGTCGCGGGTCAAGGCGTACTCCTGAATCAAGTAGCCGTAGCGGGTGATTAACCGCGTGCCGCACGCGTGGCACTTGGTGTGTTCGTACTCGCCGACACCGCCGGGCAGGTTGCCGGCATACACGTAACGGAGTCCCGCGTCCTGACCGATGCGAGCGGCGCGCAGCAGCATCGACGGCGTCGTGTTCGACGCGTCGGTCATCTTGTAGTCCTGATGAAACGCCGTGACGT
>DAINQP010000108.1:0-1901 GCA_036742665.1 Vicinamibacterales bacterium | reverse complement strand
GGCGTCGTGTTCGACGCGTCGGTCATCTTGTAGTCCTGATGAAACGCCGTGACGTGCCAGGGAATGTCGGGTGAAACGCCGGCCAGAAACTCGGTAAGACCGCGGACCTCCGCTTCGCTGTCGTTGAACCCTGGCACGAGCAGCGTGACGATCTCCACCCACACGCCGGCGTCGTGCAGCCATTGGATCGTCTCGAGGATCGGCGCCAGCCGTCCACCGAGCTCGCGATAGTGCTTGTCGTCGAAGCTCTTGAGGTCGACTTTGTAGAGATCGATGTGCGGCCGGATGTACTCGAGCACGCGCGGGGTGCCGTTTCCGTTGGAGACGAAACCAGTGACGAGCCCGGCCCGGCGCGCCTCCTGAAAGATCTCCATCGCCCATTCGGCAGTGATGAGCGGTTCGTTGTAGGTGGAGACGAGCAGTTTCGCCCCCTGTCGCAGCGCGTCTGCAACGAGCGCCGCAGGGCTGACGTCTCGCGGTGGCGCGATCGCCTCCGGATCGCGCAGTGCCTGCGATGTCACCCAGTTCTGACAATACGCGCAGTGGAGATCGCAGCCGAGCATGCCGAAGCTGTAGGCCAGCGCGCCAGGGTAGGCGTGAAAGAACGGCTTCTTCTCGACGGGATCGCACTGCACGCCGCCGACGTAACCCCATGGCACGAGGAGCCGGCCGCCACTGTTAAACCGCACTTTGCACACGCCCATCGCGCCCTCGGGAATAGGGCACTGGTGGCCACAGGCGTGGCAGCGCAGACGGCCACGCTCGAGCGGCTCGACAAGCTCCGTCGCCGCTTCGCGCGTGCGCTCGGTGAGCAGCTCCTGCAGCTTCATGGTTGAAGTGTACTAGGATCGCTTCATGCCTCAGCTGGTCGTCGTCGTCGGTGCCGGTGTATTCGGTACGTGGACCGCGCATCATCTCCTCGCCGCAGGCTGCGACGTTACGCTCGTTGATGCATACGGTCCGGCCAACCCACGCGCCAGCTCGAGCGACCAGTCGCGCATTCTGCGCTGTGGCTACGGCACAGACGAGATCTATTCGCAATTCGCGCGACGGTCGATCGAGCAGTGGACAGCGCTGCAGGAACGGGCAGGCGTGCCGATCTGGCATCCGTGCGGTGTGCTGCTGCTGGCAGAGGCGGCCGATCCGTACGTGATCGCTACCAGGCACACGCTGGAGCGCGGCGGGTACGGAGTAGATGTGCTCGAGCCATCACGGCTGCGCGATCGGTACCCGCATCTCGAGGCAGGCGATGTCTCGATGGCCTTGCTGGAACCGGACTGTGGTGTGCTGATGGCGCGACGTGCGGTTCGGGCTCTGGCCGCGGAGCTCGCGCGAGCAGGGGCGCGGTTGCTTCGTGGCAAAGCGGTCGTTACGACGACATCAGGTACCCTCCGCTCGATCGGCCTCGCCGGTGGCGGAGAGATCAGCGGCGACGCGTTCGTATTCGCCTGCGGCCCGTGGCTGCCCTCCGTGCTCGTCCCATCACTCTCGCCTCTGATCCGTCCAACCCGGCAGACGGTCGTCTACTTCGGGACGCCAGCCGGCGACGATCGTTTCGGACATGCGCACACGCCGGCATGGATCGATCGTCCGGCCGGCATTTTCGGCATTCCCGAGCTTGAGGACGCTGGCCTCAAGGTCGGCATCGACGAACATGGTCCACCGATCGATCCGGATACGGACGATCGGACGCCCGCGCCCGAGGCCATCGCGCGCGCGCGGGCATGGGTCGAGCGTCGTTTTCCGGCGATGAGAGGCGCCCCGGTGATCGGCACGCGCATCTGTCAGTACGAGAACACCTCGAACGGCGATTTGCTGATTGACCGGCATCCTGACTACGACAACATTTGGGTCGTGGGCGGCGGGTCGCAGCCCGCCGGGTCGCGGCCCGCCGGGATGGC
>DAINQP010000107.1:0-19575 GCA_036742665.1 Vicinamibacterales bacterium | reverse complement strand
TCGCGGCGACGGCGGCGACCGTCGCCTCAAGCTGATCGTTGCTGTCGGTGAGGTTGGTCGAGTAGATCAGCTTCAATTCGTCGGTCAGGTCCTGCCCCAGGGTAAGCCGCGCGCTGGGATCGGTCTCGTTCGCGATCACGGCGGGCTCAATGCGAACTTCGCTCAGGCCGGTCGCCTGCTGTAGACCTCGCCCCAGCGTCGATCCGACGCGGCCGGCCATATACGACAGCACCTGTTCACGGGCGACCTCGAACTCCTCGCCGCGCATGTCGTCGAGCGTGCGGCCGGTGACGAGCATCGCCATGATGTCGGGTTCCGGCAGCGTCGGATCCGACGTCAGCGTCGTCTCCGTATCACCAGGCGTACCCGTGACGGCGATGGTGATGTTGTAGTTGCCGGCAGTAGTGCTGAGCTGCAAATCGAATGACGGGAAGATGCGGCGTTCGTCGACGAAGGTGATGTTGCCGCGATCGACTTCGTAGCGGCGCTCGTTCAATCTGATCTCACCGCCCTCGAGCAGCGTCACCTGGCCGACGAGGCCCGGCTCGTACGGCGTGCCGACGACGCGCACACGGGCGCGGGCCTCGGCCCGGGCGAGATTGTTGTCCACCAGAATCGGCGTCGCGGTGTTGACGTTGATATCGAACCGCACACGATCGAGCAGCGAATCGCGCTCCTCGGTCAGGTCGAGCTTGCGGCGCGCGGTCATGGTCGCGAGCAACCCGGTGTCAAAGTTGACGTCGCCGGTCAGACCGGCTTCCGCGATCGTGACCCGCCCGCTCACGACAAAGTCCTCATCCTGCTTGTTGATGCGAATGTCGGCATCGCTGAGGCTGCGCAGATCGAGCGGCGCGTCATAGGCGAAGTCCTTCGTCGCGACGCGCATGTCGATGTCGGCGATGCCGCCCGCGCCGAGCGTGACGGTTCCGGAGCCCTCGAGCGTGCCGCCGTTGACGTCGCCCTTGAGACTGGCGAGCGTGATGACGTTGCCGTCCAACGAGATGTCGGCGTTGACGTTCTCGGCCGCGATGTTGGGGTCGTCGCTGACGGCAGTGCCCTCTCGCAGCGTGACTCTGCCGGTGAGGTCAGGGTCCTGCACGGTGCCGCGCGCCTGCACCTGCAGTGTCGTGTCGCCCTCGGCACGGATGCGGTCGGTGACCACCGAGATCGCGCCGGCGTTCAACTTGCCGTCCACGTTCACATCGAGTGCGCGATCGCCGGTCAGGCCAACGGTACCCTTCGCGGCGATCGTGCCTGCCGATCCGCTCAGCTCGAGGCTCTGAATCGTCGCTGCCCCAGACGCGATGGCGACCGTCGAGGGCTGCTTCTGCCCAAGCTCGAGCCCTCTGAACGCGATGGCCAGCTCGGGGAACGAGATGGTGCCCTCGAGTGCGGCGAGATCGGGGCGCGTGGCAGACACATCGGCTTGAAGCGAGACGACACCGTTCAGCGACGGCGGCGCGCCTGGAATGGCGGCCGGGTTGAGTCCACGGACGGCCGCCTTGAATGTCGATGGGCCGCTCATGCGCGGAATCTCGACCGGCAACGGCGGCACGGCTTCGAGTGGCACGACCCCGCTCGCCTCGAAAGTCGCGGCGCCCCAGCGACCGCTCAGATTCTCGATCGTCGCTGCGCCGTCAGCGACCTTGGCCTGCAACTGGATGTTTGAGAAACCGGGCTCGAGGTAACGCGACAGGATCAACCCGTTGTTGATCGTGAGCGCGAGATCCGGATCCAGCGTCTTCAGCGTGCCTTTCAGCGTTCCGGTCAGCGTGAGCTCGCCGTCGCCGGCCACCGGCGTGTCGGCCGGAAGATATTGTGTCAAGGTCGCGAGGTTTCCGTGGAGATCGACCGCGAGTTCACCCTTGCCGGCGCGATCGGTGAGCGGCAACTCACCCTTGACGGTGAGCATCGAACCACTGGCCTCAACCTCGAGGTCCTCGATCGTCAGTCGCTCGTTCGCATACTGCAGGGGCGCCGCACTCATGATCGTGATCGGCCGGCCGTTCCAGGCGCCCATGAACGATTCGATCGTCGCGGTCGCCATCCCTTTCTCTGGCGCCACCAGATCGCCGGACGCTTCGACCGTCGCCCGCAGCTGCCCTTCGTAGGTCCCGTTGGCCGGCAGTCCGGGTAACGTCGCGATGTCGAGATTGTCGGCGCGCACCGTGAGCGTCGTCGCCCACGGTCTGGCCAACGCCACGACCGCGTCGGCGTTCACGTTGTAGCGCTCGGCTGTTGCTTTGATCGTCGCCGCCTTGTTCTCGGCGACGGCGTTGACGACCACACGACCCGCCTGAATGACCTCGGCCGCCTGGCCGTCGGGCGACGGGCGCTGGAGTTCGAGTCCGTCGAGCGTCACATCGGCGGTACCTGTCGGGGTATCAACGCTGCCCATGGCCTTGACTGCGAGCTGCACATCAGCGCGAATTGTCTGGCCACCGGGCAGCTGCAAGCCGAGGAGCTTCACGTGTTCGGAGCTGAGATCCGCGGTGTACGTCCGACGATCGAGGTGATAACTGGCGGTCCCGGTAATGAGACCGGGCATGTCGGGCTGCGGCTTCTCGATTGCGAAGCGTGAGACCTGCACCTCGCGTCCGGTCAGGTTCACGTCGGCGTTGAGCGCTCCGAACTCTTCACCGTACGTCACAAGCTTCGCGCCCTGCACGGTCACCATCGCCTGCGGCCGCGCCGTCGTTCCGCCGACGCTGCCTACCGCGGACAGGACACCGGACGCCGGCACGTCAGGCTGATTCGCGACTTTCAGTAACCACGGCACGCCGACTTCGTTGGCGTTCAGATTCAAGGATAGCCGTCCATCACCGGCCAGTCCGACACGGCCGTCCACGTGCGCCCTGGCCTCTTCCCACGTCAGGTCGGCACGCTGCACATCCAACGCCGCCGGCGTGTACACGAGATCCGCCGCAAGCGCGACACCGTTCGCACCGCCAACAGTGAGAGCCGGTGCGTTCACCTTCGTCGCAGCCGTCGGCTCGTCGAGCGTGCCCGACAAGCGCGTGTCCACGGTGAGACCGCCGCTAATCGGCGTCGGCATCAACGAGCCTCTCGCGCGTCCGAGAAAAGCCTCCAGCGATGACGTGACGCGACTGACATCTGACACGCGGCCGGTGAGCTCTCCATCCAGGCGGCGATCCTCGGTCACCGCAACACGGCCGGACGCCAGGGCGCCCGCCGCGCTCACCTGTAACAACTGCGCATCGATGCGGCCGTCGGCCGCCCGCGCGATCACGCGCCCGCCGACCGGTATCGTCGATCGCGCGATGCGCGCCGTGGTCGGCGTCAGCGTCGCATCGGCATCCCCGGTCGCCTGGCGATACTCGAGCCCTGGCCATTCCGCACGCACCTTGCCCGAGACGCGCGACGCCACGGTGTACGGCAGGCCGAGCGTGCGCATCACCCATTCGGCATCGACGCTGTTGATGTTGGCCTGCACCTGAGAGCGATTCGCGGCATCGAGCGCAATGATGCCGTTACCCATGACGTCGCCCCACTCACCGCGCAGTGTCAATGACGAGATGTTGGCGCGACGCTGTGTCTGGTCGTAGACCACATCGGCGAGCTCGGCGCGTGAGCCCTCGCTATCGACGTCGAGCTTCGCGACCTTGACCTCGTTGTCATCCCATTCGATCTCGCCGAGCAGCCGATCGATGGGCGTCGTGCGATCCTTCACGCGGACTCGGCCCATTCCGGCCGTGAGCATCACGTGATGACGGTCGGTCAGCCGGTTCCCGCTCACGTCAGCCAGCGACACCGGCAACTCTGCATCGATCTGCTGGGCGCGGTTCTCGTACCGCAGTCGAACGTTCGATACCTTCAGCGCCGAGATCAGGTAGTTGAGTGGCTCGTTCGGCTTGTTGGGATCGGTCAGCGGACGCGGCAAGTTATCGCGGCCCTGCTCATCCACGAAGTAGTGGACGTTCACACCCTCGACGTTGCCTGACTCGACGACGTAGCGGCCACGCAGCAGGTCGGCCAGGCTGAGATTGATCTGCGCACGGGCGATGGTCGCGAACACCGGCGCATCGGGATAGTCCACGGATCGCACACGGACGTTTTTCAGGTCGAGCGAGGCCTTCAGCAGGTTGTAGCTGAGCTCGTCGGTCTGAAATGCAATGTGCTTCTGCCCAAGAAGCGCCGTGACCTTGTTCACCGCATAACGCCGAACCGGCCGGGTGTGAATGGTGAAGAACAGAATGACGATGACCAGGCAGAGCGCGACGAACGCGATTGTGAGGCGGCGAAGTGTTCGCCGGTAAGCTCGTGCCACGGCGTGCTTCGCGGTGCAATAGGCGCTCCAAAGCCGCGATATGACGCGGACCTGAAACGGTCCCGCTGTCAACTGCGATGTGTATAGGAATTGCAACGCGCGAGGTGTGCCCGGGCAAGATCCGCTACTCGATTTCGAGGCCGAAGTGGAATTCGTCTACCATGATCATGTCCCTGGTCCCGCACAGTGGTCCATGTCACAGCCCACAATCCACACGATTGACACGACTTCACGCGTGATCTCGTTTGTCTTGGGATTTGCGCTCGCCAGCTTGATTGCGTGGCTGGGGACCATCTCCGGCGACGGAGTCGCCGCGACCGGCAACAGCGCGCCAGTGGCATCGGTGGGAACACCTGTGGTCCCGGCGGCCATACAAGAGAAGAGGCCCGCCACCACCATGGAACCGCGTGCACCGGTGACTCGGCCTGCAGCAGCCTCGACTACAGCGGCAACCACACCGGCGGCACCGCGACCGGTCATCGCGTCGCTCGCTTCCCCAGTCGGACCAGTCGCTCCGCCAGTCTCACCAGCCGCTCCGCCAAAAACGGTCGAGCCAGCACGGGCATCATCAAACGCGACACCCTCACGAGCGTCACGGCCAGCGGCAAGCCGTTCGCCCGCGGCGAGCGGGTATCGAGGCGGCCTGGCGTTGACCTCGAGTCCAGCGGGTGCGCAGGTGGTGCTGAACGGAAAGGTTGTTGGCCAAACGCCTGTGGTGCTCAACGATTTGCCGGTCGGCTCGCGCGCGATTGTCGTTCGCCGGGACGGCTATTCGCCCTGGTCGGCCAGCGTGCGAGTGATCGCCAATCAGCGCACCACCGTGCGGGCCACGCTCACGCCGCAGAGCGGCGGTTAGACCGCTTCCCGCGACAGCTTCGCGACAGCGTCAATCAGCGCTAACGGATCGACAGGCTTCGAGAGGTGTAACTGAAAGCCCGCAGCGAGCGCGCGATCGACGTCGCTTTGCGTGCTGTAGCCAGTTACCGTCACTGCCGGTATGCGGCCGCCGCGCTCCCGTGACAACGCCCGCAGCTGCTGCATGAAGACGTAGCCGTCTTCAGCCGGCAGCCCGATGTCGGCAACGACGACGTGCGGCATCGTCTCGGCTGATGCGGTCAACACGACATGGACGGCTTCAGCGCTCGATGACACGGCGACTACCTGCGCTCCGAAGCGGGTCAGCGCGGTCCGGGCGAGATCGCGTGAATCAGTCTCGTCTTCGATCAGCAGCACGCGAATCCCCGCCAGCGCACGTGGGCTTGGTCCGGCGGCACGTACACCCTCGGTGCCGACGGATGTCACGGCCATCGTCGGCAGCCGCACGGTGAACGTCGCGCCCGTTCCGTCACCCGCACTCTCGGCCGACACCGACCCGCCATGCAGCTCGACGAGATCGCGCACCAGCGCGAGACCAAGTCCCAGACCGCCGTGCCGGCGCGTGCTCGAGGCGTCGCCCTGGCGGAACCGCTCGAAGACGTGCGGCAAGAACACCGAGTCAATCCCGCGACCGGTGTCTTTCACGATGAGGCACGCCTCGCACTCGGACATTTCGAGACGGACGTCGATCACCCCGCCGACATCGGTGAACTTCACCGCATTGGACAGCAGATTGACGATCACCTGCTGCAGTCGATCCGGATCGCCGACGATCAGCGGCGTCTTCGGGTCCAGATAGGTGCGGACGCCGATCTTCCGCGCATCGGCCGACGGCATGATCACGTCCACCGCAGCCAGCACGATGCTCACGAAATCGACGGTCTTCATCTCGAGGCGCAGCTTCCCGCTGACGATGCGTGCCATGTCGAGCATGTCGTCGATCATCTTGGCCTGCGCCGTGGCATTCCGCTCGATGACCTGCAGCGCCCGCTGCACCAGCGTCTGATCGAGTGTCTGGCGATCGAGCAGGATGCGTGCCCAGCCGAGCACCGCATTGAGCGGCGTCCGCATTTCATGCGACAGCGTGGAGAGGAACTCGTCCTTCGCGTGCAGCGCCTGTTCGGCCGTGGCGCGAGCCCGGCGCTGCGCCTCGATCTGCTTGCGCAGCGCGTGCTCGGTCGCCAGTCGATCGCTGACATCATCGATAATGGTGACCGTGCCGAGGACCGATCCGTCGAGGCTCAAAGGACCGATATGCGCACTCTGTGGCATCTCGGCAAACCCGAGCTCTTGGTTGGTCGGCGGCAACGCCAGCAGAAAGCGGTGGAACGCATGCGAGAGGACGGTCACCGCCCCTTCGACCGCGCCCTCGTAGTACTCGCGGATACCGCGCGTCGCGGCTTCGGGGTAGAGATCGAAGAGCGAGCATCCGATCACATCGCTTGACAGTCGTCCGGAGTGGATCTCCATCCACTGGTTCCACACCACCAGCCGGAAGTGCGCATCGGTGACGAATACCCCGCGCTGGCTCTCGTGCGAGAGCCAGTGCGCGAGGGCCGTCTCCAGCCGTCCCGATTCAAGGGACACGTTCGGAGCCATCGCCTAGCGTCCCTCGCCTTCCCAGCCTTCGAGCGCGCGGATCAGCAACTCAATCGATCCGACGCCAAGCACGATCACCAGATAGCCGGTCAAACTGCTGTTGCGAAGGCGGAAATGCGAATGGACGATCAGCGCGTAGCGTAGACCGGTGCGATCGACCGTGATCGATCCAACCACGCTCTCGAGCGTGTCCAGAGTGAGGTGCGGCACCGAGAACGAAACCTTGACCTTGAGGATGTTGCCAAACGTGCCGAGACAGGCATTGAGCAGGATGTTGCCAATCTCGGTGATCACTTCGCGCGCCGATCGATCGATCTCGAGCGGCAGCGGCGGCTCGCTGGTCAGCAGTTCCTTCAGAATCGCCGCGCTGTTGCGATCCAGCACGAGCAGCGCGTCCCCGTCCACCTGTCCGGAAAAGATCTGATGGACGGTGGCCACTTCGTTGTCGAGCAAGAGCCGCAGCCGATCGGCCATTTCGTCGATCGGGCACATCGTGATCTCCGGGACCTCGAGCTGAACCCGATGTCCGGTGAGCTTGGACAACGCCGCCCCTGCCCGACCGAACCCGATGTTGATCAGTTCGATCAGCGCGTCTTGCTGGAGCGCAGAAAGATCCATTACCTCGCTCCGGCCAGCGCTGTATCGAGAGCGCTGAGGATATCCGTTCGGTCGAACGGCTTGTTGATGAAGCCCGCGGCGCCCGCTTCCCCGGCCATGGCTTGCGATGAGGTCTGAATATCCGCAGAGACGACGATGATGCGCGCTCGCGGATCGAGCTCGCGGATCTTCTGCAGCACATCCAGCCCGTACATCCCGCGCATCACGAGATCGAGCATGACGACATCGGGCTTGTCGAGAAAGTAGCGCTCCAGCGCCTGCAGCCCGTTCTCGGCTTCGAGGACTTCATAGCCGGCGGTTTCGAGGATCTGCCGCAGGCTGCGCCGAGTCAGCGCCGAATCGTCCACGATGAGGACCTTGGCGTTCATACCCGTTCGATGATGGCCGATGACAGGCGATCCAGCGGAACCTCCTCGTCGCTCAGACCCGCTTCGACGACCGCGCGCGGCATCCCGTACACGACGCACGTTTCCTCGGCCTCGGTCAGCACATCGCCGCCGCGGGCCTTGATCCACGCCGCACCATCGCGGCCATCCGCGCCCATGCCGCTCATCACGACGCCCAGCACTCGGTCGCCGTAGACGTCGGCCGCCGACTGGAACAGGACGTCCACCGAGGGACGATGCGGCGTATCGAGGGGTCGGACGTCGAGCCGCGCGACCACGCGTCCATCCGCTTCCCGATGGAACTTCAGGTGGCGACCCGCGGCGGCGAGGAGCACCACTCCGGGACGAAATTCTTCACCGTCACGTGCCTCGTATACCGTCAGCTCCGACAACTCGTCGAGACGCTTGGCGTAAGCCTCCGTATAGCCAATTGGCATGTGGAGAACCACCGCAACGGGTATGGGAAAGTCCGCAGGCAATCGGGCAATCACGGACTTCAGACCTTGAGGTCCACCGGTGGACACGCCAACGACGAGAACACTATACCTGTTCTGAAATGTCGAGGTGGCGACCGCCTCGCGCTTCGGCTGTGTTTGCGGACGCTCGCGCATCGAGGCGCCAGCTGCTGCGGTCACTTTCGCGATCAATTCGTCGGCGACATCGAAGACCTTCTCGGTGGCGAGGGCCGTCGGCTTCTGCACGAAGTCGATGGCGCCGGCATCGAGACCGCTGAGTACTTGCTCGCTCGACTCGCCCGCCATGCTCACGATCACGATTGGGAGACGGCGTCGCGACATTTGACGCTGGATAAAACCCACGCCATCGGTCCCCGGCATGATCAGATCGCAGGTTACGACATCGGGCTTGAGCCGTTCGACCAGTTCGAGCGCCTCTTCGCTGTCCCGTGCCGTGCCGACGACTTCCAGCGACGGGCTGCGCGAGAGCATTTCCTTCACGACCTTCCGGATGTACGCCGAATCGTCCACGACCAGCACGCGCACAGGCGTCGTTGTCGCTGTCATGATGCGGCCTCCCAGCCGGACTGCACGGGCGCGCTCGAAGCATTCGTCGAGCCCTTCACGTAGACGAACGCACCACCGATCTCCTGCAGATCGAACGCCGAGGTCCTCCGCAGCAGCGATTCAGAGACGCCGACGCACAAGTACGCGGGTGATGGCATCGATTGATCGAACATGGCCACCGTCCGCGAAATGCTGCGATCGGAGAAGTAGATGAACACGTTACGGCAGAGAATGATCGGCGCCGACGCATACCGCGACACCTGTTCCTCGGCGACGAGGTTCACCACATCGTACGACACTCGTCGATGCAACTCGGGGACAACCGTCCAATGGTTGTCGTGGGCGACGAAGTACTTGTCCCGCAGGTGCAATGGCAGGTTGCGGAACGATCGCTGCGTATATTCGCCTTTGCGGGCGCGGGCGATTGCCGCCGGGCTGGCGTCGCTGGCAATCACCTCGATCGGCGCGCGCTCGAACCAGCCGGCCTCTTCGAGCAGCATCGCCATCGTCAGCGGCTCTTCACCCGAGGCGCAGGCGCTGCTCCAGATTCGCACTGTCCGCCCGCGGGATGACTGGACCAGCGCCGGCACGAGACGGTCCACAACCGCACGCAGTTGATCGATCTCACGCCACAAATAGGTCTCCTGCACAGCGAGCGCGTCCATCACCTTCGACCAGTCGTCGGGCTCGGGCGAATACTTCAGCACGTAGTAGTAGTCCATGAACGACGCGAGCCCGCGGCCGACGACGAGCGGAGCCAGACGATCGGCGATTTGATCCGCATCCGAGGACTTGTAATGCAGCCCGAGCTGCTCATGAATCAAGTCGATGAGCAGCGACGTCACGTGGCCGACCAGGCCGAGTGATTCCGTGCGGTATTGCATGACGGTTTACTGCGGCCCCATGGAGTGCACGTCCGGCCCGTCCGCATGCGCGACCGCACGCATCGCCGCGTGGCGGACCTCGCCGTCCGGATCGGTGCGGGCCAGCGCCATCAGCTTGCGCTGTGACGTCTGCGTCCCCAGGTGTTTGAGTTCTGCCACCGCCGTCAACCGAACGAGGCTGGCGGAATCGTCGAGGGCGGATTCCAGCGCGCGCGAGGCGTCCGGTCGCTTCATGCGGCCGAGCGCTTCCACGCTCGCGCATCTGACGTCGGTGGAGGCATGTCGCAAGCCTGCGGCGATATCGGCGACGCGCGGGGGCGGCAGACCGCTCAGCACGCTGATCGCGGCTTCGCGCCGTGAGGGTTCAGCGGTCAACGCGATCAGCGCTCGCGCCGCCGCACTGCCCTGCTCGTCGTCACGTGTGCCTACCCGCGCGAGCGCGTCGAGCGCAGCGGACACGACGTCGGGTGCCCTGTCCACCGCGGCCATCCACTGCAGGATCTCTGGCACGCGTACCTCACGCCGTCGCGCCAACGCGTCCACCGTCGCGAGACGAGTCGAAACCTCGGGCGCTCGCGAGTGCTGCTCGAGAATGGTCAGAGCCTCGTCGCGATCGACGTTCCCCAGCGCGGCCACGGCAGTCCGCGCGATGTCGGGATTCGGTGACGCCGTGAGCGGCTCGAGCACCTCGAGCGCCTCGGACGGACTGATTCGTCCGAGCACCTCGATCGCCGCCAGACGCACGTGCGGCGCAGGATCCCTCTCGACTGTCGCCAACACCGGCGGCACGGCTTCAATGGCGCCAATCGCACCAAGCGCGCGCAGCGTGACGAACCGCACCCATGGATCGCGGTCGTTGAGCGCGCGCAGCAATGCCGCTGTTCTCGACGGATGCTCGACGCGCGCCAGCGCTGCTGCCGCTGCGGCCCGCACCGAGGCCGCATCATCTTCGAGCGCCGACACGAGCGCAGCAAAGACGTCGCCCTCGAAGAACGGCAACTGCTCGACCGCCGTGCGGCGCACGGTCTCGTTCTGATCCCGGCAACACGTCAGCACGCGGTCCAGACAATCGGGATAGCCGAAGTAGCCGGCAATCTTCAATGCCGCTTCACGAACGATGGGATCGGCATCGGCCAGCAGCGTGACGACCCGCCGCGGCATGTCCTCGTGGCCGATCGAGTTGAGCGCGGCGATCACCGCCTGTCGCACCGCCGCATCAGGATCCCCAAGCCGTGTGACCAACGCCTCGAAGGCTGCACCGTCGCCGATGCGCGCGAGCGCGCCCGCAGCGGCGAGTGTCAGCTCGGGCTCGTCGAGCGCCGCGATGAGCGGCTGGGTAGCGCGACGATCCCCGATGCGGCCAAGCGCAACAGCGGCGGCCTGCCGCGTGTCGAGATCCTCAGCATGCAGTTGCTCGATCAGCGGAACGACGACGACGGCGCCATTCCGAACCAGCGCCTCGACGACGTGCGAGCGGACGGTGTCCTGACCGAGCAGCCGCGTCAACGCGCGTTGAACCGCCTCGCCCTCGAACCATCCAAGCACGCGGGCCATCCCCGGCAAACGATCGGCGCTGACACGCTGGACTGCGTCAAGAACGTTCTGCCTACCGATAGCCGTGATATGGCGGCGCACCAGATCGGCGATGTGATCGCCGGCGCCGTAGCGGCTCTCGTATCGACTGAACAATCCCGACAATGCATCGGTGATCACTTCCGTGGGTGCATCCGAGGTGTTGAGCCACTGCACGAGCGGCACCGTGACATCCTCGTCGCCGAGCTTGCCCAGGGCCTCGATCACCGGCGCGCGAAGCATCTCGTCGGCGAGCAGCGGCACCAGACGCGGCGCCGCGAGCGTATTCCCGATTTCGGTCAACGCCTGAATCGCCGGGAACGCGAGGAAGAAGTCGCGCTCCAGCGCGATCTCTGTCAATGCCTCACTGGCCTCCGCCGCGTGCAGACGGCCCAGCGACTCGATCACATGGAACCGTACGTTGGCGTCCTCATCGCGGAGATGCGCGATCAGTGCAGGTGTCGCGCGGCGATCGCGTCGTTGGCCGAGGATCAACGCGGCCTGGATCCGCAGGTTCGTGTCCTCGTCTTCGAGGAAGCGAATCACCGGCTCGACGATGTCGATGTCACTGACCGACAGGAGATCGAGCGCGCTGCTCAGGACCGACAGATCGCGATGCTGCTCACGCAGCGTGTGCACCAGCGTCTCGACGACGGCCGACCCGTGGTACGCAAGCGTCGATACGGCCATCTGCCTGATTCGCGCATCCGCATCACCCATCAGGCCGCTGACCGACTCGACGTGCCGGCTCAGACCCTCAGCGATGCGACGCTCCTCCTCGACACGCGCGGTGACATCCTCGATCGTCACGACAACGCCGACGATGCCTGTCTCATGGCGCAGCGGTCCGATCGTGACGTGCTGCTGCATCCGCTCGAGGGATGAGGCCGGATCGAGGGGCTTACACGGAAACAGATAGTGATGCAGCGCGGTCGCCATCACCTCGACTGTCCCACGCGACAGCACGTCTTCGATGATGGTCAGCCCGGTGGTACTGATGTCGGGAAGGACCTCGGTCACTCGCCGATTCAGCGCGTGACTGGGCTGGATGCCCGTCGCCGCAGCAATCCAGCCATCCCAGGTGCGCACGACCAGACGGTCGTCGGTCGTGAACACGCCAAGTGGGAGCCGTTGAGTGGACATGCCCGGTTGGTCGCCGTACCTGGGAACCTACCTGCCGGTGCGAGCCCGCCCGTTCGTCTTCCGCGTGGGTGCCGCTGGTTGTTCGACCAGGGCGGCCAGCGCCTGGGCACGCCGGCGCAAATCGTCGGTACCACCGCGTGTCTGTTTCACGCCGGCGGAGTTGCGGTCGGTAATCTGACGGATCTCCGAGATGGAGGCGAGCAGCGCCGCCGCCGACGACGAATGCTCGTTATTGGCCTTGCTAATCAACTTGATCTGCTTCACCGTATTCTGCGCATCGCTCGTCATCGCCCGCATCGCTCGCGCCTGATCGGCGGCGCCGCGCAGCACCTGCTCGGCCTGCGCACTCATCCCGTCCGCCGCCGAACTCATTTGTCCGATGCTGGCAGCCTGGTTGGTGAGTGCCTTGGCCGTTGTGGCGATCGAACGATGCAAATCAGCGGCCGCCTTCGAGATCTCCTCGCTGGCTTGAGCCTGCTCCGCCAGCGCCCGCGTGGTGTTGGCCGCGCCGCGGCGCATCGATTCGGCAGCCCGGGCAATCTCGCTGGCAGTTTTCGCCTGCTGCTGCGTCGCTTTCCGAACCTGCGACGCCTGCTCTTTGGTGGCCTGCGCGGCCTTGAGAATGTCACGGGCGGCGCGCGACTGCTCCGCCATCGCCTTGTTCACCTCCTGCGAGGTCTTCCGAACGTGGGCATTGCTCTGCACGAGCATGGTCACCGATTTGGCCTGCTCCTCGGTGGCCGCCGCAATCTGGCGCGCCTGCTCCGCGGTGGACGTGATCGCCCCGATGACGTTCCTCGCCGCCTCGCGCTGTTCGTCGCTCGCCCTGGCGATCTGGCTCACCACGCGGCTCGCCTCGGTCACGCCGTCGAGGATTTTGCCGAGCCCGCGCGCGCCCTCTTCGGCTTGCGCGTTGCTCTGATCGACGACGCGCAATCCTTCATTGGAGGCATCGACGGCCTCGCGCGCCACTTCCTGCAGCGCCTTGATGATGCCCGCGATGTCGGACGTCGCCTTAGCCGAGCGGTCGGCGAGATTGCGAATCTCCTCGGCAACGACCGCAAACCCGCGGCCGGCATCGCCGGCCCTGGCCGCCTCGATCGACGCATTCAACGACAGCAGATTCGTACGCTCGGCGATCAGATCGATCGTGTCCACGATGCTGCTGATCTCACTCGCCCGCTTCCCCATTTCGCGGATGACGGTCGAGGACTGCGACATCGACTCCTTGACCCTCGAGAAGCCCTGGACGGAGCGTTGAATGCTGGCCCCGCCCTCTTTGGCTTCCTGACTGGCCCGCTTGGTGATCTCGTCGGCATCCTTGGCGAGCGCGGCGACCGACTGACTGGCCCGATCGAGTTCCGTGGCGCTGGTCGCCGCACCGCTGGCCGCATCGCTGATGCGTTGACCGCTCTTGGCCACGCTCTGCACGGACTTCGCGAGCTGCTCGGTCGAGGCGCCGTTCTGCTCGACGATCGCCGACAGGCTCTCGACCATCGCGGTGACTTCCTCAATGGATGCGGCGGCTTCATTGATCGCCGACGAGGTCTCTTCCGACGATGCCGCGAGTTCGTCGGCATTGATGGCGACGCCCTGCACCGATCGCGTCATCTCTTCGATCGCCGCCGCGGTCTCGTTGACCGACGAGGTCAGCGACTGCGTGTCGGCAGCCGTGGACTTCCCCGATGCCGAGATCTGCGCGATCGACGTGGTGACCTGCTGCGCCGCGGTCGCCATGCCTTGAGCCGTCGCGGTCGTTCGCTGTATCGACTCATTGTTTTCGCGAATGGCTGTCGCGGTCTGTTTGACGAAACCGGTCAGAGTCTCCGAGCTCCGCGTCACCTGCTCGATCGAGGCGGCGATTTCGTTGATGGACGAGACAAGATTCTCCGTCGACGTGGAGACCGAACCCGCTTGTGCCGCCGTGTCCTTGAGCGACACGGTCATCTGGTTCAAGCCGCTCAACGCGCTGTCCAGCGAGCGCATCTGGACGTCGGCGCCCTGTGAGACCTGATCGGTCATCTCGACGATGCGCGATACTGCATGGTTGATCTGGCTTGCCTCGTCTCGCAACACCTCGTGCGAGATGCCGGCGCCGTGACCGTTGCCGTTGGTGACTGCCATCGCCGTTCTCCTTAGACTTCGCTACACCGGACACTACACATTCACGACAACGCGGTGGGCACTGTCTCGACGAGCTCCCGCACGTTCAGCACCAGCACGATCCGTGCGCCCAGACTCGCCACACCTTCGAGATAGTTGCCACTCAACCCGCCGATCGCCTCCTGCGGTGGCCGGATCGCCGTGTCGCTGATCCGGATGAACTCGCGCGACTCGTCGGCCAGCAGACCGACGCGGCGGGTCTCGTGCTGCACGACCAGTAACCGGCTGCGCAAGGTGATCGCGCCGCGTTCGAAGCCGAACCGGGCGCGCAGGTTGATCACTGGCACGACCTGTCCCCGTGAGAACACCACACCTTCGACGAAGGCTGGCGCATTCGGGACAGGCGTCACGTGCTCGATCATCTCGATATGCAGGACCTGCTGGCTCTTGATGGCATACGTCGTCCCGGCGACGCCGAACAGGATGTAGGTCTGCGTCGCGGTCGGTGTCGACTCAGGGACTGCAACGCTCGTCTCGCTCATGCCGATACTCCTGCGATCACACGCGCGTGCTGGCGCCGCGTGCGGCTCAACGCACCGATGTCGAGAATCAGCACGACGCGGCCATCACCCAACTCGGTCGCGCCGGATACGCCATCGACGCGAATCAAGGGATCGGTGATCGTCTTGACCACCACTTCACGCTGCCCGGCGATCCGATCGACGATGAGACCGAGCGCTGCCGGACCGGTGCCGACGACAATGGCGTGATGGCGAGCGCGCGCCGCCGACGGCATCGAAAACATGTCCGACAGCCGGACCATCGGCAGCGTCCCGCCGCGGTACGGCATCAGCTCGTTGTTCTCGAAGGCGTGGAGCAGGCTCGCGTCCACTTCGACCACCTCGCGCACCGCACTCTGCGGGACGGCAAAGATCTGGTCGCCGATGTGGGCGATGATGGCGTCGGTAATGGCCAGCGTCAGCGGCAATGTCATCCGGAACGTGGTGCCGTGCCCCGGCCGCGACTCGACCGTCAGGATGCCGCCGAGACCCTCGACCGTATCGCGGACCACGGCCATGCCGACGCCGCGTCCGCTTGCGCGATCGGCTTCGTCGCGGGTCGAGAATCCGGACGCGCAGATGATGTCGAGCAGGACGCGCGAATCAATGCCCTCCTCGGGCGTGACGAGTCCCAGCGATTTGGCGCGCTGCATCACCGACGCGACGTCGATGCCGCTGCCATCGTCACCAAGCTCGAGAATCACCGTTTCGCCTGCCGTCGTCGCACTGAGACGAATCGTCCCCTCGGCCGGCTTGCCAGCCGCGATGCGAGCCTCTGGCGCCTCGATGCCGTGGCTGATCGCATTCCGCACCAGGTGCAGCACCGGATCCATCATGCGCTCGACCAGGAACTTGTCGATCTCGGTGCTCTGTCCGGTGAGCTCGAGGCGGACGCGCTTGCCGTTGTCGCGCGCGAGATCGCGGACGACGAAGGGCATGCGGCGGAAGATCTCGCCGACCGGGACGAGGCGCACACGCATGACCGCTTCGCGCAGATCGCGAAGGTTCCGTTCGAGCCGTGCGTTGTGGTCCTGAAGCGAGCGCCAATCCTGGAACGGCACGTGGGCCTCGACGCGCCGCAAGGTGTCTTCGAGCCGCGATCGAGTGACGACCATGTCGCCGACCAGCCGCATCAGGTCGTCGAGCCTGGCCAGATCCACACGGACGACGTTGGATGCTCCTGCCAGTGTGAGATCGGTGAGCGGCCGTTCCTGGATTGCGGCAGTGTCGGCCTCATCGACGGCGGCGGAAGCCGGTCCCAGCCCCTCCAGTGGTTCATATGTCAGACCGTCGTCGTGCCATCGGGCGAGCTGGGCTTCATCGTTCGTCTGTAGATCGAATTCGAACGAGATGCCGCCGCCGGGCAGGACCTTGGGGATCACGCTCTGCACGTTGCCGATCTGCATCAACCGCGCGCGGACGCTGTCGATCTTGATCCCACGTTCAACCAGATAGGGCGACGGCACGAACGTCACTCGCCATCGACGCCTGTGAGCGGTGGGAGCCGGCGGTGTGGCAGTCTGCACCTGGGAGGCCACGGCGGCGTGAGATTGCTCGTCTCCGCTCCGTCCAAGCGTCTCGAGTTGCTCGACCATCGCGTCGATTGATGGCGGCGGGATGGAGGCACGGCGCGTGGCGATGACGTGCTCGAGCAGTCGCACGGCGTCGACAAGCACTTCGAAGCTGGCGCTGGTAAGAGTGAGTCTGCCTTGCCGCACCGCGCGCAAACAGCTTTCCATGTGATGCGCGAGCCGCTCGGCTTCGTGCAGCTCCACCATCGCCGAAATCCCTTTCAGCGAATGGAAGCTGCGAAACAAATCTTCGAGCGCCGACGACGGCAGTGTCGAACCGAGCGCGCCCTCGAGTGCCAGCAGGCTTCGCCGCACCGCTACCATGTGCTCATCGGCTTCGGCGAAGTAATCGTCCATGAAGCCGTCGGCGAACGGTCGGTCCTGGCCGGAAGTGGACATGCGCCGGCTTACCGCCTCCGCGAGACGCGCGCGTCGAGCAGCTCGCGTACTGACGACAGGAGCACGCTCGGGGCGAAGGGCTTGGTCAAGTACTGTGACGCCCCGGCTTCGATCGCGGCCTGCCGGCTGCTGTCGTCGCCTCGCGTCGTGAGCACGACCACCGGCAGATCGCGGTAGCGGTCGTGCGATCTGAGAAAGCGAATGACGTCGAGGCCATGCATGTCGGGCATGTTCAGGTCGAGGATCACCATGTGCACCGGTTCCATCCCGAGCACTTCAATGGCGCGCAGTCCGGAGCCGGCCTCGACAAACGTCGCGCCGCCGAGCGAACCGAGCGCGGCACGAACCATTCGGCGAATCGTCGGAGAATCGTCAACAACGAGGATGGTGTCCATCAGACCTAACGGGTGCGCTCTCGGGAACGAGCGCGGGAACGCCGCGGGACGCATCGATCACTAAGCTCAACCAGGCGTTGACTCGCGTAAAGACGAACGGTCAGTCTACTACGAGTCTCCGGAGGGAATGGCGGGCGAAGCGAGAGATTACTCCGTGCAATTTCGTGCATACAGCACATGAGCGGATGGCGCGCGCAGACGAACACGTCTCAAGAGCCGGCGCGATCTCGGATCAAAGTACGCAAGCCGGTCAACGCGATCACCGCGCCGATGACGAGACCGATAATCGCCAGCCAGGGACCGGTGTCGAGCCATCTGTCGAGCGCATATCCCGCCGCGCCCAGCATGACCGCTCCGATCACGCTGTAGGCAACGCCCATGGTCCGTTCTGTGTCTCGGAGGTCCGTTGGTGAGGTGTATTCATGGGCGCCCTCCTACAACGATAACCTGCAAGGATGATGCTGACCGTGGCGTAGAACATGCACCGCAGACGGCACGAACAACGGCTCGCTGCGATCGTTACTCATCCTCTTGTGTGCCGTGCCCGCCGCGGCAGCGCTGAAATACCTGGCGCCCGAGCATCACACGGCGGTCTTTGCCGCTTCAGCGATAGCGATCCTTCCGTTGGCCGGCTACATCGGACGAGCGACGGAAATACTTGCCGGCCGCCTCGGCGGAGGACTTGGCGGACTGCTCAACGCCACATTCGGCAATGCCGCCGAGTTGATCATCGGGGCACTGGCACTTCGGCGCGGTCTCACCGACCTCGTCAAGGCGTCACTGACCGGTTCGATTATCGGCAACGTGCTGCTCGTCTTTGGCCTGTGTGCGCTCGTCGGCGGCATCAAACATCATCCTGTCCAACGTTTCAACCGTACTGCCGCCGGCCTCGGCTCGACCATGCTGCTGCTCAGCGCGATCGGGTTGACCGTACCCGCGGTGTTCCACTTCCTCGCCAGGACCAGCGGCAGCACCGTGGACTTGACGCTCGATACCGAGATCGCCGTGGTGCTCATCGTGACCTATGCAGCCAGCCTGGTGTTCACGCTGAAGACGCATCGGAACCTCTACACAGGAGACAGAAGCGACCACGCGACGGGCACCATTTGGCCTGCGGTCGTCATGCTGTTCGGCGCCACGGCCGGTGTGACATGGATGAGCGAACTGCTCGTCGGCTCGGTGAGTGAAACCGCGCGTGCCCTGGGCATGTCCGAACTCTTCATCGGCGTCGTCATCGTCGCCATTGTCGGCAACGCGGCGGAGCACTATTCCGCAGTCGTGATGGCCGCACGCAACCAGATGGATGTGGCCATCAGCATCGCCGTCGGGTCCTCGACACAGATCGCCCTGTTCGTCGCGCCGACGCTGGTCTTTCTCAGCTACCTCATCGCACCGGCGCCGATGGATCTGTTGTTCACGGTCTTCGAACTGGTCGCGGTCGGGATCGCCGTGCTCACCATGACACTCATCTCCCATGACGGCGAGACGCACTGGATGGAGGGGGTACAACTGCTCGCCGTCTACATCATCCTCGTGTTGGGGTTCTACTTCCTGCCTGTGCGTTTGGACGCTAGATAACGATCTACGCGTCGCAGTCGGTGCGAAAGTTCTTCGAAGTCGGTGCAATCCCACTGACGTTTGTCGGTGCAACGGAACTGACGATGTTCGGTGCGAGGGGCTTTCGCGTGTCGGTGCGAGGGGACTGACGCGGGCGGGTGCGAGCGGATTTCGAGGGGTGTTGCGAAGCCGTGGGCCTGGTGCTTCCACGATTCGGCCGATAGTCTGGAGTGCTATCGAGGTAGGCGATGAATCGGTTCAGCGCAGGATACAGACGACGCGTCAACGCTCGTACCGGGGCCCGGTCGTGACTCGTCACATACCCTTTCTGTTCGGCGCCGGGAAACGCGTCCTGAAGTTCGTTCAACGAGCGGCGGGAGATCCGCAGGAACCATGCAAATTGGCCGTGAGTCTCGCAGCCGAATCCTTCAGCGATGTTTCGACAGATCGAGTTGACGGCATCTTCGGCCTGCGTCTGCGCCTTCAAATTGCGCGCGAATGCGGGCCTGCTGGTCAACTTCAGCGTTTCACGCGTAGTTCGTCGGCCAGCTGCCACACTGTCAGCTCCGAGAAATGACGCGCACCGCGCATGCGCGACAGAG
>DAINQP010000106.1:0-19726 GCA_036742665.1 Vicinamibacterales bacterium | reverse complement strand
AGCTCCGGGTTGAGACGTGTCGGCGGGATCGGCGCGTGCGACAGGATCGACGCAGCGACGCTCAGCTGTGACACCGACGCGAACGGGTGCGTGCGCGTCGCCAGCTCGTAGAGCACGATGCCCAGCGAAAAGATGTCGCTGGTAGGCGTCAGCGGATCTCCTCGCACCTGCTCGGGCGACATATACGGTACCGTCCCGAGGACGAACCCGGTTTGCGTGACCGTGCCGGCGGTCAGAGCGACGCTCATGTTGCCGTCAGTCGCGATCGAACGCGCGAGACCGAAGTCGAGCACTTTCACGTATCCGTCGGGCCGGATCATGATGTTCTCCGGCTTGACGTCGCGATGTACGATCCCGCTCGCGTGGGCCGCGCCAAGCGCCTTCGCGACCTGCGCTCCGATCGCCATGAGCTGATCGATCGTCGGCGTACCGCGGAGCAGGATGCGGACGGTGTCGCCCTCGACCAGCTCCATGGCGATGAAATAGCCGTTCTCGGCCTCGCCGATGTCGTAAATGGTGACGATGTTGGGATGGTTCAGTGCAGAGGCCGTCTGTGCCTCACGGAAGAATCGATCGCGGGCGGTGGCATCGCCGAGGACGCCCTCGCTGAGGAGTTTGAGCGCGACGAATCGTCCTAGGCGGGTGTCTTTCGCACGATAGACCTCGCCCATGCCGCCAACGCCGATCCGACTGAGCACTTGGTACGGGCCGAGACGTGCGTCGGCGGGGAGAGGCATGGAGGACGGATTATATGCGCCGACATCGGATCACCCAGCCGGGCAGGCGATGCCCTACGAGCTCTTCAACCGTTTGAGGCTCTCTCGTTGTCTCGACAGTTGATCCCGTTCCGCTGCAGACAGCGTCCACGACGCCGGGGCGTCAGGCACTGACGTCAACACCAGATCGTAGATGATGCGGAGGTTCGCGAGGACTGTTGCGTTGGTCGGATCCGATCCGAGTAGCGCGCGTACCTCGTCAACGAAACGACGCGGTGGTGGTGCGTCCACGGGTTGACGGAATGTCTGTGCGACTTGCGTGATGGTGACGAGGTTGCGCGCGTCGCTGCTGTGCGAGGCGAGCGCCGCGGCGCGCTCGAAATGCGTGCGCGCTTCGGCCATGCCCCCATCGGTGCCGCGGCCGCGCAGCAGCGCGACGAAACCGCGCAGCTGACGCGGGACAGCCACGGCGAGTGGTGTGCCGTTGGTGGTCGCATCATTCCCAAGGACCGCATTCGCGCCCCACGACTCGATGTAGCGCGTGATCGCCGACTCGGCTCCCTGCAGCGCGGCACCGACAATCGTTTGCGAATCGGAACGGACACGAGCCATGAGATACCCGGCGACACCTTCGACGAAGTAGAGCTCGGGCATCTTCGCGCGCAGCGACCACTGCGCATCCGTCGGCCGTACCTGCAACCAGCCCCGCTCGAACTTGCGATTCGTACCACGGTCCATCGGCTCGAGCTGAACCCAATCGCCGCGAAGATCGGTCACCCAGAACGCCAGCGATTCGCCCCGATCGGGGATCTGCACCGATCGCGAGCTGCTGTTCGGCTGCGCGTAGAGCAGCCGCGCCGAACGGAACTGCCGTTGAATGTCCTCGAGGTCCTTGATCGCGATCTTTCGCGGCGCACAGGCGAACGCCTGTGTTGACAGTGTGCCCTTGAGTGTCCGATCGCGCACCGAAACGTCCACGGTCTCCGTCGTCCCCGGCCGCAGGAACTGCACAAAGCTCTGAAGATAGAGGTCGGCCCCGGATTCGAAGATGCGGCCCCAGATCAAGATCAGCCCATTACCGGGTCGCATCGTCTCGCGGGCGCCGCCCTGCTTGCCGAGCAGCTTGTCGAGGACGATCTCCGGTGTGCACTCGTCCCCTGCGTCGCCGACGAGTTGCGTGACACCGATGCTGCCGTATTTGGCGATCGACAGTACGGTCTCGAGTTGCACCAACCCTGCGAGCTGCGCACCCACCGCGCTGGACGTCCGGAGCGCGGGCGGCACGCTGTAGGGCATCACCACGACGTTAACGGCCGCAGCAGAGAAGACGGACGGCCGCGCGCATGGGACCGCGATCTCAATCGCCCATGAGTGAGCGGGAACTAGTAGGAGCGTGAGTGCGTAAAGTGCCAACCTGCCTGGGGGCCATAGCGCAAGGCGCGAAGGCGGCCGCGTGAGCTGCGTCACGAACATGACAGCGCCACTCCTTCCTGCTTCAGGAATCCCGAGTACTGCGCGTCGGCGCGGGCGCGCGTCACCGCATCGCCGGCCAGCTTTTTCGCGTACTTGATCAGCGCCGCATCGGCATCGGTCGGCACTTTGAGCTTCGTGAATTGTGCTTCCGCCGCGCACAGCTGTTTCCGCGCCTCGTCCCATTGCGACGAGCGCAGCGACTTCGAGCCCACCGCGAGTGACGCATAGGCACCCAGGCGGCCCGCCTGATCGACCAGCTTGATCAGATCGTCCACCACCGTCGAGGGCTGTGCGCGGTGCGGAATCACGAATGCCCCGGGCGCGGGTTGCTGCTGCAGCTCGTCGAGACGCACCGGAACGATCACGTAGCCAATCGACGCTTCATTCAACGGGCGTCCCTGCTGATCCTTCACGGCCGTCGTCGCGCCCCAGATCTCCATCAGCACGCCCCGCACGTTCAGCTCGCTCACCGTCGTGCGGTTGAAGTCTGACGGCCCCGTCGGACGACGATTGGCGCAGGGAAGCACCTTCAGCTGCACACCCAGCTCGGTGCGGACCTGTTCGAGGTTGGCTTCGAGCCGGCTGGTCAGCGACTGCAGCAGGTTCTGAAGACTCGCGTCACTGACGATGTCGTCGAGGAGGATTTTGCTGCGTGAGCTGGGATCGTTGACGGCACTGCACGGCGTGATCTGCGCGAATGCCGGCGCCGCCGTCCCGACGATGACAGCCAGCAGTACGACAGCGGTGCGCATAGGGTGCCCTCCTTACTTGGGTTCAAGCAACGCGCGATCGACGTCGGCCTTGAGCAGATCGACGATTTCCGGCGGCAGCGGCTTCCATTCCTCTGTCGCGGGATCGAACGCTTTCAGCGTGCTGGCCGCCAACGCTTGCTTGTACGTCTGTAACAACGCTCGCGCCTGTGGGCATCGAACATCTGCAATCACGCGGATGGCCGACCGGTGCATCAGCCACGAGTATCGGCCTGTCTGGTGCTCGAGGATACTCAGCAGTGGACCGCAGACGGCAGTGGGCTCGTTCAACCCGATAGCCCGCAACGCCCCTTCGATCGCCGGCGTCCGCACATCATCGGCGTCGGCGAGCGCAGTAACGAGCGGTGCGACCGCAGGCGGGCCGAAGGCCGCCAGCGTCGAGGCCGCGGCGCGGGCTTCTGTCTGCGACACCTTGTCGCCGAGCAACTGAACCAGCAGTGCCTGCATGCCCGACGCGTTGGCGAGCTGCAACTGCTGTCGCTCGAATCCCACACGCACCGTGTCGGTGAAATACAGACCGACGATGGCGAGCAGGATCGGCGAGATCGCCCCAATCCAGGCCGGCCAGTCGATGCCCTTCTCAGGCTCGGCCTGTTTGAGTTCGACGGTCGCATTGACCTGGTGCGGAGCGCCGGCGGTGTCGTGCACGTCCATCGACAGCCGCATTCTACCGCTGTATCCTGTGCGCCTTTCGCAGAGGGCACATGGCGATCACGCGACACACGATGACCGACGAGCAACGCAAGTCGGTGGCGCTCGAATACCTCAAGGCCTTCGACAACAAGGGCGTGACGTCGAATGGCGGCAGCATTCTCGACCTCTTTGCTGACGATGCACAGGTGTTCTTCCCGAAGTGGGGACTGGCGAACGGCAAAGAGCAGATCGGTCAGCTTTTCACAGATTTTGGCGGTGGGATCACATGGATTCTGCACGACTACGCCACCTTCAACTGGATCATGACCGGCACTGATGTCTTCGCCGTGGAGGGCACCAGCGCCGGCGAATACAAGGACGGGGCGTGGCGCGCGGGCGTATCGCATGCCGGCCGCTGGTGTGACGTATTCGAAGTGCGCGATTTCCTGATTCAGCGCTGCTTCATCTATCTCGATCCGGATTACGCGGGTCTCGATACGTCGCGCTATCACTGGCTGTCGGCAAGCGGGCGCGATCCGTCGAAACCAATGCCGTAGGGTCCGCCTGAAGGCGGACACTACATCTGTATTCGTGGTGTCCGGCTTAGCCGGACCGACGTAGTGTCCGGCTTAGCCGGACCAAGGAGCTGCATGATGCGACGACCGTTGACCGCACTTCTGCTGGCACTCAGTCTCGTCGCGGCCCTGCATGGCCAGGGTGGCATCGCCAGCGCGCCTGCGAAGTTCCTGGTCGCGCCAGCGCAGGTCGTCGCGATTCGCGCCGGGCGTCTGTTCGACAGCCGCACCGGGACGATCGTCAACAACCAGATCGTGCTGATTCGCGGCGACCGCGTCGCTGATGTCGGTCCGTCGGTGGCGATTCCGGCTGACGCACGGGTGATCGATCTGAGTTCGGCAACCGTGATGCCGGGCATGATCGACGCGCATGTCCACGTGTATCCGGCGGACGACCTCTCCCAGTCCACGCGGACCATCGTCGCCGTCGCCAACGCGCAAGCCGATCTCGATGCTGGCTTCACCACGGTTCTTGATATGGATTCGCGCGGTGGATACGGGACCGTCGATCTTCGCAACGCGATCAATCGCGGCGTCCTGCTCGGACCACGCATGCAGGTGGTCGGGCAGTCGCTGAATCAGCGCGCGAGCACCGCGTACCCGGCATTCTTCGAGCGCTTCCAGGATCGCTTCACCGAGAGCAAGAACCCCAACTCGCCGTGGCTGGCGCGCGCCGCGGTGCGTGAGGCGAAGCTGCACGGCGTCGATTGGGTGAAGATCTACACGACGCAGGACTTCGTTGGCGACGAGTACAGCGTGTTCAAGCCGGATGGCACGCTCGTCAACAGTCCGTCGCTCACCGAAGAAGAAGTAATGGCGATCACCGACGAAGCCCATCGTCTCGGACTGAAGGTCGCCTGTCACACCTACGGCGGCGAGGGGCAGCTCAGTTGTCTCAAGGCCGGCGTCGATGCGCCGAACCATCTCACCGATCTGGACGATGCCTCGTTGAAGCTGCTGCTCGACAAGAAGCTGCCATTCGAGTTGACCGTGGACGACCTCGTTGCGCTCGAGCCCGCGGATCTGAAGAAGACTGGCGGACGCAACAGCCGGCTGAAGATGGCGGAGCAGGCGTTCAAGAAAGCCTACGCTGCCGGCGTGCCGTTCGTTTTTGGCAGCGGTGCGACTTCGGCCGACGTCCCGCACGGCAAGCAGGCCGACCAGTTTGCCTGGTTCATCAAGTGGGGCATGGAGCGCGTGGATGCGCTGAAGATGCCGTTTCTGCCGACCGCACGGATGCTGAACTACAACTGGGCCGATCAGATCGGAAGTATCGAGAAAGGCAAATACGCCGACATCATCGCCGTCTCCGGCAACCCGTTGGCCGACATCAGCGAGATGCAGCGCGTGCGGTTCGTGATGAAAGCCGGTTACGTGGTGAAGAAGGACCTATAATCGGCCCTTCATGTCACTTGCGTCGGGCAGCCGACTCGGCGTGTACGAGATTCTCGGCTCGCTTGGAGCCGGCGGCATGGGCGAGGTCTACCGTGCCCGCGACACGCGTCTGAACCGCGACGTCGCCCTCAAGGTTCTGCCCGACGCACTCGCCGATAACATCGATCGACTGGCGCGTTTGCACAGGGAAGCGCAGGTACTGGCGTCCCTCAGCCATCCCAACATCGCCATCGTTCACGGCTTCGAAGAAGGTTTGGCGAAAGAAGAGAGTCCGGCTAAAGCCGGACACTACATCCATGCGTTGGTGATGGAGCTGGTCGACGGTCCGACCCTCGGCGATCGCATCGCGGTGGGTGGGAAGCTAGGCCTGGACGAAGCGATTCCCATCGCGCGACAGATTGCCGACGCGCTCGACGCCGCGCACGAGCAGGGTGTCATCCACCGCGACCTGAAGCCCGCCAACATCAAAATCAGACCAGATGGCACGGTGAAGGTGCTCGACTTCGGATTGGCGAAGATCGTGGACAGTGTAGGGCGGGTCCTGTCTTCCGGACCCGCCGGGTCCGCAGAACAGGACCCGGCCTACCCTGCATCGCAGTCGCCGACGCTCATCTCGCCGGCCATGATGACCGGCGTCGGGATGATCTTCGGCACGGCTGCCTATATGGCGCCCGAGCAGGCCAGAGGCAAGACCGTAGACAAGCGGGCGGACATCTGGGCGTTCGGATGCGTGCTCTTCGAGATGATCACCGGCACGCGCCCGTTCGGTGGCGGCAACGAGATGTCCGACACGCTCGCGGCGGTCCTCAAGGACGAACCCGATTGGACGCGGGTACCCCCGCGTGCGCGTACGTTGCTTCAACGCTGTCTCGAGAAAGATCCCAGACGTCGCCTGCGCGATATCGGCGATGCGATGGGTTTGCTCGACACGGGCATACAGACAGCGGCGCCGGCACCTCGTCGCCTGCTGTGGCCTCTTGCCGCCGTCGCCTGCGGGAGCCTCATCTTCGCTGGCGCACTGGCATTCGTACACTTTGGTGAACGAACGGCCACGCTTCCTGCCGTGCATTTCGTCGTTCCGCCTCCAGACGGTGGGGCGTTCGGGCCGGCCTTCGCGTTATCGCCGGATGGCCGGATGCTCGCCTATATCGGCGTGTCCGACGGCGCGACGTATCTCTGGCTCCATTCGTTCGACACGGGTCAGTCGCGTCCGCTGACCGCCGCGGGCAGCTTCGCCAATGCGATGTTCTGGTCCCCCGACAGCCGGTTCATCGCCTACGCGATCGAAGGACGGTTGAAGAAGGTCAGCGTCAACAACGATCAGGTCCAGACCATCTGCGACCTGCCGTCGGCCGGAGGATTTGGCGGCGGAAGCTGGAGCCGAGACAACGTGATCCTGTTCGGCGGCAACTCCTATCCAGTGATGACGGTGTCCGGCGACGGCGGAACGGTCCGCGCCGTGACGTCGCTCGGCGGTGACGTCGGGGACGTCGGCCCGACATTCCTTCCTGACGGCAGGCACTTCTTGTACACGCGCATCACCGGCCGACCGGAGACCCGCGGCATCCTCCTCGGCTCGCTCGACGTCACCCCGGAGTCGCAGAGCACGACCCGGCTGGTGGCCACTGGATCCCGTCCGGTGTTCTCGAACGGCGGCGCTGCGCGGGCGTCGTACGTCATGTTCCTGCGCGAACGGACACTCATGGCCCAACCGTTCGACGTGGATCGATTGACGACATCGGGCGACGCGTTTCCCATCGTGGAACAAGTCGGCATCGAGTTGACGACGGCAGCACTGGTCAGCGCGGCCGACGATGGGACCGTCGCATATCGCACGGACACGGGATTGATGGCCGCGCCGATCTGGACCAACCGCGCCGGCATCGAAGTGGGCGCCGTCAGCGGGGATGTCAAGAACCCGCAGTTTCCGCGGCTGTCGCCAGACGGGTCGCGTCTCGCGCTCGTCGTTGACAACGAGCTCTGGGAGTACGACCTTCAGGGTCGCCCGCCGGTGAGATTGACGACCGAGGGCAGCGTCTTCTCACCGCTGTGGACGCCCGACGGAAAGCACCTGATCTACGAGTCGAACAACGCGCCGGCCTTACGAATGGTCGCAGCGGTCCCTGGAGCTTCGTCTCGCCCGGCGTCACCGGACGGGCATTTTCATCCACACGGCTGGTCGCCCGACGGGAAGGATCTCATCGCGGTGCAATTCACGGGTGGTGAGTCTGGGACCGATCTGGTTCGATTCGCGCCCGACGCGACGGCGAAGCCGCAATTCATCATCCGTACACCCGCGCGTGAAGGCGTTGAAGGGGCGACGGTGTCGCCAGACGGCCGCTGGCTGGCGTACGTCTCAAATGCGACTGGCGACTTCGAGGTCTGGGTGCAGTCGTTTGCGGGAGAGGGCAATCCGCTACGTGTGTCGCCGCGCGGCGGCGTCGAACCACTGTGGGCGAGAGACGGACGCGAGCTGTTCTATCTCGAAGGCAACAAGCTCATGGCGGTGACGATCGACGGGAAGGGCGACTTCAACTTCACGCCTCCGACGCTGCTGTTCGAGTATCGCTACCGGCGCAGCAGTCAACCGCCTTCGTACGCCGTGGCCGCCGACGGCAGGTTTCTTTTGATCAAGCAGGCGACTGCCACGCAGCCTCCGATCGAGGTCATCACCAACTGGGCGCGGAATGTCAGCCGCGCGAAGTAACCGACAATCGACGTCATGGTCCTCAAGCAGTACTACCTGAATTGTCTCGCCCACGCGTCGTACCTGGTTGGCGATCCGTCGAGCGGCGCCGCCGTTGTCGTCGATCCGCAGCGCGACATCGATGCGTATCTTGCCGATGCGGCGAGCTACCAGCTGCAGATTCGCCACGTCTTCCTCACCCACTTCCACGCCGACTTCCTCGCCGGTCATCTCGAGCTGCGCAATCGGACCGGCGCCAGGATTCACCTCGGTTCGAAGGCGCAGGCGGAGTTCGAGTTCACGGCGATGGCTGACGAGGACAGCCTCGACCTCGGCCGCGTGCGGCTAACCGTCCTCGAGACGCCCGGGCACACCGTCGAATCGATTTCGATTCTCGTCTTCGACCTCGATGTGGATGCGCGTCAGCCGCAGGCGATTCTCACCGGTGACACGCTGTTCGTCGGCGACGTCGGACGTCCGGATCTCCGCGCCTCGCTCGGTTGGTCGGCAAACGATCTGGGGAAGATGCTCTATCAGTCGGTGCGCGAGAAGCTGTTGCCGCTGCCGGACGACACACTCGTTTATCCGGCGCACGGTGCCGGATCGCTGTGCGGCAAGCAATTGAGTAAAGAGACGGTCTCGACGATCGGGGAGCAGCGCCGCACCAACTACGCGCTACAGCCGATGAGCGAGGCGGAGTTCATCGAGCTCGTGACCGCCGATCAGCCCGATGCGCCCTCGTACTTCACCTACGACGCAGTGCTCAACACCAAGGAGCGGCCGACGCTGTCACAGATGCTCGAGCATCAGCTCAAGCCACTCGATCTCGAGGTGCTGCAGTCGCTGCAGGCGGTCGGCGCGCAGGTCCTCGATGTACGCGACCCGGTCGAGTACGCGCGCGCACACATGAAGGGCAGCCTCAACATCGGACTTGGCGGGAGCTACGCGACGTGGGCCGGCACGTTGCTCGATCGCGACAAGCCGATCATCATCATCGCCGAGCCCGGTCGACAGGAAGAAGCCGCGATGCGCCTTGGCCGCATCGGTTTCGACAGCGTCGTCGGCTACCTGCGCGACGGCATCAGCGCGCTCGAATCGCGGACCGACCTGATGACCGGTACGACGCGAGTGACGCCAGCGGAAGCCGCTGGCGCCCTTGCCTCCTCGATGCCGCCGATTGTTCTCGACATCCGCGCGCCACGCGAGTGGCAGAAATCGCACATCGAGGGGAGCGTCAATATCCCGTTGAATCACCTCGTCGAGCGGATCGAGGAAGTTCCCGACAATCGGCCGGTGCTGGTGCACTGCGCGGGTGGGTACCGCTCATCGATCGCCGCAGGAATCCTGCAGCGCAACGGCCGCGCCAACCTGACGGAGCTGAATGGCGGGATCGCCGCATGGGAGGCGGCAGGGCTCCCTGTCGAGCGATGAGGTAATCTAGCGAGACTACTCCTCACGCGTAGGGCGGGTCTTGCTCTAAAGACCCGCCGGGGCCTGCCGGGTCCACAAAACAGGACCCGGCCTACGCTGCCAAGCTGACTGCATGGTCGTACAAAAATTCGGCGGCACGTCGGTCGCCGATCCAGAAGCTATCCGACGTTTGATCGAGATCGTCAGGACTGCGCGCACGCGCGATGGGCGTGGGCCAGTGGTCGTCGTGTCGGCGATGAGTAAAGTCACCGACGCGCTGCTGGCGATCGCCTCGACCGCCGGCGCTGGCCGTCCGAGCGACGCGTTTCCTCGCGTTGACGAACTCCGCGAGCGACATGCGACCGCGGTCCGTGCACTGGTGTCAGGTCCGGCGCAAACACCGCTGCTCGCCCACATCGCCGGTCAATTCGATCAGCTCGCCGACATCGTTCGCGCGCTCGCCATCCTGCGTGAGGTCTCGCCGCGCACCCTCGACGTCGTCGCCGCAATGGGGGAGCTTGTCAGCTCCCGCATCGTCGCCGCTGCGCTCACCGAAGCCGGCGTCCCCGCCGACTGGGTCGATGCCCGCTGCGCCATCGTGACCGACGGCGACCACACGCGTGCCAATCCGCTCGGACCGGAGACCAATGCCGCATTGCGCAAGACAGTGACGCCTATTCTCGAGAGTGGCAAGGTGGCCGTGCTGGGTGGATTTGTCGGCGCGACCACCGACGGGCATACGACGACGCTGGGACGCGGCGGCTCCGATTATTCGGGCGCGATCGTTGGCGCCGGGATCGACGCGCGCGAGATTCAGATCTGGACCGATGTGGACGGCATGTTCAGCGCGGACCCGCGCGTCATCGCCGCGCCGCGTCTCATCGCCCAGCTCTCGTTCGCCGAGGCCGCCGAGCTCGCCTACTTCGGCGCGAAGGTGTTGCACCCGAGCACGATCTTGCCCGCGGTCGAACGGAACATTCCGGTCCGCATCCTCAATTCGTGGCGGCCGGGCGGTGCCGGCACCTTGATCACAGCGCAGAATGAAACGGGAGGCGCGCGTTTAACCGGGTTGGCCAGCAAGAAGGACGTCACCGTCATCGACATCACGTCAACGCGCATGCTGATGGCCTACGGCTTCCTGCGGCGCGTATTCGAGGTATTCGAGCGCTTCCGCACGGCCGTCGATATGGTGACGACGTCCGAGGTGAGCGTGTCGGTGACGGTGGACGACCGGCGCAATCTCGATGCGATCGTCCACGCACTGTCGGAATTCTCCGAAGTGTCGATCGAGGGTGAGCTCGCGCTGCTGTGCGCCGTCGGCGACAGTCTGCAGGAAGCGCCAGAGATCGCTGCACGCGTCGTCGGCGTGCTCGAAGAGGTGCCGCTGAAAATGATCTCGCAGGCGGCGTCGCGCCGCAACATCACGGTGGTGCTGAGACAGAGCGATCTGCCGCACGCGATGCAGCGGCTGCACGAGGAGTTCTTCACATGACCCTTCGAGAGCCTCAGGGTCACTCCGAGCAAGGTCGCGGGGTGAGTGCGTTGAAGCTGCTGATAGTTGGCTACGGGAAGATGGGTCGGATGGTCGAGGAGATGGCTGCCGGTCAGGACATCGAGATCGTCGGGCGCGTAGACGAGGGTCGCGACGAGTGGCGGCCGGCGGATGTTGCCGTGGACTTCTCGACGGCGTCGGCACTGCTGACCAACTTCTCGAAGTACATGCAGTCGAAGATGAACGTCGTGATCGGCACTACTGGCTGGGGCGAGCATGGGGCCAAGCTGCGTCGCGATGCCGAGCAGGCCGGCCTGGGCGTGGTGGCCGCGCCGAATTTCTCCATCGGTGTGAACATCTTTCAGCACGTGGTCGCCGAGACTGCGCGGATGATGCAGGCCCAGCCGCAATATGGCGCCTGGGTGCATGAGATACACCACAGCGCCAAGCGCGACGCGCCGTCGGGGACCGCGATTCAGTTGAGGGACGCGATGAAGACCGCCGGCTTCGAGCGTCCGATCGATATGTCGTCGAGCCGGGCGGGGACGGTGCCGGGTACTCACACGATCGGATTCGATGGTCCTTCGGATACGATCGAGTTGATCCACACCGCGCGCGATCGACGCGGGTTTGCCAGCGGCGCCCTCGTCGCGGCGCGATGGATCAAGGGGCGTAGCGGCTGGTATTCCATGCAGGACGTGTTGGGGGTGTGACCATGCGTACGCGATTCACCGGCGTCGGCACCGCATTGATTACGCCGTTCACCAAGGACGGCTCCCTCGACGAGTCCGCGATCAAGCGCCTGGCGCGACGACAGATCGACGCCGGCGTCCACTTCCTCTCGCCCTGCGGGACGACCGGGGAAGCGCCCACGCTGAGTCATCGCGACAAGCTGCGTGTCGTCGAATTAGTCGTCGAAGAAGCGAACGGCCGCGTGCCGGTACTGGCCGGTGCCGGCGGCTACGACACCCGCGAGGTGATCGAGCTGGCGCGCGACATGGAACGCGTCGGCGCCGACGGACTGCTCTCGGTCACGCCGTACTACAACAAACCGACGCAAGAAGGTTTGTATCAACACTTCAAGGCGATCGCCGAAAGCGTCCGCATCCCGATCGTGCTCTACAACGTGCCGACGCGCACCAGCGTGAACATGTCGGTCGAGACGACGCTCAGGCTGTCGGAGATTCCCAACATCGCGGCGACCAAGGAAGCCGCGATGAATGCCGAGCACTGGTCGACGATCGTCTCGAGCGCTCGCGAGGGGTTCCACCTGCTGAGCGGCGACGATCCCCTTACGGTGGCGGCGATGGCCGTCGGCGGGAAGGGCGTGGTCTCGGTCGCCTCGAACGAAGCGCCCGCGGAGATGGCGCAGATCGTCGAGCTGTGTGAGAAGAACGACTACGCCGCTGCGCGCAAGCTGCATCATTGGCTGTACCCGCTGATTCAGGTCAACTTCATCGAGACCAATCCAATCCCGTGTAAGGCGGCGATGGCGGCGATGGGGTTGATCGAGGAGAGTTATCGCCTCCCGATGGTGCCGCCGACAGCGGCGGCGCGCGAAAAGATCATGCGCGTGCTGCAGCAGCTCAAGATGTTGGGTGCAGCCGCCCGCGTGTAGATGGCGACGATTGATCCCGTCGAGCTGACACGCAGTCTCGTCGACATCGATTCCACCACCGGACGTGAAGGGGAGGCCGGACGTTGGCTGGCCCGTCGTCTGCGCGATCTTCAGTATGAGGTCGTCGAGCAGCCGGTCTCGGACGACCGCTTCAACGTGTACGCCCATCTCGGCACACCCCCGGTCATCACGTATTCGACACACTTCGACTGCGTGCCGCCGTTCTTTCCGAGCCGTCAGGAACGCGGTCTGGTGTTTGGTCGTGGTGCGTGCGACGCGAAAGGGATCCTGGCGGCCCAGGTGACAGCCGCCGAGCGCTTGCGTGCCGCCGGTGAGACGCGCATCGCCCTGCTCTTCGTCGTCGGCGAGGAGCGTGGCAGTGATGGCGCGCGCGTCGCCAATCAGCAGGCGCCGAAGAGCGTTCGCTTTCTCATCAACGGCGAGCCGACGGACAATCGCCTTGGCGCCGCGACGCGCGGCCTGCTTCGCGTGCGTCTGCATGCCAAGGGACGCGCGGCGCATTCGTCGTTTCCCGAGCTCGGCGATTCGGCGATCGACAAACTGCTCGACGCGTTGATGGTAATTCGTGGAGTGATGCTGCCCGACGATCCGCTACTCGGCCGCACGCACTACACCGTCGGTTTGATTGAAGGCGGCGTGGCTCCGAATGTGGTGTCTCCACATGCCTCTGCGGAGCTGTTATTCAGGACGGTGGGCGAGGGAACGAGAGTTCGCGATGCGCTGCGTGTGGTCGAGGGACTCGTCGGCATCGAACATGTGCTCGACATCCCGGCCGTGCGGATGCATACCCTGTCAGGATTCGAGACCGCCACTTTTCCGTACACGACGGACGTGCCGCAGCTGACGAACTGGGGAACGCCGATTCTGGTTGGTCCCGGCTCGATCCACGTCGCCCACACCGACCACGAGCACATCTCCGTTGACGAGCTTCAAGCGGCCGTCGCTCTGTACGAGGCTCTCGGCACGCGTGTGCTCGCCTCGTCATAACGCGCGCGTCCACTCGGCGCGACCTGTCGAGCTTGGCCGGTTGCGCGCCGGCCGCTATACTCAGACGCTCCGACAAAACCGATCACGTTGGCGAGATCCGTCGCCCCGACACGAGCGTGCCTCTCATGATCATCACCGAGTTCGGCGACCTCATCGCCGCGCGCATGCGCAGCGAACACCGTACGCTCGCGGCGCGCTGGTTTGAGCGGCTCCTCGACTTCGTTCCGGTCAGTGCACGCGAGGTCTTCCCGACGGAGAGTCTGTTGGATCACGTGCCGGCGCTGATTGTCGAAATCAGCGACTACCTTCGCGCGCCAAACGGCGAAGCGATTGTGTCGAATACGGCGATTCTGGACAAGGCGGGTGAATTGGGTGCGCTGCGGCACGCGCAGCGGGCGTCGTTGCACCAGGTCCTTCGCGAATACCATCTCCTCTGCGACGTGCTCGTCTCGTTCGTGCTCGACGAGTTGGAACGAACCGGCGCCTCGCCGTCGGCAACCGACGCGGTCCATCTGGTGTCCCGTCTCCATCAGGCGGTGGACGTGCTGTCACAGGCGACCGTCGAGGCCTTCGTCGGACTGTATACACGGACGATCGCCGAACAGTCCGAGCGTCTCGATCAATTCACCCGGATGGCGGCGCACGAGTGGCGACAGCCCCTCGGCGTCCTGCAATTCGGAGTTCGCCTGCTTCGCAGGCCCGACGCCGATCCCCAGGTGAGGGATCGCATGCTCGGGACCGTGGAGCGCAGCGTGCAGCATCTCGCCGAGCTCACCAGCAAGCTGGAGGCAATGGCGCGCGTGCGCAGCACGGGCGACAACGCGATCGTCCAGACCGTGTCAGTCACGACGATTGCGCAGGAAGCGTCCCGTCAGCTTGGTGAGATGGCCGATGCCCGCGGCGTCGACATTCGCGTGGCCGAGTCGATGCCGACCGTGAACGTAGACGTCGGACGGCTCGAGCTCGCGTTCGTCAATCTCCTGTCGAACGCCATCAAATATTCGGATCCCGACAAGGCGGAGCGGCACGTCGAAGTCACTGGCGAGACGACCAGTGAGGGGGGCGTCCGAATCGAGATTCGCGACAACGGCGTCGGCATTCCGCAATCCGCGCTGGCGACGATCTTCGAACGCTTTACCCGTGCCCACGCCGACGAGGCCGCGTTCCTGCACGTCGGCGGCATCGGCCTGGGGCTGTCGATCGTCGAAGACTGCGTCCGCGCGATGAATGGCCGTATCGAGGTGCACTCGGTCGAGCACCAGGGAAGCTCGTTCATCATCGCTCTGCCGTCCGCCATGCCTGCATGAGTGATAAACTGACCTTTTGGGTGAGCCGCACCGCGGCCCGGACCCTGTGCAACCGCAGCCTGCGAACCGCGTCAGGGCCGGAAGGCAGCAGCGCTAAGTAGATACTGCAGTGTGCGGAGGTGCACCGGGTCGCGGTGGGGCTCATCCGCTCGATTCCCAATCCCACGCGCTAGATGGCGTATCAAGTCTTAGCTCGCAAATGGCGGCCGCAGAAGTTCGACGATGTCGTCGGGCAGGCGGCAGTCACGCGTACGCTGCGCAACGCGATTGCCAGCAATCGGATCGCGCATGCGTTCGTGTTCGCCGGCCAGCGCGGCTCGGGCAAGACGACCACCGCGCGCATCCTGGCGCGAGCGCTGAACTGCGTCAGCGGACCAACCGTCGATCCCTGCGGTGAGTGCGACGCCTGCGTGGAGATCGCGCAAAGCCGCGACATGGACGTCCTCGAGATCGACGCGGCCAGCCACACCGGCATCGACAACATCCGCGAGGTGGTGATCTCGGGCCTCTCGATTTCACCGGTCCGCGATCGCTACAAGATTTTCATCATCGACGAAGTCCATCAGCTGTCGCCCGCGTCGTTCAACGCGTTGTTGAAGTCGATCGAAGAGCCGCCTGCGCACGTGCTCTTCATCATGGCGACCACTGAGCTGCACAAAATCCCCGACACCATCCTGTCGCGCTCGCAGGTCTTCGAGTTCCGTGCCTTCCCAACCAGGGTCATCGCCGATCATTTGAAGCGAATGGTCAAGGAAGAGGGCATCGAGGTGCCGGACGCGGCGCTGGCGCTGATTGCCCGTGCCGCCGAGGGCAGCATGCGTGACGCGCAGAGCGCGCTCGATCAGGTCATGGCCTTCGCCGGCCAGACGATCACCGTGGACGATGTGGCGACGGTGCTGGGGCTCGTCGGGCGCGACCTGCTGTTCGAGGTGATTGAAGCGGTGATTGCCGAGGACGGGCCGCGCGCGTTCGCGGCGACCGACCGCGCGGTTGAATCCGGGCACGACCTGCGCCTGATCATCCGCGAGCTGACCAAGGTGGTCCGCGACATGATGATGGTGGCGGTCGATCCGGCGCGCGCCGGTGAGGGCGATCTCGCCGAAGGCGAGATCGAGCGGCTGATGTCTCTGGCCAGGCAGTTCTCGCGTGAGGACCTGATGCGCGCGTTCGATCTGCTCGCCAAGGCGGAGCAGGACATCCGCACCGCCTCACATCCGCGCTATCACATCGAGATGCTGCTGCTGCGCTGGATGCATCTGCGCAAGCTCGTGCCGTTGATGGAGCTGCTCGAGGGCGGCGGTGGCGGCGCACCGGTGCGTAGCGCGGTCGCACCGACGAGCGGCAGACTCGCACCAACGGGCAGCAAGCTCGCACCGACTAGCAGCAGGCTCGCACCGACGAGTAGCAAGCTTGCACCGGCCGAAAGCAAGCTGGCACCGACCAACGACACGCTTCCACCGACCAGCGACACGATCGCACCTGCAGCCGGACTGAAAGACAAGTTTCTTGCGGAGATTCGTTCCAACAAGAACACGCTGTACAGTCTCGCCGTCGCGCAGGCGCACCGAATCGACGTCTCCGACGATCGCATCACTTTTACGTTCGCGCCGAATCAGAACGTCGCCCGCATGCAGCTCGACTCCAACAAGGAATGGCTCGAAGGTGTCGCGCATCGTCTCAGCGGACGGCGCATCCAGGTCATTTCGGCACAGGTGCAGGCTGAAACGTCACCCGCGTCTGGCGCTGCGCCGGCTGGGACGTCCTCGGCGCCAAAGCGCGATCTGAAGGAAGAGGCGCGATCCTCACCCTCAATACAGGCCATGCTCGATGTTTTCCCGGCCGACATCCGGGACGTGGAGGAGTTCTAGGATGGCACTGAACATCCTCGAAGTGATGCAGCAGGCCAGGCAGATGCAGGAGCAGCTCCAGAAGCGCATGAGCGATCTGCGCGTCGAGGCATCGGCCGGCGGCGGCATGGTCACCGTCGTCGTCAATGGCGCCAAGCAGGTGCAGTCGATCACGATTGATCCAGAAGTGGTGTCGAAGGACGACGTCGAGATGCTGCAGGATTTGATTGCCGCAGCTGTGAACGATGCCAGCCGCAAGGTCGATGAACAGCTCGGACAGTCCATGTCCGGTCTCCTCGGCGGGCTGAAGATCCCCGGCCTGTCCTGACGCCTTGGCGCTGCCCGATCCCCTCACTCGACTGATCGAGCAGCTGCAGAAGCTGCCCGGCATCGGAGCCAAGAGCGCGCAGCGGCTCGCCTTTTACGTGCTCAAGAATCCGCGCGAAGACGCGGAACGTCTGATCGAGGCGATCCGTGACGTCAAGGATCGCGTCACCTACTGTTCCAATTGCAACAACATCACCGATACAGACCCGTGCGCATTCTGCACCAGCGCGACGCGCGATCAACGGCTGATCTGCGTTGTCGAGGAGCCACAGAACGTCAGTGTGGTCGAGAAGACCCGAGAGTTCCGCGGCGTGTATCACGTGTTGATGGGTGCACTCTCGCCGCTGCAGGGCGTCGGGCCTGACGATCTGAAGATCAAGGGGCTGCTGACGCGTGTTGGAACTGGCGGGGTGGACGAAGTGATCCTGGCGACCAATCCGACCGTAGAGGGCGAGGCGACGGCGCTGTATCTCGCGCGCCTGCTCAAGCCGCTCGGTGTGCGCGTGACGCGCATCGCCATGGGCATTCCAGTCGGATCCGATCTCGAATACGCTGACGAAGTGACGATGACGAGAGCGATGGAAGGACGCCGAGAGCTGTAGTGATGCCCGCGGCGTATCAGGTTCCGGCAGCCATTGCCCTGGTTGTGGGCGGCGCTGTCGCGTGCTTCTTCGGCTATCGACTGTTCCGCGTCGTGCTGTCGATCTTCGGGTTCATCCTTGGTGGTTTGATGGCGAGCTCGCTGGTCGGCCCAAGCGATACGACGTGGATGATCGGTGCGTGGATCGTTGGCGGCCTGATCGGGATGGCGCTGCTGTATGCCGGCTACTACGTCGGCGTGGCGCTGTCGGGCGCGGCGCTTGGCGCTGTGGTGTCGCATCTTGCCTTCGGCGCGAGCGGTCAGGAGCCACCGTTTCTGGTCGTGCTTGTCGCGGCCGTGGTCGGGGCGATCGCCTCGATGTATCTACAGAAGCACGTCATTATTCTGTTCACCGCATTCGGGGGCGCGTGGACGCTGATTGTCGGGGCGATGGCGCTGCTGGGGAATCGCGCGGCGTTAGCGGCGGCAGCCGCTGGAAACGTCTGGGTGATCTACCCACTGAACCCTGCGCCAGGGCAGCGATGGATGCCATATGCGTGGGTTATTCTGGGAATTATTGGCGCGGGCACGCAGCTGGGGTTGGCCGGCGGCGGGGGGAAGATCCGTCGAAAGAAGAAATCATCGTAAGATCGAGGAGACATGAAGAATACGGTTGCAGTACTCATCGTCGGTGGATTTCTGGCCTCGCTCGGAGTGGTGGTTACCGCGCAGGCGACGCGTTCGGTGAACGAAGGCGTGTACACAGCCGACCAGGCCAAGAAGGGCGAGGCGACCTACAAGGAACAGTGCGCCGCGTGTCACGGCGACAACCTCGAAGGCTCTGGTCCGATGCCGCCGTTGGCGGGCAAGGACTTCCTTGCGAACTGGGGCGGCAAGACGGTCGGCGATCTGTATGAGAAGACGCAGACGACGATGCCTGCGACCGCGCCGGGGACGTTGACGCCCGAGCAGACGGCCGACGTCGTGGCGTTTCTCCTGAGCAAGGATAATTACCCGACTGGATCGGCGGCGCTCGAGGCCAAGGTGGAGCCGCTGCTCAAGATCAAGATCGAAGAACCGAAGCAGTAGACACGCGTAGTGTCCGGCTTCAGCCGGACCAATAGGGCCGGTCCTTTTGGACCGGCCGTGCTCGTGGGGCCACCGTGAGGTGGCCCTTTTCGCGTACGTCGATTATTTCGGGCAGGGTTCGCCGAGCGGCCGAAATCCCTCCACGTCGAGAATCGCGTTGGCCGACTGCGGCGCGCGGTTCGCATCCTGGCCCGCGCCTGCGACCGGTGATCCGCCGCCAATGCGCACGCGACCGCCGCCGAGCGAGATGCCGCCAGGGCCTTCAAGGTCGTTGCGGCGAACGATGCCAGTGACGGCGATCATGTTGCCTTCGCGCGCTTTGATCTCGTTGAGCAGTTCCTTCTTGCCGGTCAATCTGAACCGGCGTCCGGTCTTGATCTCGACGCTCGTGCGCTCGCCTTCGGGACTTTCGGTCACGACGAAGGCGCTGCCCTTCGAGCAGCCGGGGATGGACACGCGGACCGAGTCCTTGGGAACGGGCTTTTCCTCCTGCGCGGTAGCGGTGATGCTGATCGCGATCAAGAGCAGCGCAATTCCGTACTTCATAGCATCTATTCTGACGCGACGGTTGCGTGCAATGGCGGCTTTTCGCTACGATCGGTAGGTTCGGCGTACGTAGTGTCCGCCTTCAGGCGGACGGCCGCGGCCTGTCGCGGTGCCCACCATGTTCCTCGGTAGCTCAATGGCAGAGCATCCGGCTGTTAACCGGAGGGTTGCTGGTTCGAGTCCAGCCCGAGGAGCCACCTCGCTACGCGAGTTGGCTTCCGCGGGCTGTCCTCCGGGTCACGCAGCAGCTCGCT
>DAINQP010000105.1:0-19754 GCA_036742665.1 Vicinamibacterales bacterium | reverse complement strand
GCGACAACGCGCTCATCCGCTTCGACATGTCCGAGTACATGGAGAAGCACTCGGTATCGAAGCTGATTGGCTCGCCTCCGGGATATGTCGGCCACGAAGAAGGCGGACAGCTCACTGAGAAGGTGAAGCGGAATCCCTATTCGGTGGTCCTGCTCGATGAGGTCGAGAAGGCGCATCCGGACATTTTCAACATCCTGCTGCAGGTGTTTGAAGACGGTCACCTGACGGATGGTCTGGGGAACCGCGTCAATTTCAAGAACACGATCATCATCATGACCTCGAACATCGGGGCGCGCTTCATTCAGAAGAAGTCGTCGCTCGGGTTCCAGGCCAGCGATACCGGCGTTATCGACAAGAACGTCAGTGACATGGTGCTCGGCGAAGTGAAGCGCACCTTCAATCCCGAGTTCATCAACCGCATCGACGAAATCATCGTCTTCGACGCGCTGTCGGACGACGACTTGCGGCGCATCATGACGCTGCTGGTCAATCAGCTGAACGCGAATCTGGTCGATCGGCGCATGAAGATTGCGCTGACGCCCGAGGTCATCGACTGGATCATCGACGTCACGTGCAAGGACCGCTCGTATGGGGCCCGTCCGCTTCGCCGGGCCATTCAGCGCTACGTCGAGGATCCATTGTCCGAGGAGTTGATTCGCGGCAACCTCCACGACGGCGAAGTCGAGGTATATCTCGACGGCGGCCAACTCGCGTATCGTCCGGTAGGGGCCGAAGTTACGGCCGGCCGGCGACTCCAATAACTCCCGAGACACCAGTCGGGCGGGTCCTGCTTTGTGGACCCGCCGGGTCTAGAGAACAAGACCCGGCTAACCGGCCGTCCGAGAATTGCTGTCCAAGCCATCTCGTCCCCCTCTTCGTCATAAATCCAGTAAACTAGGGTGTTTCTGGTAATGAGGACGCAGTCTCTTCCTACAGTACTTATCGCGGCATTGCTTGGTGTCGGTGTTGCGGGCGTCGCGCACCCGCAGGAGCCAGCCGCGGCACCGGCGGCTCCAGCTGCGGGCGCGCAGCCCGCCGCAGCCTCGATCGCCAAAACAGCGTGCGGGACCCCGGTGGCAGCGCCCGCCGCTTTGCCTCCGGCCGGGTCTCCACCATTCATCTGGACGCTCGAGCTGTGCTTCGATCGGCAGGGCAACACGTCCACCGTCGAAAACGAAACCTACTTGTACTGGATCAAGCTTCCCGTCAGTCTCCCATCGCAGGGGAAGTTCGTCCCCTACGACGAAGCGGCCGAGGACTTGATGCGGTCGGACTTCAAGGCGCTCTGGAACACCAAGTTCCTCGAGGACCTCTCTGTCGAAGTCACGGACCACACATTCGAGAACGGCGTGGTCGGCAAGATGGTCGTCTACCGCATGGAGGAGCGCGAGCGCGTCAAGATCGTCGACTACCGCAACACCAAGGGCGACTCGATCAGCATCATCAAGCGCTCGGACGTCGACGAGAAGCTTCGCGAACGCAACATCGAAGTCCGCCTGGATTCGTTTCTTGACGAAGGATCGATTCGCCGCGTGGAGGGTGTGCTCCGCGAGATGATGGCGGAGAAGGGCTTCACCAACGCCGAGATCGGCCACAAGGTCTCCCCGGTGTCCGGCGGACCCAAGCTCGTGAACGTGACGTTCACGGTTGGCGAAGGTCCGAAGATCAAGATTCGCGACGTCGAGTTCGTCGGCAATCAGGCCATCGCCGACGGCAAGCTGGAGAAGAAGATGAAGGAGAACAAGCCGAAGGGCCTGCTCGGCTTCATCACCGGCGGCGGCACGTACAAAGAGGCGATGTTCGAGGAAGACGCCGCGAAAGTCGTCGAGTACTACCAGAATCAAGGTTACCCGCAGGCCCGTGTCGGCAATCCTGAGGTCAAGACACTCGAGGACAGCAAAGACGGCAAAAACCGCTGGGTGCAGCTTCGCATCCCGGTGACCGAAGGCAAGCGCTATCGCTTTGGCGATCTGTCCTTCGAAGGCAACAAGCTGGTCAACAGCACGGGACTCCGCACGCTCTACAAGATTGAGCCGGGCGAGTGGTACAGCAAGAAGAAGATCAACGACGGGAACAAAAAGGCGCAGGAAGTGTACGGCAGCCGGGGCTTCATGGAATGGACGCCCTTCGAGATGCGCAAGTACAGCGACGATCCCAGTAATCCCGAGACGATGCTCGCCGCACTCGTGCCGCCGGCATTGGCCGCGCCCGAGGAGCCCAAACCAGTCGAGCGCGCGAAAGAGACCTCGTCCAAGCCACCGGTCGTGGACGTGACGATGCAGATCACGGAAGGGCCGCAGTACTTCGTCAACCGCATCACGTTCACCGGCAACACCACGACGCGCGACAACGTGATCCGGCGCGAGATGCGGCTGATCGAAGGCAATGTCTTCGATACGGAAGCGCTGAAGTACAGCGTCCGCCGGCTGAACCAGCTTGGCTACTTCAAGGAGCTGAAGGGCAACGACAGCGACATGAAGGTGGACAAGACGCCCGGGAAAGAGAACAACGTTGACGTCACGCTGAAGTTCGAAGAGCAGAACCGCAATCAGCTGACGTTCGGCGCCGGCGTGTCGCAGTACGAGGGCTTCTTCGGCCAGCTGGCATTCCAGACCTCGAACTTCCTCGGCCGCGGCGAGAGCCTGACGGTGTCAGTCCAGGCCGGCGATCGCGCGCAGAACTATCAGCTGGCGTTCTCGGAGCCGTTCCTGTTCGACCGCAACATCACCGGCGGCTTCGACATTTACAAGCGGTCGCTGCAGTACATCGGCTACTACACGCAGAAGTCCACCGGCGGCAACATGGTGTTCGGCGTCCCGGTTGCCGACTTCAGCCGCATGTTCTTCAACTACTCGTACGAGACGGTCCACATGACCGACTTGAACGAGGCGCTGATCGACCAGTCGTGTCTGCTCCGCGCGGGCGGATGCTCGATCATCTCATCGCTTGGCGACCTGTCACAGTTGACGCCAACGCAGCTCGAAGTGCTGCGTCGCAACCCGTTCGTGTACGATTCGTTGCTCATCGGTCAGGGCGGCCGCCGTATCATCAGCAAGGTCACCCCGAGCTTCGTCCACAACACCGTGGACAGTCCGATCTTCCCGAACCAGGGTAAGCGGCTCACCGCCGCCATCGATCTCGCGGTACTGGGTGGCAACACCCAGTTCTATAAACCGCGCGTCGAATACATCTACTTCCATCGGCACCTGCCACGGACCTCGTTCGGCTTCCGCGCGCAGACCGAGTACATCCGCGCCATTGGCCAGACTGAGTCGCTTCCGATCTTCGAGCGGCTCTTCCTCGGCGGCGAATACAGCGTTCGCGGCTACGACATCCGCTCGATTGGTCCCACGGTTCCCGGCTCGGTCGTCGTGCTGGGCGGCAACAAGAGCCTGCTGTTCAACGCCGAGTACTTGATCTCGATCGTCAACCAGGTGCGCATCGTGCTTTTCTACGATGCTGGCCAGGTGCGCGACGTCGGCGAAAGCTTCGCGTGGAGAGAGAATGAGACCCGGATTGTGCCTCCACCGATACCCGCGCTGACCGATCCGTTTGCGAGGTCGTCGCTGCTGGATCCGAATGCTCCCGGCGTGACGACCGAGGTGATTGGCCAGACGAGCACGTTCAAGACCTCGACGGGCGTCGAGCTGCGCTTCTTCATGCCAGTGCTCAACGTACCATTCCGGCTTATCTACGCCTGGAACCCGCAGCGCACCGGTGTGCTCGACAACAATCTGCGGCCGGCGAAATCGGCAGTATTCCGCTTCGCGGTCGGGACGACGTTCTAGGGAAATGACTGGTATGGCGGGACCGTCCCTGCGGTGGGCGGGTTCGTCCAACTACCTGGCGCGTCCTTGTGGACGTGCCTAAAAGTGCGTGATGTCGAGCGTGTAGTCGGTCGAAGCGGTGAGCGAACCGGCGGCGTCGTAGACGCGGGCGCAGAAGAGGCCGGTTTGCTGTGCGGAGCCAGTCACGGTGGTGTTCAGCGCCGCTTTGTCGTTGGCCAGAATCGCCGTGCAGACCGCACCGTTCCACGTGCCGAGGCTGAGGCCGATGTTGATCGTGTCGTCCGGTGCGAGCGCGGAGAGCTTCACGGTGACCGTGCCGGCCTGTTGAACGACGAATTCGTGCGTGCGACCGCCATTCGCCGTCAGGGTGCCATTGACTGTTTCGGTGACTGCCACTGGCGTCGGGGCCGTCGGCGTATTGTTCGAATTGTCGCCGCCGCATCCCGCGGCAAGCGGGGCGAGCAGCAGAAGTGCACCGAACGTTCGGAATCGCAGCATTGAAACCATCTTACTTGTCGTTAGACGGTCGAGTAAAATCGTTGGCCGTGACGTCGCGAAGGAAAGGACCGAGTCGAATGAGACTGCTTGCCATCACGCTGGCGTCCAGCATCACGCTGGTTGCCAGTCATACGTACGCCCAGGCGCCTGCCGGACAGGCACCGGCACCCGCGACGCAGAAGCCACCGGCGCCCGCGACGCAGAAGCCGCCGGCGCCCGCGCCAGCGACACCGGCCGCACCGGCCACACAGAAACCGGCGGCACCGGCGCCTCCGCCGCCGAAGTTCCAGGACGGCTTCAAGTACGCGTACGTGAACATGGCCGCTATTGCTGCGCAGTCGAACGACGGCAAATCGGCGGCCGAGAAACTGAAGGCATTCCAGGATCAGAAAACGCGCGAGCTGCAGGACAAGCAGAAGACGTTGCAGGCCGCGCAACAGAAGCTCGAGTCGGGCGGCAGCGTGCTGAGTGATGCGGCGCGCACCCAGTTACAGAGTGACATCGATCGCCAGCAGCGTGATCTGCAGCGTCAAACCGAGGACGCGCAGCAGGATGTGCAGAACATGGCGCAGCAAGTCGAGGAAGACTTCACGCGCAGGGTGCTGCCGATCATCAGCAAGGTCGCGCAGGATAAGCAGGTGCACTTCGTGTTCAACGCTCAACAGAGCGGTCTGATCTGGGCCGAGCCGGGGATGGACCTGACCGGCGAGGTCATCGCCGCGATGAATGGCGGCAAACCGGCGGCGGCTCCGACGCCTCCCGCCCCAAGCAAGTAGCGCAGGAGGCGCGAGTTCCTGACTCTCGACCTCCCATCGCTCCTTGGCCGTGTCTCCTACCGGTATCCGTCACTGCTGATCGACGCGGTGACTGAGCACGAGCCGGGCAACCGGCTCGTGGCATTCAAGAACGTCACGGTCAGCGAAGACTACTTCCAGGGGCATTTCCCCGGCACTCCGCTGATGCCTGCCGTGCTCATGATCGAGGCGCTGACGCAGCTCGCGTCGGCGCTGGTTCTCGATCGCGCCGGCACGTCTCAGGCCACGCGCATCTCGCTGCGCGGCGTCAACGCCGCCAAGTTCCGTCGCAATGTGTCTCCCGGCGATCGCCTGCACCTCGAGGTGACGCTGGGTCGCGTCAGATCGCGGCTGGCCAAGGCCAGGGCACGCGCTTCCGTCGATGGCCAGACCGTTGCCGAAGCCGAGCTGTTGCTGGCCATCGAGCGTGGCGCCGCGCTGATCGATCCCAGCGCGCACGTACACCCCGCGGCCCGCATCGGTGAAGGCACGATCATTGGCCCGCAGGCGATCATCGGTGCCGATGTCACCATCGGCAAGAACTGCCAGATTGGCTCGTCGGTCGTCGTTGACGGCTGGACCGACATCGGTGATGAGACGCAGATTTACCCGATGGCGTCCATTGGCCTCGCACCGCAGGATCTGAAGTATCGCGGGGAGCGTACCCGGCTGACGATCGGGCGGCGCAACATCTTTCGCGAGTTCGTGACGATCAATCGCGGCACGGCCGGCGGTGGCGGGCAGACCGCGATCGGCGACAACAATCTGTTCATGGCCTACGTGCACGTCGCCCACGACTGCCACGTCGGCAATGACACCATCTTTGGTCCGCACGCCACGCTCGGCGGCCATGTCGGCGTCGAGGACTTCGCCAACGTCAGCGCGGGCTCCGCGGTTCATCAGTTCTGCCGTGTCGGCCGGCACGCGTTCGTCGGCGGGTATTCGGTGGTGACGAAGGATGCGCTGCCGTTCGCGCGCACCATCGGCAGCCGTCCGGCGCGCATCTTCGGCGTCAACACGATCGGTCTGCAGCGCCGTGGCTTCACGCCGAATACGATCACTCAGCTGCGTCATGCCTATCGCTATCTGCTGCAGTCGAAGCTCAATACGACCCGCGCACTGGCCCAGATCGAACAGGATTCGACGCTGACCGCTCCGGAAGTCCGCTACATGGTGGAGTTCATCCGCAGTTCGCAGCGCGGCGTCATTCTGCGCCGCGCTGGCCGACGCGCAGAGGAGCTCGTCGCCGACGAATGAAGCTCGGCCTGCTCGCTGGCAACGGACGCTTTCCGTTCCTCGTCCTCGACGCCGCGCGCGCGCAGGGGCACGAGGTCACCATCATCGCGATCAAGGAAGAGACGTTTACCGAGTTGAACGCCGCCGCCGAACGGCACGCCGCGCAGATTCACTGGATCTCGCTGGGGCAGCTCGGCACATGCATCAGCCTCTTGAAGAAGGCCGGCGTCACGACGGCGGTCATGGCCGGACAGGTCAAGCACACGAAGATCTTCGGCGGCGTGATGCCCGACATGACGTTCATCGCGGTGCTCCGCAAGCTCACGTCGCGGAGCACCGACGGGTTGATCGGCGCTGTGGCCAACGTGCTGCGCGAGCACGGCATCGAACTGGTCGACTCGACGTCACTGCTCACACCGCTCCTCGCCAAGCCCGGTGTGATGACCAGGCGTGCGCCGACCGACGACGAGCAGCGTGATTTCGAGTTCGGTTACAAGATGGCGGACGTCATCGCCGGACTCGACATCGGGCAGACCATCGCGGTGAAACACCAGGCGGTCGTCGCGGTGGAAGCAATGGAGGGCACCGACGAAGTGATCGCACGCGCCGGACATCTCGCCGGCCCCGGCGTGCGCATCGTCAAGGTCGCCAAGCCGGCGCAGGACATGCGGTTCGACGTGCCGGTGGTCGGATTTGCGACGATTCAGGCCATGCGAGTCGCGGGTGCGACGGCGTTGTCGGTGGACGCCGGCAAGACGCTGATGCTCGACGGCGATGCCGTATGTGCATCGGCCGACGAGGCGGATATCACGATCGTCGGCAGGGCCCGCACGTAGGGCCGCACCGGCCAGGAGCGCATGACCAATCGCCTACGCATTGCCGTCATCGGAGTCGGTCACCTGGGCCAGCACCACGCCCGGCTGCTCGCCTCGATGGACGATGTCGAGCTCGTGGGAATCGTGGATACCAAGCCTGGTCGCGCCGAGCAGGTAGCCGCGGCGTGCGGCACGCGGGCGTGGCCGGCGGCCGGTGATCTACTGGGGCACATTGATGCGGTGACGATCGCCGTTCCGACCGTCTCGCATCTGGACGTGGCGCTGCCGTTCCTCGAACGGGGCGTCTCAGCGTTGGTGGAGAAGCCGGTGGCGCCCACGGTCGCGGATGCCGAGCGTTTGATCAGCACCGCGGCGGGCGCCGGCGCGATATTCGCCGCCGGCCACACCGAACGGTTCAATCCTGCCGTCGTCGCGGCATTGCCGCTCGTCTCCGATCCGCGTTTCGTCGAAGTTCATCGCCTGGGCACGTTCCCCGAGCGGAGTCTGGACATCGACGTCATCTTCGATCTGATGATTCACGATCTCGATCTGCTGCTTGCCGCCGTCGATTCGGAAGTGGTGTCGATCGAAGCGGTGGGCGTGAACGTGTTGACGCCACGTATTGATATCGCCAACGCGCGTCTGCGGTTTGCCTCGGGTTGTATTGCCAACGTGACCGCCAGCCGGATCAGCCGCGAGCGTGTGCGCAAGGTGCGGTTCTTTCAGCACGACTCGTACGTGTCGATCGACTACGCCGCACAGGAGGTCGAGGTCTACCGCCTGGCGCCACGCGGCGCGGTGCCGCCGATCCAGGGCGGCAAGCTCGATGTGGTCAACGAAGAGCCATTGCGGCGTGAGCTCGTGGACTTCGTGGACGCCGTACGCCACAAGCGCGAGCCAGGCGTAACGGGCCAGGCCGGTCGTGACGCACTGGAGCTGGCGACCAGGATTGCGGAGAAGATGGCGCAATGAGTACCTCTATTTCACGTGACGCGCTGATGGAGCGCGTCAGCGCGGGAGAGCGCTTGTCGGCCGACGACATTCGCCATCTGGCCGCGACGCCCGACATCCTGTCCATCGGCATGCTGGCGGACCTGCTGCGGCGGCGCATGCACGACACTCGGACCACATTCCTTCGCATCGCCGAGTGTGCGCTTGATGCTCCGGCGTTGGATCCGGCACATGTCAAGGCGCAGGAGATCAGCATCAACGGCTCGCCGGCGCAGCTCGCGGACGCGTTGCGTGCCGTTGAGGTCGTCAAGTCAAAGGGCAATCGCACCGTGAGCGCCTTTACGTGGTCGGACGTCGAGCGTTTCGCCTCCGGCGCCAGCATCGCGACGGTGCTGAAGCAGCTGCGCGGCGCCGGCCTCGACAGCTTGTCAATCCTGCCGCTCGATGGCCCCGTCGATCCGGCGATGATCGTGAACGAACTCACATCGGCAGGTTTCACCCAGCTGCGATTGACTGTAGACAAGGCTCCCGCCGACACACGTGCGGATCTGTTGCTGCGTGCCGCGGCGCTGCAGGACCGGGTCGGTTGCATCCAGGCGATCAGCCCTCTGCCCATGACGGTGTCCACGTTCAGGCCAACCACTGGCTACGACGATGTGAAGATGGTGGCGATCGCACGTTTGGCGGCGCCCAACATTCCGACCGTGCAGGTGGATTGGCGGCGTTACGGTCCGAAGCTCGCCCAGGTCGCGTTGACGTTCGGCGCCGACGACATCGACGGCGTGTCCGCCTCGGACGAAGCGCCTGAGGGACGACGTCGCGCGCCGCTCGAGGAGATCACCCGCAACATCCTGGCAGCAGGCTTCGAGCCGGTCGAGCGCACCGGGCGATTCACGGCGATCGGCTGATGTCGCTTCGGATCGGTGCGGTCGGCTATCTGAATGCCCGTCCGCTGACCTGGGCGCTCGATCGCGAGCCGTCACGATGGCAGGTCCGTTACGACTTGCCGTCGGTGTGCGCCCGTCTGTTGCAGGACGGCGAGGTCGATCTCGGATTGGTACCGTCCATCGAGTATCTGCAGGCTCCCGACTACCGCTTTGTGCCTGGAGTTGGCGTCACCTCGCGCGGGGCGATCGCGTCGGTGGCGTTGTATACCACCCGCCCCATCGACCGGATTCGCCATATCGCGCTCGACACAAGTTCTCGCACGTCAGTGGCGCTGATCCAGGTGCTGTGCCGGCACCACTTCCGTATCAGCCCTCGGTTCGTGCCGCATGGTCCCGATCTGGCGGTGATGACCCGGGACTTCGATGCCGGGCTGCTGATCGGCGACCCGGCATTCGAAGCCGATCACGTCGCGCTGGGGCTTCAGAAGATCGACCTCGGGCTCGAATGGAGCCACATGACAGGACTGCCGTTCGTGTATGCGGCGTGGACGGGCCGCCCAGGCCCGGTCAGTGGAGAAGACGTCACCGCATTGCAGGACGCGCAGCGTGAGGGCCTTGCGGCTGTCGATCTTATTGCGGCGGAATACGCGCGTGGCGATTCGGCAAGGACCGCGAAGGCCACGCGCTACCTAAGGGATAATGTGAAGTACGGTCTCGGCGCCGAGGAAGCAGCGGGGCTGCAGATGTTCCTGGATTACGCCGCGGACCTGGGCCTGGCCGCACAGCGGCGGCCAGTAGAATTCTTCTGATGGTTGACCACATCGCGCGAAAAGTCCTGAACGGCGGCCGCGTGAACGGGGCCGAGGCGCTCGAGCTGTATCGGCACGCGCCAACGCAACTGCTCGGCCATCTCGCCGATACGGTTCGCGCACGCAAGCATCCTGAGCGAATCGTCACCTACATCATCGATCGCAACGTCAACTACACGAACATCTGCGTGGCGCGCTGCAACTTCTGCGCGTTCTATCGCACGGTTGGATCGACCGATGGCTATGTGCTCGGGTTCGATGAGATCTTCCGCAAGATCGACGAGACGATCGTCGTCGGCGGCAATCAATTGCTGCTGCAGGGCGGACACAATCCCGACCTGCCGATCCAGTGGTACGAAGATCTGTTTCGTGCGGTGAAGTCGCGCTATCCGGAGTTCAAGCTGCATGCGCTGTCGCCGCCGGAAGTCCTGCACATCTCTCGGCTGAACCAGATCTCGACGCGAACGGTGATCGGGCGGCTGGTGGCCGCCGGTCTCGACAGCATTCCCGGAGGCGGCGCCGAGATACTCGTCGATCGCGTCCGCAAGCTGCTCAACTGTTACACGAAGGCTTCCTCCGATGAGTGGCTGGACATCATGGCGCAGGCACATGAGGCCGGTCTCCGCACGACGGCGACGATGATGTACGGAACCGTGGAAACCGATGACGAACGCATCGAGCACATGATGCGCCTTCGCGACGTGCAGGATCGCACCGGCGGCTTCACGGCCTTCATCACCTGGAGCTATCAGCCCGAACACACCGAGCATGGCGGCTACGAAGCGACAGGTGTCGATTACCTCCGTACGCTGGCGATTTCGCGCATCGTGCTCGACAACTTCGACAACCTGCAGGCGTCGTGGGTGACGCAGGGCGGGAAAGTTGGACAGCTCAGTCTTGCGTTCGGCGCCAACGACATGGGCAGCGTCATGATCGAAGAGAACGTCGTCCGTGCCGCGGGGGCGAGCTACTGCATGGATGAGGTCGAGATCGTCGAGAACGTTGAGGACGCCGGGTTCACGGCGAAACGACGCAACATGCACTACGAGATCCTCGGCGACCCGATCTACCGTGAGCGCGACGTGCCGCGCATGCTGGCGCTGGCCACGGCGCGCGCCGACGGTGATGTCGCGGTGCCTGAGGAGTTGAAGAACTATCCTCCGCGAAGTCGAGCCGCAAAAGCGCTGCGCCTGACGCAGTAGCGTGACCAGTTTTACCGCCGCGTGGGTGCTGCCGATCTCAGCACCGCCTATTCGCAACGGTTTCGTGGCAATCGAGGGCGATCGCATCGCCGCTGTCGGCGACGGTGTGCCGGCGGATGCCGCGCCGCGCGGCGACGTCGCCATCCTGCCGGCGTTGGTGAACGCGCACACGCACCTCGAGCTGTCGTATCTGCATGGCCGCGTGCCGCCGAGTACCAGCTTCAACGAATGGGTGATGGCGGTGATGGCGCTCCGCCGGGACTATCCGGACCCGAGCGCGCCACCAATCCTCGAGGCGGCCCGCCAGGCGATTTCACGCGCACGCGCGTCGGGAACCGGACTCTTCGGCGATGTCAGCAATACCCTCGTGACGGTGCCGTTGCTGCGAGAAGCGGGCATGGCGGCGCAGGTGTTCTACGAGCTGATTGGTTTCAATCACCCGGATCCGGCAGGGAGGGTTCGTGAGGCCCGTACGGCGGCCGATTCAGTTGGCGCCAACGCCGGAGTGCGCGTCAGTCTGGCCCCGCACGCACCATATTCGGTGTCGCCGGCGCTGTTCATGGCCATTCGCGCGGACGTCGATGCGCATCCCAATTCGATCACGAGCGTGCACCTCGGCGAGTCGCCGGCGGAAGTGGAACTGCTGCGGCAGGGCAGCGGTCCGGCGCGCGTGATGCTCGAGAAGCTGGGAGTATGGTCCAACGAGTGGCAGGTTCCTGGAGTGTCGCCCACGGAATACCTGGCCGCTCTCGGCTTCCTCGGGACGGACGCGTTGGTCGTGCACGGTGTGCAGTTCACACCCGAAGATCTTGCCCGACTCTGCACGGCAGGCTCGCCGCTGGTGTCGTGCCCGCGCAGCAATACCTATGTGGGTGTCGGCGCGCCGCCACTCGAATCCTTCTATGCCGCCGGCGTTCCGGTCGCGTTTGGTACGGATAGCCTGGCCAGCGTTGCCGACCTCAACATGTTCGCGGAGCTTGCCGAGGCGCGGCGCATCGCGCCAAGCGTAACGGCGCGGGATCTGCTGCGCAGCGCGACGCTGACCGGCGCACACGCGCTGCGTTATGACGAGGATTACGGAAGCATTGAGCCAGGGAAGCGGGCAGCCATGATCGCGGTGCGCGTGCCGCCGCATGTGGTCGATGTGGAAGAATACCTCGTGGGAGGGGTAGAGCCACATGCCATTTCATGGCTCAACTCCGACGGCGCAACTCCCAGCGTCTAATGAGCAGGATCGCCACGTATCTGTCGTTCGTCCGCTTCAGCCATTCGGTGTTCGCGCTGCCGTTTGCGCTGACTGGCGCGCTGTTGGCGTGGCGGGAACAACCCTTCTCGTGGACCCAAGTGGCGTGGGTTGTGGTCTGTATGGTCAGCGCGCGCAGCGCCGCGATGGGCTTCAATCGCCTCGCAGACGCCCGCTTCGACGCACTCAACCCGCGCACGACGATGCGCGAGCTGCCGCGTGGCAGGATGAGCCATCTTGAAGCCACGATCTTCGTCGTCGTGTCATCGATCGTATTCGTCTTCGCCTCGTCGCGACTCAGCCCGCTGTGTCTGGCGCTCTCCCCAGTGGCGCTCATCATCGTGTTCTGGTACTCGCTCGCCAAGCGGGTGACGACCTATACGCAGTTGTTCCTCGGCCTCGCGCTGGCCGTCGCACCGGTTGGCGGCTGGATTGCGGCCGGCGGCCGCGGCGGCGTCGAACCTTGGCTCCTCGGTCTCGCGATCGGCCTGTGGGTCGGCGGCTTCGATATCTTGTATGCCTGTCAGGACGTCGAGTTCGATCGCGGCCACGGTTTGCGATCGATTCCAGCCCGATTCGGCGTGTCCGCGGCGATTCGTCTGTCTCGAATGATGCACGTTGCTGCGATCGTGGCGATGGCGGCCTTGTGGAAGGGCGCCCACCTGCCGTCGCTGTATCTCGTCGGCGTCGCGATCGTCGCCGTTCTCTTGTTCTACGAGCAGTCGCTCGTCAGCGACACCGATCTCTCGCAAGTGAAAAAGGCCTTCGACTTGAACGGCTGGGTGGGCATTGTCTACTTCGTGACCACGGCACTCGCGCTCTACGTCGGATGACAGCGCCACCTCACAGGGCGGCACCCGACAAAGCGCCCGAGCGCATCGCTGGAATGTTCGATGCGATCGCGCCTCGTTACGACCTGCTCAATCACCTGCTCAGTGCCGGGATCGACAAGCGTTGGCGGAAGCGTGCGATCGGCTCGCTGGGATTAACCGGCAGTGAGACGTTGATCGACGTGTGCACGGGGACGGCCGACGTGGCGCTCGAAGCCACCGGCGCGGCACGTATCGTCGGTGTGGATTTCGCTGGCGCGATGCTGACGCTCGGCCTGCGTAAAGTTCGTGTCACGAATCAGGCGAAACGCATTGTGCTTGTCCGCGGCGACGCGATGCGGCTGCCTGCGCAAGACCGCAGCGCAGATGCGGCAACGGTCGCGTTCGGAATTCGTAACGTCCAGCAGCCCGAGGTTGCGTGCGCGGAAATGGCGCGTGTGTTGCGTGCCGGCGGACGCCTGGCGATTCTCGAGTTTGGTGTGCCGAGAATCCCAGGCGTCAGTGCGCTGTATCTGTGGTACTTCCGCCATGTGTTGCCACTGATCGGCCGAATGATCTCGGGTCACAACGGCGCATATTCGTATCTACCTGCCTCGGTCGGCACGTTCCCACCTCCGGCCGAGTTCGTGACATTACTAAGGCAAGCCGGCTTTGCCGAGGTTCGGGCAGTCCCTCTGACCTTCGGCATCGTCTACCTCTACACGGCCATCAAGGCGTAACCAAGGAATCCGCGCTCCGGCGTGGCTGTAAGTGCTTGTAAGAGCGCATGTTATAATCTGAAGTCTCAGCGCATTGATTCATTTCGACTTCGAAAATCGCTACGAGGACGAGCAGATCGTCGGACGCGCCATATCTGCGCGCGAAGCCGTGGTGATCTCGGTCGTCGTTCACGCGCTGATGATCGCGCTGTTCCAGTACGGACCCGACCTGAACTTCCTCAAGCCCAGTCAGGAGGAGGTCGAGGCCCGAAAGCAGGAACTGCTGCGTCGCCAGGAACTCGAACGCGCCGATCAGCGTTTCGTCTTCGTGCAGCCGAAGATCGACATGAAGGCGCCGGAGCCGAAGCCAAACGTCGATCTGTCGGATCTCGATCGCCGCGCGCAGGCGCCGCAGCGAGCGGCCAAACCAGATAACCCGCTGCCGTTCTCGCAGGGAAATTCTGCGGAGCGTACCGATACAACTCCCTCGGTACCTGAGCGGGCGCGCGGAGCAGAGACACAAGTCAAGCCGGACGAGCAGCCGCCGCAGCCGGAGCCCGAAGAGCGAGTGGCGAAAGTACTGCCGCCGCGAGACGACACGGGTGTCAGACGCTCTCCGCAGCCGTCACGCCCGGCACCGGGCGCACTCGGCGACGCGCTCCGCAATCTCGAACGCTACGTCCAGAACGAGACCTTCCAGAACCCACAGGGCGGGGCAACCGATCCTGGCGCGACGATTCAGTTCGATACCAAAGGCGTCGAATTCGGTCCGTGGCTGCGCCGTTTCGTAGCACAGGTCCGTCGCAACTGGTTCGTGCCCTCTGCGGCGATGACCTTCCGAGGGCGCGTCGTCCTGCAGTTCAACATTCACAAGGACGGCACGATCACGGACCTCACCATCGCGGGTCCTTCCGAAATCGGTGCCTTCAACCGCGCCGCGAATAACGCGATCCTCTCGTCGAATCCGACCGAGCCGCTTCCACCTGAGTACCCCGAACCGGTCGCGTTCTTCACGGTCACGTTCTATTACAACGAACAGCCGCCGGTGCGCTGAGCGGAGAAATGCCCAATGCTCAATGCACAATGCTCAACGGGAGCGGCGATTCGGGGGCATTGGACCTTTGCCTTGAGCATTGGGCATTCTGCCTTGAGCATTGAGTCTTGGCCGTAGCCATGCCGACGCGAACGCAGCAGTTGGGACTCATCATCGTGCTCGCCGTGGTCGTAGTGTACGTGTTCATCCGCGTGCTTTGATTTCGAAGCCTCTCGTCCTGGCCGTGCTCGGGCCGACCGCGTCCGGCAAGAGCGCGCTGGGTCTGGCATTGGCGGAGCGGCTCGGCGGCGAGATTCTCAACTGCGATTCCACCGCCGTCTATCGCGGCTTCGACATCGGCACCGACAAGGTGCCTGCCGACGAGCGGCGCGCTATCCCGCATCACCTGATCGACATTGCCGATCCAATCGAGGTCTATACGGCGGCCCAGTACGCCCGCGACGCCAATCGCGTCATTCGCGATGTGCATGCTCGTGGCAATCTATCGATTCTCGTTGGCGGTACCGGCTTCTATTACCGCGCGCTGACGCGTGGACTGTTTCCCGGTCCCGGGGCCGACGAGGCGCTTCGTCAGCGCCTGGAACGGGTTGCGGCTCGCAAGGGACCGCAGCGACTGCATCGGATGTTGTGCCGCATCGATCCGGATTCCGCCGACCGGATCATGGCGCGCGACCTGAAGCGTCTCGTTCGCGCGCTCGAGGTGTATTTCTCCACCGGCCGACCTCTGACCGCACATTTCGCCAATACACGTTCGCCGATCGCCGACTGTGAGGTTGTCGCCGTCGCGCTGAAGATTCCCGCTGACCTCACGGCCGAGCGGGTCGCGCGGCGCGTGGAGCGCCAGTTCGAGCGGGGTATCGTCGATGAAGTGAAAGGGCTGCTCGTGAGTGGCGTTCCCGCGGAAGCCCGGCCCTTCGGCGGGCTGGTCTACCGTCAGGTCATGGAGATGCTGCGCGGTGTCCGTGATGAGACGGCGACGCGCGCGCTGATCGTTCAGGAGAACCGCCGCTACGCACGGCGGCAGTTGATCTGGTTTCGCAAAGAGCCTAACCTTATCTGGTTCGACGGTCCCGGCGAACGGCCGGATACTCTGCACCGCGTCGAGGAAGCGCTCGTTGCGCGCGGTGTGCGTAGGCGAGGAGACGCTCCCTGATGGCCCAGGTATCTGAACCACGTGCCTCGTTGTCGGCGCAGCCCAGTATCCAGGACGTCTTCCTGAATTTCGCTCGTCGGGATCGCCTCGCCGTGACGATGCACCTGATGGACGGACGCCGGTTCGACGCACGCGTCAAGAACTTCGACAAGTTCGCAATCATCGTGGAAGTGGACGGTACCGACCAGTTGGTGTTCAAGCACGCGATCGCCACGATCGAGACCTCGCGCGCGGTAGCCAACTACTTCTCAACACATTCCTAAGCTGACACCTTTTCCTCGCGTCGTCCTGATCGTGCTCGACAGCGTCGGGTGCGGTGAACTCCCGGATGCCGGGCTCTATGGCGACGAAGGCAGCGATACACTTGGCAACATCGCGCAGCACGTCCCGCTGCGTGTGCCGCGATTGCGGGCGCTCGGACTCGGTCGCGTCGCGCGACTTGGCGGTGACGACCCGCAGCCAGCCGACGGTGCATATGGGCGCATGGCGGAAGCATCGGCTGGAAAGGACTCGGTGACCGGCCATTGGGAGATGATGGGCATCGTCCTGGAGCGCCCGTTCCCGACGTTCCCTGAAGGATTCCCTGCACCGGTCATTGCGGAATTCGAGTCCCGGATTGGTCGGCGGAGCCTCGGCAACGTCGTCACGTCGGGTACTGAGATCATCGACCGGCTCGGCGCCGAGCACATGCGGACCGGAAAGCCGATCGTCTACACCTCCGCGGACAGTGTCTTTCAGATCGCTGCGCACGAAGATGTGATTCCGGTTCCAGAGCTCTATCGGATCTGCGAAATCGCATTTGATCTCGTCGGCCGTGGCATGGGCGTTGGTCGCGTGATCGCCAGGCCGTTCGTTGGATCGCCGGGAACGTTCAAGCGTACCTCGAACCGGCACGACTACGCGCTCGATCCGAATGGGCAGACGCTGCTCGATCACCTGACATCACGAGGGATTCCGGTCGTCTCGATCGGCAAGGTCAAGGACCTCTTTGCGGGGCGAGGCATCACGACGGCGATGCCGACGGCCAGCGACGCCGAGGGGATGGACTGCGTGCTCGATGCAATGAAAAATGTCTCGGGCGGTTTGATTTTCGCGAACCTGGTCGACTTCGACACACTCTATGGCCATCGCAATGACGTCGCCGGGTACGCCGACAACATTGAGCGATTCGACAATCGACTCGCCGCGGTACTCGATCAACTCCGCGACACCGACCTCTTGGTGATCACCGCCGACCACGGCAACGATCCGACCACGCCCAGCACAGACCATTCCCGCGAGCACGTGCCGCTGCTGATGACAGGCCTGCGTGTGAAGCGCGGCACCGATGTCGGCACGCGACGCACATTCGCCGATCTCGGACAGACACTCGCGGCCAACTTCGCGGTTGGACCACTGGCGCACGGCACCAGCTTCCTGGAGGACGTCGTTGTCGAGCATTCGTGAAGCCCTCGAGCAGCGGGAGCGTGAGACCCTCGCTCCGCAGGCGGCACGCAGCGCCGATTCTCGAGGGCGCCTGCATCCCGAGCCCGAAGACGATGTGCGCCCGGCGTTTCAGCACGATCGGGATCGGATCATTCATAGCAAGGCGTTTCGCCGTCTGAAGCACAAAACGCAGGTCTTCTTCGCCCCGGCCGGCGATCATTACCGCACGCGGCTGACGCACAGCCTCGAGGTGTCGCAGATCGCTCGCACCATCGCCAAGGTGCTGCAGTTACACGAAGAGCTCACCGAGTCGATCGCGCTGGGTCACGATCTCGGCCACACCCCGTTTGGTCACGCCGGTGAGCGCGTGCTCGATTCACTGGTACCCGGTGGATTCAGGCACTACGAGCAGAGTCTGCGAATCGTGGACATCCTCGAGAACGATGGCCGCGGTCTAAACCTGACCTGGGAAGTACGTGACGGAATCGGCCGCCATTCCAAGGGCAAAGACGGATCGCCGGTCGGCGTCGAGCCGTCGAAGCGCGCCGCAACGCTTGAAGGGCAGGTCATGCGCGTCGCGGACCTCATCGCCTACGTGAACCACGACATCGACGATGCGGTTCGGGCCGGCGTATTGAAGGAGGCGGAGTTGCCGCAGGACGCCGTCGGCGTGCTCGGCTCGACCTCGTCGGCGCGCATTGCCCGTATGGTGAAGGATGTGGTGACCGAGACCCAGGCCGGCGGTCTCAGCGAGATTCGCATGAGCCGCGATGTGCTCGATGCGACGCTGGTCATGCGAGCATTTCTGTTTGACGCAGTGTACGAGAACGACATCGCGACGGCGGAGTTCAAGAAGGCCACCGCGATCCTCGGTGGTCTGTGGGAACGCGTGCGCGAGGGCCCGGCCGATCTGCTCGACCAGCGCATCATCGAGACCGAAGGTCTCGACGTCGCGGCAAAGGACTTCCTCGCCGGGATGACCGACCGGTTCGCGGTCGCCCTCTACGAACGTCTGTTCATTCCCAAGCCCTGGGTTGGGCCAATGGCCTGGAGCCAGCTATAATTACAGGTCCCCTTTCGCGCGAATTTCGCGCGAGGGGAGCCTGTCATGCAGCTTGACCTGACCCGGTACCGGCAGCCGCTCACGCACTTCTCGAAGGTGCTCCAACCCGAGGAAGTGGGGCAGAAGGGCGACGCCTATCGGATTATGGCCCCTGTTCAGGTGGAAATCGATATCCATAAGGACAAGGACCGGTTCCGTCTCGAAGGGACGGCGCGAACCGAGCTCGAGCTGACGTGCAGCCGATGTCTCGAGCCGTACAGCATGCCTGTCAATGCCGCGTTCGACGTGCGGTATCTGCCGGCATCGGACGGGGCTGACGGCGGCGAGCGCGAGGTCGGCGAAGAGGATCTCGATACCAGCGTGTATCGCGACGATCAGATCGACCTGAACGAGGTTTTGCGCGAGCAGTTCTATCTCGCGCTGCCGATGAAGCCGTTGTGCCGGGAGGACTGCGCCGGGCTGTGCCCACAGTGCGGGACGAACCGCAACACCGGCACGTGCTCGTGCGCGCCCGGATTCGAGGATCCGCGGCTTGCGCCGTTACGAGGATTGAAGGGACTCTCCAGTCTGCGGTCTTCAATGTCCGGTAAGCCGGACGATCGCAAGCACCGACCGTAGACTGCAGACCGTAGACCGCAGACAGTAGAGATCATGCCTAATCCAAAACGCAGACACTCCAAGACCCGCACGGCGAAGCGGCGCACACACGATTCACTTCGCGCGGCGACGACCGGCTTGTGCCCGCAGTGCCAGGAGCCCAAGGCACCGCATCGCATCTGTCCGCACTGCGGCTACTACAAAGAGCGCCAGGTCCGCCCGGTCGACGAAGAATAACCCCATGCGCATCGCCGTCGATGCCATGGGTGGGGACCACGCGCCATCAGTCATCGTCGATGGAGCGGTGGCCGCCGCGCGTCACCTCGATGCCGAGGTTGCGCTCGTCGGGCCGACGGCCGAAATTGAGCGCGCGCTGGCGGCGCACGACGACTGGTCGACGTTGGGCATTGCGATCGTCGATGCCCCCGACGTCATCGGAATGTCGGAGTCCCCGGCCGCCGCGCTGCGCCGCAAGCCCCGTGCGTCAGTGCGCGTCGCCGCAGATCTCGTGGCCAGCAAGAATGCTGCGGCGCTCGTCAGCGTCGGACATACCGGTGCGACGGTCATGGCCGCACACGCCGCGTTTGGGCTGATTACCGGTGTCGATCGACCGGCGTTGGCGTGCACGATTCCGACACGAACGCGGCCGGCGGTGCTGCTCGATGCGGGCGCCAATGTCGAATGCCGGCCCCACCACCTGCTGCAGTTCGG
>DAINQP010000104.1:0-19965 GCA_036742665.1 Vicinamibacterales bacterium | reverse complement strand
CGCAATCGCGCCCCTCAGCGGAACGGCGATCGCATTATCCGCAGCGATGCTCTCCGCATCCGGCGTGCTGCCACCGAGCGGAAGGGTAATCGACGCGTCGAGCAGCACGCGCGCCGACATCACGAGCAGCGTTCGGGCCAGCGATTCCCACCCGTGGGTCGCTCGTGCCGACGTGTTGATCAGCGCAACCGGCTTATCGATCAGCTCACCGCTGGCGACCACCCAGTCCAGCGCGTTCTTCAGAACACCCGGCACTCCGTGGGCGTACTCAGGACTCGATATCAGGACCGCATCACACGCCTGCAGCGCGGCTCGGAATCGGGCGACCGCCTCAGGTGCCGTCTCTTCCTCGAGGTCTGGATTGAACGGCGGAAGAGACGCGAGCTCGCGGTAGATGGACACTTCCACACCGCCTGATGCGAGCTGTGCGACAGCGCCGACAAGCGCACCATTCGAAGAGGCCCGCCGCAGACTCCCTGAAATCGCCAGCACGCGGACTGAGTCTTTGTGGATCACGGAGACGCAAACAAGCGGAGACGTCGGAATATTCCGGTACGCCCCGCGATTAGGACTTGTGTAACGCGGTTCTACTCATGTCGGGCTCGGAGGATCTGATGTTTTCACTGCGTCTTGCTCTCATCTCTGCAACCTTGATATTCGCGATGGCCTGCGGCGATTACTCCTCGTCATCTCCTTCTTCCCCGTCACCGCCGCCATCGGCTCCGCCGCCGCAAAGCGTCCCGCAGGGGTCGTCGACCGTGACGATCCCTGTCGGTGCGGAATTTCTCGCGAATCGAGCCTACATGCCGGCCGAGCTGAACATTGCCCCGGGCACGACGGTGATGTGGATCAACGCGGATTCCACGACTCACACCTCGGTGTCGGATGCGGCCGGGTGGAACTCCGGAAACATCGCGCCCGGCGGTCAGTTCTCGTTTGCGTTCCAGAATGCCGGCACGTTTCAGTACCACTGCGCGATTCACCCGGGAATGGTCGGCACCGTCGTCGTTCGCTGAGACGGCACTCATGAAGTTTGCAAAGGTCGTGTTCGTTGTCGCCAGCGTCTGGGGCATCGGCGTGCTGACGCCGTTGTACTGGCTGGTGGACGTGAGCGGACGTCGTTACGGCGTGCCGACCGAGTACCCGCAGTTCTACTACGGCTTCCTGTCGGTCGCTATGGCCTGGCAGATCGCCTTTCTCATCATCGGTTCGAATCCGGCTCGATTCCGCGTGCAGATGGTCCCTGGCATCCTCGAGAAGCTCGGATACGTCGCGGTCCTTGCGGTGCTGCACCAGCAGGCTCGCGTCACCTGGGCAGACGCGCAGGCGGCCGTGCCGGATTTCGTGTTGGCGATCCTGTTGATGGTGGCGTTTGTGAAGACGCGGCCGTCGATGACTCAGACCTTGAACAGCGCCAACGACAGAAAATCGTTCGTGCTCTGAACGATGATCAGGTTCGCCACCCAGAAGTTCATGCGTTCGACGGCCAGCAGGCCCACGTGGATGAAAGGCGAGAACGAAATATTCCCGGAATATGTCCGTCGCTACCATGACGGACTGCGACGGAGGAATGTGAACGAGTCCCCATATAATCCGGACCGGCACAATCGATGGCACTCGACTCCGGCACCCGGCTCGGCCCGTACGAGATCCTCGCTCCCCTCGGCGCCGGTGGTATGGGCGAGGTCTACCGTGCGCGTGACACGCGGCTCGACCGCTTGGTCGCCGTCAAGGTCCTCTCTGCTAACGCGACGTCAACGCAAGCGCTTGAGCGCTTCGAGCGTGAGGCCAAGGCGATCGCCGCGCTCAATCATCCCGGGATCTGCACCATCTATGACGTCGGCACTTCTCCCGTGCCGTTCCTCGTCATGGAGCTGCTCGACGGTGAGACGCTGCACCAGCGCCTCGGACGTGGTGCGATGGACGCGTCCGTGCTCGTGGACACGGGTCTTGCGCTCGCCGACGCGCTGTCCGCCGCGCATGCCAAAGGGATCCTCCACCGCGATCTCAAGCCCGCGAACATCGTCATGACGCCGCGCGGACCGAAGATTCTCGACTTCGGCCTGGCCCGCGCCACCGAATCGGTCGCCACAGTCGAGAGCGGGAACACGGCGTTCGAGACACTGGCGGCGCAGAGTCCACTCACCGACGTCGGCGTCGCCGTCGGTACCGCGTCGTATATGTCGCCCGAGCAGTTGCGTGGCGAGCCGCTCGATGCGCGGACCGATCTCTTCTCGCTGGGACTCGTCCTCTACGAGATGGCCACAGGGCGACGCGCGTTCCCCGGCGCGACCAGCGCCGTGATCACGGCGGCGATCCTGCACCAAGACCCGGACGCTCCGCGACAGATCCGGCCTGATCTTCCTGCGCGGCTCGAGCAGGCGATCCTCACGCTGCTTGAAAAGGATCGGGACGTTCGTACGCAGACCGCGTCTGAGCTGCGCGCCGAATTGACGCGCATGCGACGTGAGTTGGGCGGAGCCAACGTAGAGCGCGGTCTTCAGACGGCCCGATCATCAGAGCGCTCGAACGTAGAGCGCGGTCTTCAGACCGCGTCGTCAGTGCAGATGGCCGCAGCAGCGAGCGCGAGTGAGACGAGGACCGCAGTCGCTCCGCCGCCGGCCAGTTCGTCAGATGCGCAGCTCATAGCCGGCGTGATTCGACGGCACCGCGGCGCGATCATGGGGACCGTCGCGCTGCTCCTCGCCGTTAGTGCCGGTGCGTATCTCGCCACGCGGCCGAGCGCCGAGAACATCGCTGGCGAGACGGGCACGAGGCCGTCGATTGCCGATCTGCAGGTCGAGCAATTGACGACGACCGGAGCCGCGGCCACTCCGGCGATCTCGCCGGACGGCAACTATGTGGCGTACGTGGAAACGGGAGCGAAGGGGGAGAGCCTCAGAGTGCGACAGGTGGCCACCGTCAGCAACGTGGAGATCCTGCCTCCGGAAGCGGGCATTCGACTCTATGCGCCGGCGGTCACACCCGATGGCACGTTCGTCGATTATCTGAAGCGCGTGGGCCCGCAATCGTACGAGTTGTGGCAGATCCCGTTTCTCGGCGGCGCTCCGCGGCAACTGCTGACGCGCATCGGGAGCGGCGTCGCGTTCTCACCCGACGGCCGCCAGATGGCCTACGTACGCAGCGACAGCCAGAGCCAGTCAGAGGTGGTGGTCGCCGCCGCCGATGGCAGCGGCGCGCAGGCGCTGGCCACGCGGCGAGATGCCAACGGCTTCTTCCTGACGATCTCCGCTACCGCGGGTCTCGGATGGTACGCGCCCGCGTGGTCGCCGGATGGATCGACGCTCGCGGTGCTCGGTGGCCGAATCGGTTTCAAGGGCCAGGTCGTGTTCATCGACACGAAGACCGGCACAGAACGCGTCGTTGAAATCGGACCGCCGCTTCCGGGCATCAGTCTCGCGTGGCTCGACGCTGGGACACTGATCCTCAGCCTGCTGGATCGATCCAGCGCCCCGCTGCAGTTATGGCTGCTGTCATATCCGAAGGGCGAGTTCAGCCGCCTGACCAACGATCCGAATCAGTACGTCGGCCTGAGCGTGACTGCCGACCGCAATCGGCTCGTGACGGCGCGCAGTGAGGCGACGTTCAGCATCTGGACGAGCGACGCTACGGTCACCAAGTGGACCCAGACCGTGCCGACGACGCCGCAGAAGGGGCCGATCGGTTTCGATGTGGCGTGGCTCGGTGACGATCTCATCTTTCCGAGCATGGCCGGCGGCAGCTGGACGCTCGAGCGCTGGCGTGCGTCCACGCGCACGACGGAAACGCTCGCACCGGCTGGCGGCTTGCCGCAGGTGAGCCGGGACGGCTCCATTCTCTTCTTCGACTACGACGCCGGGGAGATGGTGAAGATGGATGCGAGTGGTCGCAACAAGACACGACTTCAACGTGGGAATACCAACGTGCGATTGACGTCCGACGGACAGCAGTTGACGATTGTCGACGCGGCCTCGGGAGTTCCAACGGTAAGCGTCCGGGCGATCGACGGCGGCGGTGAAGCGCGCGATATCACGACCGATCGCGTGCGACCGGGACGTGCACAGGTGTCGCCTGACGGGAGGCGGCTCGCCTACTCGTCCTACGACGATCAGAGACGCCCCACGACGACGGTGTGCGATTTTCCCAGCTGCGCATCGCCGCGAACGTTCCCGATTGGCGGGACAGTACGGTGGACGCCCGACAGCAAGGGGCTTGCTTACGTTCCTGCGTCTAGCGACATCTCGATCCAGCCCGTCGACGGCAGTGCGGCCCGCCAGCTCACGCATTTCCCTGCGGACGGCCAGCAGGTCTGGGGCGCCGCCTTCGCGCCCGACGGTCGCCTTGCGGTGGGCCGCGCCTCGATCAAAAACAACATCATCCTGTTTCGCGGGCTGAAGCGGCCCGCGCGCTGAATTCAGACGGGTGCATCTGTCGGCATCCGGCAAACGCGGTAAGATTGTCGGAAGAGTCGGGGCGTGGCTCAGCCTGGTAGAGCGCTCGGTTTGGGACCGAGATGTCGCAGGTTCAAATCCTGTCGCCCCGACCACTTTTCAGATTCCAGGTTCTTCTTTTTGCTTCCGCTCCCACGTGCTGCAGCGGCGGCTCGATATCGAAAGACACGGTCAGGGTCGTAAATCGACCGTGGCGCGAATCGCGTCAACCAAACTATCGACTCGCCGTCGAATGTGGCTTCGTCAACCGCGATTGTGTCGCTATCCTCGGGGCTCCCAGCCGGGGAGGGCGGCCGCTTGCCGGATCCACTTCGCCATCCGCGCCTCATCGATCTGATCGTCCTCGCGGATGTCGACGTAACGCACTTCCTTGTGCTTGGACTCACCAGGGGGAGCAGGACGCAGCGACGCGCCGCGGAAGAACGTCACCTTCACGTACTTCGTGAAGCAATGAAAGTTGAGAAACCAGCCCTGGCCCTCGACTCCGTAGAAGGGCGAGTTCCATTTGACCGCTTTGCGCACGCCTGGGACGGTGCGCGCGATGAGCGCGTCGAGGCGGCGCCCGACGTCACTCTTCCAGCCAGGCATGGCGGCGATGTAGGCCTGCAAAGGCGCGTCACCGTCGGCCTTCGCGATCTGAGGGTTGCCACCGGAGAGGAGCGGCACGCTCGCTGACTTCTTGGCGGTCTTCCTCTTCGTCGCAGCCTTCTTCGTCGTCTTGCCCGCCATTGTGATCACTCCAGGCCTCAAGGAACGCCGTCAAGGCGTTCCGGTAGACAGCGCGTCGCGAACTTCGGAGCGTCGCCCGCTGCGCCACCTTGTGGCATACGGCAGCACGAATAAGTACAGACCGCTGAACAGAAGCAAAGCAAGCGGGAGCAACGGCGAATAGGTCACCCAGGGTGGAGGCATACCACCACTCTGTGCCAGCGCGATGAAGTTGGCGATGACGGTCACCGTAAAAATAATGGAGAGCCAGCGGTGGGTCTGTCGAATCCATGAATTCCAGTTCACAGGAACCTCCTACCAGCGCATCAGCTGCGTCACCTGAATGAGATTGCCGCAGGTGTCCTTGAGCATGGCGATCTTTGAGCCGGTCACGTCCGTCGGCGGCTTGGTGAACTCCGCGCCGCGCGCTTTCATACGCTCGTAATCGGCCTGCACATCGTCGGTGAAAAACATCGCCGCGGGCTGGCCTTGCTGGAACATCGCCTGCTGATAGGCTTTGGCCGCCGGGTTGTCGTTGAGCGCGAGCTGGAGCTCGGTACCGTCGGGTTCCTCTGGTGACGCCACCGTGAGCCAGCGAAACGGCCCGTTGCTGAAGTCGGCCTTCCTCACGAATCCCAACACGTCGGTATAGAAGCGCAGGGCCTTCTCCTGGTCATCGACGTATTGGCTGGTCAGTTTGATCTTCATCGGTTCCCCCGTACTGTCACATCATCGACGTGTGGTCCGTCCTTACCATGACGGATCGCGAGGGAGGAATGTGACAGCTCCGGGAGATAGCGTGCGGCTTGCCGAAGAGTTCCAACGCCACCGCGCCCATTTGCGCGCGGTCGCCTATCGGATGCTCGGGTCGGCCACTGAAGCCGAGGATGCCGTCCAGGAAAGCTGGATTCGACTCGGCCGCACCGACGTCAGCGACGTCGAGAACCTCCGCGCCTGGCTTACGACCGTCGTCGCGCGTGTGTGCCTGGACATGTTGCGGACGCGGACATCGCGACGGGAGGACCCCCTGGATGAAGACGAGAATGCCACGCACGTACCCGACCCCGTGATCACCCGCGCCGATAAGAACCCGGAGTCCGATGCGATGACCGCGGACTCAGTCGGACTCGCGCTGCTCGTCGTGATGGAGACGCTCGAGCCGGCCGAGCGACTCGCCTTCGTACTGCACGACGTGTTCGGCATGACCTTCGACGAGATCGCGCCGATCGTGGACCGCTCGCCCGTTGCCGCGCGTCAGCTCGCCAGCCGCGCGCGGCGTCGTGTGCAGAGCAAAGCCCCGAACTCAGATCAAGACCTGCGCAACCAGCGGCGCGTCGTAGACGCGTTTCTCGCCGCCGCTCACAACGGCGACTTCGAAGGACTGGTCTCCGTCCTGGATCCGAATATCGTGCTGCGGGCTGACGGCGGAGCGCTCAAGGGCATGTCGCGTCTCGTGCGCGGCGCGCAAGCGGTCGCGGGTCAGGCCGTAATGTTCTCGAAGGGCAAATTGTCCATTCAGGTGGTACTGGTGAATGGCAACATCGGCGTCGTGTCGCGCCTTCCAGACGGACGCCTCTTGTCGGTGATCGGTTTCACGATTGCCGGTGGGAAGATCGTCGAGATGGACATCCTCGCCGATCCAGAGCGTCTCAGTCGTCTCGATCTGTCGGCCATCGAAGACTGACGCATCTCACAGTCTGCTGAGAAGTGGGTCAGATAGAATCGATTCCTTCCAGATGTGTATGCGGCAGTTGCTCGTCATCCATGTGCTCGTGTGTCTGTGCGCGACGTCGGTCGTTGCCCAAAGTCAGTTGGGCACCATTCGCGTTCAGGTCGGCGTCGAGGACAAGCCAGTCGAGAAGGCCGAAGTTGTTGTCGGTGGCGCGAGCCATTACACCGACGCTGCGGGAGCTGCGCAGATTCAGGTTCCGGCCAGCGAGGTGGAGCTGACGGTCATCAGGGCCGGTTACGTGACGATGACAGTCAAGGTGATGGTCGTGGCTGGCGCTCAGCGGGATGTAAGCATCGAGCTGCAGCGCGAGCCAACACTCGAGGAAACCGTCACGGTCGTTGCGGCGACGCGTACCAACAAGCGACTTGAAGATCAGCCGATGCGCGTCGAGGTCCTGGTTCGCGAAGAAATAGAAGAGAAGATGCTCATGACCCCGGGCGACATCGTCATGATGCTGAACGAAATGGGCGGGATGCGCGTACAAGCGACATCGCCGTCGCTCGGCGCCGCCAGCGTACGTATTCAAGGCATGCGCGGCCGCTACACGCGCGTACTGTCTGACGGCCTGCCGCTGTTCGGTGACGTCGGTGGCCTGGGCTTGCTCCAGATCCCTCCGATGGATCTCGGCCAGGTCGAAGTGGTGAAGGGTGTCGCGTCCGCGCTCTATGGTGCCGGCGCAATGGGCGGCGTGATCAATCTGGTGTCGCGGCGTCCGAGGTCGGAACCGCAGCGCGAGTTCCTTCTCAATCGCTCGACGCGCGGCGCCACCGACGCGGTGACGTTCGTGGCCTCGCCGCTCTCACGCGGCTGGAGCGCCTCGCTGCTTGGTGGCGGACACTGGCAGCAGATCAACGACGTCAACGATGACGGATGGGCCGATCTTGCCGGATACGGCCGCGGCGTGGTCCGTCCACGGGTGTTCTGGGACGGACGCGAGGGCCGCTCGCTGTTCGCGACCGCGGGATTCACATACGAAGACCGAGAGGGTGGCACGCCAAACGGATCGGTTCTGCCCGCGACCGGGGCATCGTACGTCGAAGCTCTGGAAACCCGTCGGTACGACGCCGGCGCGTCAGGCCAGTTCCTGCTCCGCAATCGCTACGTCGTTACTGCGCGAGCGGCGATCGCGCGCCAGACCCACGATCATCAATTCGGCGAACTGCTCGAACGCGACCACCACGACACCGCATTCGGGGAGATGGCGATTCGTGGCACAGCCGGAAAACAGACGTGGGTCGGCGGCATTGCTGTCGAGCGCGATGCGTATAGTCCACGCGACGTTCGCCAATTCGAGTACGCCTTCGTCGTTCCGGGCGCATTCGGGCAGTACGACTACATCATCACGCCGGCCGTGTCGCTCTCGACGAGTGGCCGACTCGATGTTCACAGCGAATACGGCACGTTCTTCAGTCCGCGAGTTTCGGTCGTCGCGCGTTCAGGCCGATGGACGAGTCGTGCGTCGGTGGGCGCCGGCTTCTTCGCCTCGACGCCGCTCACCGAAGAAACCGAGGCGGCCGGCCTGACGCGTCTCCACATCGAGCGGCCGCTCGACGCGGAGCGCGGCCTGAGCGCATCATTCGACCTCACGCGGACAGATGGGCCGTTCTCCTATACCGCCACGCTGTTCGGGTCGCGGATTACCGATCCAATTCACGTCGCCCGCTCGCCCGGCTACGTCCTCCGTAATCTGGTCGATCCGACCACGAACGTTGGCGCGGAATTGCTCGGCACGTTCAGGAAAGAGCCGTTCGCGGTCACAGCCACCTACACCTACGTCCTTGCGCGCGAGACAGTGGATGGCAACGAGGTGGACGTTCCGCAAACACCTCGTCACAGTAGTGGCATCATCGGGATGTGGGAAAAGGAGGACGTCGGGCGCGTTGGAATTGAGTGGTACTACACCGGCCGGCAGACGCTGGAGGAGAATCCTTACCGTACGGTCAGCGAACCGTACATGATTCTCGGCCTGCTCGCCGAACGACAATTCGGCAAGCTCCGTGTGTTCGTGAACGGTGAAAATCTCACCGGCATCCGCCAGACGCGATGGGATCCATTGCTGCGACCATCACGCGCGGTGGACGGCCGGTGGACGGTGGACGCATGGGCACCGCTCGAAGGGCGAAACGTCAATGGCGGTGTCCGAGTGCGGTTCTAGACCCCGCGGTCCGATCAAATGCCTTTCGCCGAGTACTTGGTCAGCACCTGATTCAACGGCATCGCGGCGGGCGGCGGCGTCACCCCTCCGCCAAGAATGTCCGACGCATTGAGCTGCTTCCCGTAGACCGCCTTGATCGCACTGTCGTCTTGTTGCAGCGTCGTTCCCTGTAGCGATACGCCGCCGAAGACGCCCTTGCTGCGGGAGTAACTGAGGATCTTGGCTTTCAGCGCCACGTCAGTTTCGGCAGTGGCCTCCCGACCCACAGGACCGGCGGCTACAGATGCATTACCACCCAGCGTGACCTTGTCTTTCAAAAGACTGTCGATGCCCTCGCGATTCATGATCAGCATGACGACATCGGTCGCCTCGGCCCCGATCTGAAATCCGACACTCCCGCCGCCGAGTTCGACCATCGCCGGCGCGCCCCATCCTGACTTGTCTTTCGTCCGGCAGGTCACCGCGCCTTTCCCGAACGAGCCGCCGACGATGAACGCGCCCTTTTTCATGCCAGGCACGACCACAACGCATTCGGCCTTGTTGAGGACAGAGTCGGGGATCCCTTTATCCGGCACCGACATGATTTCCTGGAACGCCTTGGCCGCGTTGGCCAATCGTTCATCGGTCGCCTTGTCTGCGATGAGCAGGCCGCTCGCGAGCGAGAGTAACGAGACTGTCATAACCAGGGTTCTCATGAGGTTTTCTCCTTCGCGAAGAAATGCACACCTTACGCCGCGGCACCGTGTTCCGCTGATGGGACGTTTTGAGGCGCATGCGGACGCGCTGGAAGAGCTGAGGCCTATTTTGTCCGCGACATGTCGCGGTTTGATGGAGACAACCTAGTGCGCAGATCGTCGTTTTCTCGCGGCAGCCTTTGCGCCCTCTTTCCCGAGCGCCGTTCTCGTCTTCTTCGGCAAATGCGCCACTGTCCGCTTCCGTTTCGCGGCGGTTGCCGCCTTCTTGATGTTTCGCCGTGCGGCGGACCGCTGCGCTGTTGTGGCCATCTCTTGCTCCAATCAGAACTGCGGCGGTACAGGGCGATCCTCGTCTACGAATCCGCCTTGTGGCGCCCGATGCGGGATAGACCAGCCGAAGTACACCTCGACATCGACGATCTGCGCGTCGCGAATGGTGAGGATCTCGGTGTTCCGAAATCGATGACCGTTGGTGTTGCGTCCCTCGTATGTGACGAAGACGCGATTGCCATCCGGCACGAGGTTGATGAAATCGAAGCCCGCGATGGTCTTGCTGTTCGGCCAGCACCGGCGGAAGTAGGTCTCGCGGTCGAGACGATTGTCCAACGGGCTCGTGAAATGAAAGTCGCTGGCCAGGACAGCCTCGAGCGCCGCTCGATCCTTGGTCACGTACGCCTCATAGGCGGCTCGTGCGATCTCCAGGTTGCGAGCTGTCGCCTGCGAGGCCGTCGTCATGACGAGGTGACCGCGATTGCCGTGCGTCCGCCGAACAGTTTACGAGCGGCTGGGATTGTGGTCGCGATACCGAAAGCCAGCAGGCTCAGGCCGATTTTACGCCGGCGCGTATCGCTGAACTTTTCGGAGAGGAGGAGGCCAGCGCCAAAGCCGAGTGCGCCGCGCGTTGCTGCGATGAAGGCCACTTCAGGAACTGTCAGAACAAGCTTTCGCATAGTTCCTCCGCCTTGACACATTGCACCGCGCGTGCCGGAATGACTCAGGTGATCAGCCGAGCGTCAAAAAATGGTGCGGCCTATGACTTGCTGCGTCACAAACCCACTGCGTCACAAACCAATATTGAGGAGATCGAACCATGCCTCAAACCACAGCTTCTCGCGAGACTCAACCTCATGCCTTCGTCGTGAGCGTCCATGGCATCCGTTATCAGGTGAAGGATGTCGCTCGCTCGGTCGCCTTCTACACCACGCAACTCGGGTTCACGCTGGAACATCAACAACTCCCCGCCTTTGCGAGTGTCTCGCTAGGTGATGCGCAGATTCTGCTCAGCGGTCCGGAAGCATCCGGTTCGCGACCAATGCCCAACGGACAGCGGCAGGAGCCCGGCGGCTGGAATCGCGTGGTGTTGAAAGTGAAGGATCTTCCCGCCTGCATCTCCGAATTGAAGAAGGCGTCCGTTCACTTTCGCAATGAGATGGAAACAGGTCCCGGCGGCCGCCAAATCCAAGTCGAGGATCCCGACGGAAATCCCATCGAGTTGTTCGAACCCGCCCAGCGGTCGTGAGGTGCTCAGATGATTCGCAAGTTGAAGACGGGCGAATACCGTTTGTACTCACGGAAGGTTGATCCGCGGACGCACCGTCGTCGCAATCTTGGAACCTTTGGTAGCCGAGCGGCGGCGGAGAAGCACGAACGCGCAGTGCAGTTCTTCAAACGTCAGCATTGAGGCGGGCGCCGGAACTTCCACCACGCGAACTTCGACACCGCGACCGCGAGCATGCCCGCTGCGAGCGCCAGCGAGAGATGAGCGCGTGACACGGTGGTGAACAGCCACACGTGCGCTGCGATCAACACCAGAATCGCCACAATCGCGATCCAGCCACGTGCGTGATGAACATGTGTGTGCACAGTGTCACCGCGTGCTTGGCTGCGCCACGACCGTCGCCAGGACGTATTGAAGGCTGCTGATGCCCACCGGCCCGCTCGCGACCGAGCGCAGGCCCTCGTCCTCGAGCAGCGACACGATCTGACGCGGATCGACGTGACCATGCCGGTGGAAGTGTGCGAGGACGCCCCTCTTGGCCTGAGCGTGTGCGAAGTCAACGACCAGGAAACGTCCTTCGGGTGTGAGCACGCGGCGCACTTCGCGTACGAATTGCTGTCGCACCGGACGCGGCAGGTGATGCAGCATCAGCGTGCTGAAGACGACATCGAACTGCGCGGCCGAGAAGGGCAGTGCTTCGGCGATGCCGATCTCGAACTTCACGTCGGCTTCCGCCTTGCTCGCCTTCGACTGCGCCCGAGCGATCATCGCCGGCGATGGGTCGATGCCGCACACCAAGCCGGTCGGGCCGACCTGGCGTTTGGCGACCAGGGCCAGGCTACCGGTGCCGCACCCCACATCGAGCACGGCTTCACCGGTCGTGAGACGCGCGAGGGCAACCAGCTTTTCGCGGAACGCGCGATCGCGACCGCGCGTCAATAGCCAGACGAGCAGGTCGTAGCGGGCAGCCCAGTGCAGCACCAGGCCCCGCGTGGCGGGAGCGGTTTGAACGGCGTTTGTCATCACTCGCTCAGCGTAGACTGGATGGCACGGCTGTGAAGAACACGTAACCAGGGTTCCGAAGCACGGCCACATCGGGGCGCGCCTCTTGCTACATCCACAACGATTCGTTTGCGTATCTTTCGATACCTCGGCGGGGCAAACGATAGGAAGAGGTGGACCGTGTCTCGACTTATCGCTGCGGCACTGGCCGTGTATCTAATCGCGTTCTCGCTAGCGCTTCCAAGCGCGCAAGCTCAACCAGACGGCAAATCCATCTTCAGGTTCGACACGTTTGGCAGTGAGCAGTTGTGGACTGACTTTCTGCAAATGCAGAACGTCATTGCCGAGAGTGTGAGCCCAAAGACAGCCCTGTCGGTCGGCTTGAAAGTCGATGTGGATGCGTTGCCGCAAGCGGTGAGAGACGCGTTGCAGGCTAGTCCTCCTCAGGTGGACCTCGACGATCCCGCGGTGACTGTTCAGTTGCTGAAGCTGAACGCGGTCGTTGGTGTCATCGGCAAGGTCGTCGGCGCGAACAACAATCTGCAGGAGGTCGGCATCACGTGTGCGCTCTGTCACTCGACGGTTGACGATTCGTTGGCGCCCGGGATCGGCCACCGTCTCGATGGCTGGGCAAACCTCACGCTGAGGCCCGGAGACATCATCGCGTTGTCCCCAGCAATCTCTAACAAGTCCGCATATCAAGGCTGGGGGCCTGGCAAATACGACCCGCGCTTCCGCATCTTCGACGGCGCGAGCGTGCTGCCATTTCCACTGATCGATCCGAACGATCCGTCGATCCCTGTGGTGATCCCGTCAATCTTCGGCCTTCAGGGCGTCGGTTTCGAGACGTTCACCGGCGACGGACCGATCTCGTACTGGAACAACTATGTTGCGGTGACGCAGATGGGCGGACACGGCAGCTTCAGTGACCCGCGCATCGGCGTGAGCGTCATCCAGACACCCGACCAGGTCACGCCCAAGCTGCCGGCGCTTTTGCAGTATCAACTGAGCCTGAAGACGCCGCCGGCGCCGCCGCCGGATGGAAGTGCCAATCGCGCCGCGGCGAGACGCGGCGAAGATCTGTTCATGGGCGCGGCGGGCTGTGCGAGTTGTCATAAGCCGCCGCTGTTCACCGACGTCGCGAGCGGTCCGGATCCGAGCGTGCCGGTTCTCCATGATCCGTCTGCGATTCCGACGAACCCTGCCTATGCCGCGCGTAGCGCCACGAAAAAGTGGCGGACCACACCGCTCCGCGCCCTGTGGCAACACCCACCCTACTTCCACGACGGAAGCGCCGCTGGTCTTCTGGACGTCGTCAACCGGTACAACAACGATCCGCGGTTTGCGCTGGGACTCACCGAGAGGGAGAAGGCTGATCTGGTCGAGTTTCTGAAAACGCTCTGATCGGGGCACGCTGCTTGCTCGAAAGCTGGTAGCCGGAGGTGCCGCGATGACGATGGAGATGTATCACTGGGAGAAAAAGCATCAGTCGGATCCGCCGATGTCGGTGTCGATCATGCGAACGCTCCCGGAGGGCGACTGGACCGTTCGATCGGAAGAGACGACGCTGCCGCCTGAATTCCCCACCCGATACGACACCTTGAAGGCAGCGATGGCTGCGGCGGATGAGATGGCGGTGAAGCAGTTCCGCCACGATTGCGGCCCGCGTGGTTGCGGCGAGTGGATGCCGGTGCCGCCAGCTCACCAGGTCACGTCGGGACCGGACGCCGGCAAGAGGGGGTACCCGCGCGGAAATGAAGCGCACCGGATCTCCATGTCTCGCGCAACACGATCTCTGGCGAGTGGAGTCGCCGGTGCACTTGCGCTCACCGCGATCCACGAGGTCGGGCGACGCCGGATCGCCAGCGCACCGAGGATGGACGAAGTGGCGATGCGCGTTCTTCGGAAGATCCTTCCGGGGGAACATCGCGATCCAAAGCGTCTGCATCAGCTCGCGCTCGCTGGCGATCTACTCTCCAACTCGGTCTACTACTCGGTCATCGCCGCACCAACCAGGAAGGCGACGTGGACGCGTGCGGGCGTTCTCGGCACAGCCGCCGGGCTCTGTGCCCTGTTCCTCCCCGCACGTATGGGCCTGGGCGCGCCGCAAAACTCTCACCGCCGCGCGAACCAGTTCATGACGGTGGGTTGGTATCTGGCAGGTGCCCTCGCGGCGGCGTTCGTCGCGACACGGGTTCGCGAAGCGTCGTAGGGCTGCACACGTCACAACTGCACGATTTAGCGTGCGATCGCGAAGTTGTGACGTCTTCCCATCCTCAGTCGTCCTTGTAACAGCGTCGAACCCCTCGATCTTCTGAGGGGCGGATAATCGTGTCGCGACGCGACGAGGTAAGGCTGACGCCATGAGCGACCGAATTGATCAATACGTGGAGGAACACCCCGACGAGGACGACGTGGCGCGTGCCGTGAGTGAGACGCGTGCGTTCATTGAGGCGCGACCGGCCCCGAACGTCACCGCTGCGGTAATGCAGCGCGTGAGTCGAATCTCCGATTCCGAACCAGTGCGCCCTTCGGGCGTGTTTGCCACCGTGATGCGGTTCTTGTGGTCGCCGCGCCAGTTCTCGATCCGTCCGGCCTATGCTGTGGCGGCGGCTGGTGCAGTCCTGACCCTCTTCGTGGCGCTAGAGAGTCAGACCACGGCTGTGCGCACTGCCGACGACGCAGCCCGTCTTTTCGTGCAGTTCCGCCTGGAGACGAACGCCATGAACGTACAGCTCGCCGGCAGCTTCACGAATTGGAAGCCTGCCTACCAGTTGCACCAGATGTCACCGGGCGTTTGGACGATTGCCGTTCCGCTTCCGCAAGGTGTGCACGATTACGCCTTCATCGTCGATGGCCAACAATGGGTCGCGGACCCCTACGCGCCTCGTATCAATGATGGCTTCGGCGGTACAAACAGCCGCCTCACGCTCCTGCTTCCCGACACACAGCGCCTATGAAGTGGCGGAGACTCATCGCCGCGGCGTACCTCGCCGCGCTTGTCATCGTTGCGCCCGCGGCGATCTGTGCGCAGGGATTGTCTGTCGACGTCTCAGCGGGTCGCCTCGTGTATGACCCGTTGGTGGCCAACGTCGGCACGAACAATCTGATGGGAAGTCTTCGATACGACATGGCGCGCGAGTCATGGATCTATGGAGCGGCAGCGGTGCCACTCACCGACGCGGCGACGTTCTGGGGCGGCGCAGGCGCAGGTGGTCGCTTTGCCCGCCGCACGAGTTCGCGCGCGTCACTCGGCGCCGAAATGGCTGGACATGCCTATTCGTTCCGCGATGCGTTCGTCGATCAGGTCGGATCGGGTGGGCTCGCCGAGATCATCCCGTTCGTGCGACTGTCGGCTGGTCTCGGATTTGTCGAGGGACGAGGCGGCTGGAGAGGTCACACGCTGACACTGTCCGGTATCAATGAACGCCGTGGCGTGTTCGAAACCGGTGCGCGCGCTGGTTACGGAGCAGTCGTGCGAGTTGAGGGCGATGCGCGATGGGTGCACGCGACGGAAGGCGTGTTCCCGTTCGCTGGAGTCACTCTGTCGTACAACCGCACGCCCGTGCAGGTGTGGGGCCAGGCAGGCAAGTGGCTGCACGATGACCTCGACGATGGGACGTGGGGCGGCGGTCTCGCGATGACCCTCAACGCACGTTCGAGCGTCTGGGCCAGCCTGCGTCAGGAGGCACCCGATCCGTTGTACTGGAACACGGCGCGGCGAACATGGAGTGTCGGCATGACGCAGCGTCTTGGACGCGTGGCGTCACCGATCCCACAATTGCGCGCTGAGCCGGCGGGTGGCGTGCTCGTGACTCTGCGAGCGAGTGACGCGCCTCCAGGCCACATATCGATCGCCGGCGACTTCAACAACTGGCAGCCCACGCCCATGCAGCGCGAGGGTGACAGCTGGGTCGTCCGGCTGCCGGTCGGCCCAGGCGTCTATCACTATGCATTTCGCTCCGCGACAGGAACCTGGTTCGTGCCTTCGTCTGCGCCCGGACGCCGTGACGATGGCATGGGCGGTCACGTCGCTGTCTTGATGGTGAGCGGATGACTGACGCGCGCGATCCCGCCCGTGAGGACGGTCGCATCGATGCCGACATCGTCGCGCGCGTTCTGGCCGGTGACACCGAGCAGTACGCATCGATCGTCGAGCGATACCAGCGCGCGCTGTATCGGCACGCCGTGGCGATGGTGCTCGATCACGATGCTGCGGCCGACATGGTGCAGGACGCATTCGTGCGCGCATACACGAATCTGAAGGAGTGCCGCGATCCGCGCCGCTTCCGTGCCTGGCTGTTTCAGACGCTCCGCAATCGCTGTCTCGATTACCTGAAAGAGCCACGCCGCGGCCATCTGAGATTCGATGACGCCGAGCCGTTGCTGAGCCGCGCCGACGGTCCAGCGGCGTTCGTCGACAATCGTGAGCTTCAGTTGGAGATCACGCGTGCCCTCGCGCAGCTCCCTCCGGAGCAGCGGGAAGCATTCGTCATGCATTACGTGGACGGTTTCGAGTACGCGACGATGGCCGACCTGCTCGACGCCTCGGTCAGCGCGTTGAAGATGCGTGCACTTCGCGCTCGTCAGGCGCTGAGTGCCGCGCTGCGGACGCCCGATGTGACCGATCGAGCCGTTGGCTCGTCTCCACAGCAGATGCAGTACAAGCGGTTTGTGAGCATGACCGCTTTTGAGGAGGAGACATGAAGTTTCGCATAGGCCTCGGAGTGATGATCCTGGCCCTCGCTGGCCTCGATCTCGCGAACGCCCAGGTGCAGCCGCCGCAGGACCGGATCAACACCGCGCTGGCGCGCGCGCGTCAGGTGGGCATCCCGGTGGCGCTGCTCGAGAGCAAGATTGCCGAAGGCAAGGCCAAGGGCGTGTCACTGGAACGCATCGCCGATGCAGTGGCGCGGCGTGAGGCAGCGCTCGAACGGGCGAGCGAGGCGTTGCGCGGTAAACCGGAGGCGGCCTCGAGCCTGTCCGTCGGTGCAGACGCCGTTGAAGCCGGCGTCAGCGACGTCGCGTTGAAGGCGATCGCCGATAACGCACCGCGTGATCGCCGCAACGTGGCGATCGCGGTACTGACGGAACTGGTGGAACAGGGCCATGCGTCGGCGACCGCGCTCGAACGCGTGACGGAGGCGCTCAAACGAGGTCCCGACGCGTTAGCCAATCTGCCGGCGCAGGCCGCTGCGGCGCGCGGCGGTGCAGCGGCAACGGGTGCGCGTGGCGGTCGCTCCGGCGCGGAGGCGGGTCCACCGGCGAGCGTGCCTGCGCCCGGCGGTTCGCCGCAAGCCGGCAGGCCTGGTGGTCCGCCGACCGGTACTGGCCGCCCGACGAATCCGGGTGGACGCTGATGCGATGATGAGTGGTGAGCGAGGTGACGCGCCGGATGCTAATGCCCCCGCATCCGGCGCAACCCGCACAACGTTACACCGTGAGCCGAGTACGCCAGTGACTAGCGCCGCCGAGATACGTCAGCGGGACGAGTGACAGCAGAAAGGTGAGGTGATACCACACCGGAAAGCTGTTCCACAGCGCGATGTGCTGCGGGATGAACGCGACGAGCAGGATCAGTCCCGGCATCAGTCTCACCAGCATTGGTCGCGGCGCGATCGCGGCCGTGACCCACCCCGCGGCAAGCGTCGCCAGCGCGCCGATCGACAAACGCGCGAGCATCATCGGCAGCGTGAACGTCATCGCGTCAGCGACGCGCGCGTACGCCGGCCACGACGACCGCATGATGACTCCCGCCAGAGCCACGACCGCAATCCATACCGCGAGTCCGGCAACGATGCTGATAACCGCTTTCGCCAAACCACTCCGCATAGGCAGGAAGCCTAAGGGAGGGCGTCGCAGCGCGTCTTGGAAAAATCGGCCACACCGACCGACGCTCTAGAATCGGTGAATGGCTGAAGCGGAACGAGCCGAGGTACTGATTGTCGGCGCAGGCCCAACCGGTCTGGTTCTGGCGCTGTGGCTCACACGACTGGGCGTTCAGGTCAGGATCGTCGATCACGGAGCGGCGCCGGCGACGACGTCGCGCGCAGTCGCCGTGCAGGCCCGCACGCTCGAGTTCTATCGTCAGATCGGCCTGGCGCATAGCGTCATCGCGCGTGGTCGTGAAGTGTCCGCTGCCAATCTGTGGGTGTCGGGCCGCCGGGTTGCGCGCGCGGTGTTCGGCCCGATGGGTAAAGGCATCAGCCCGTACCCCTATGCGTTCATCTTTCCGCAGGACGAACACGAGCGGCTGCTGATCGATCGGTTGAGCGAGGCTGGCGTCAGGGTCGAGCGGGACACTGAATTCGTCGGGCTCGAGCAACGTGACGAAGGCATCATCGCGCGGCTCGCGCGCGCAGGCGGCCGCGTCGACTTCTGCGAAGCCGCGTTCGTCGCCGGCTGCGACGGCGCTCACTCGCGTGTCCGCGAGGTCTTGTCGATCGGTTTTGCGGGCGGCACCTACGAGCACCTCTTCTACGTCGCCGATGTCGAGGCGCACGGACCCGCGATGAACGGCGACATCCATATCGCGCTCGACCGCACTGACTTCCTCGCTGTGTTTCCTCTGACGGACGCACATCGCGCACGCCTCGTCGGGACCGTTCGACCCGAGGCGGAGGCAGCCCGGCGCGAGAGCCTGAGCTGGGATGATGTCAGCACACGCGTGATCGAGTGGATGCGTATCCTCGTCGACCGCGTGAACTGGTTCTCGACGTATCACGTACATCACCGGGTCGCCGACCGCTTCCGCAGCGGACGCGCGTTTCTCCTGGGCGATGCGGCACACATCCATAGTCCTGTCGGCGGTCAGGGCATGAACACCGGTATCGGAGATGCGGTGAATCTCGCCTGGAAGCTCGCTGCGGTTCTGCGTGAACGCGCGGGCGTTTCAATGCTCGACACCTACGAGCCGGAGCGAATCGCCTTTGCACGACGGCTGGTCGCCACGACCGATCAGGCATTTACCGGCGTGTCGAGCTCCTCCATCACCGCGCGCACGCTGCGGTTGCACCTTGTGCCAGCGCTGCTGCCCCGGCTGCTGACGATCGACGCGGTCCGCCGTCTTGCGTTTCGAACAGTGTCCCAGACGGCGATCAACTATCGCGGGAGCGCACTGAGTGAAGGGCGGGCCGGCCGTGTCCATGGCGGCGATCGCCTGCCGTGGGTACCTCTCGATACTTCGGGTCGCGGCGAAGATAATTTCACGCCATTGATGTCACTCGAGTGGCAGGTGCACATCTACGGCAACGCGGTCCCGAAGATTCGTGCAGTGTGCGCTCAACATCACCTCGCGCTGCACGAGTTCGGCTGGCAACCCGCGATGGAGCGCGCCGGTCTTCGGCGAGATGCACTCTATCTTCTGCGGCCGGATGGGTATGTCGCGCTGGCGGCACCGGAACAGTCAGCGCCGATGGTGACCGACTACCTCGGGAAGCGCGCCATCGACTTTTCTTGAATGCGCCGGCCTCGATGGCCGCCAGATCGATCCGGTCAGCCGTTCAGCAGTGCCGTGCCTGACGCATGGTACCGCGCACCCGCGACCGCGCCCTTCGGCGATCGGCGATCGATCTCGTCGAGCTCCTCGCGCGTGAGTCGGACCCCGATGGCCCCGACGTTTTCCGCCAGTCGTTCGACATTGCTCGTGCCCGGGATCGGGACTACGTGGTCGCGCGTCAGCAACCACGCGAGCGCGAGCTCCGCGGGAGTACAGCCCTTCGTCG
>DAINQP010000103.1:0-20129 GCA_036742665.1 Vicinamibacterales bacterium | reverse complement strand
CTACTCATTCCGCATGTCCTACACGCTGGGGTATTCGCGAGGCAACACGAGCGGCGCGGCCATCCCCTTGAGCGGCTACCAGTTGCTGAACGATCTGAACCTCGATCTCAACCAGGGACCGACCAACGTTGATCGCCGCCACAACCTGGTGATCAGCGGCCAGGCGCTCGTGCCACGTACCGGCGGCCTCACGTTCGCCTGGGTCGTGCGCGCGTTGAGCGGAGCGCCGTTTACGCTCTTCGACTCAACCACCGATCCGGATCTGAATGGGCAGTTCACCGAGCCGCTGCCGGCCGGCAACTATACGGGCACGGCCGGTGCCAATCGGAACCCATGGACCGTGGACTTCGAGAGCGAACGCAACGGTGCACGAGGCCCCGGGCTGTTTCAGGCCGACGTCCGCTTTGGCTATCGGCTGCGGCCCGGTCAGAATCGCAGCCTGGATCTGTTCATGGACGTGTTCAATATCACCAACCGGGCCAACTTCGAAGTCCCGCTTGGCGATCGGCGGCTGCCCGACTTCCTCAACCTGACCGCACTCCGCGCCGGCGCTGTGCCGACGACGGTGCAGTTCGGAGTACGAATGGCGTTCTAGGAGGGTGCGATCGCACCGACGCGCGTCTAGCCCCTTGGACCATTACCGTCCCGCCAGTCCGCCGGCCTGGGCCATCAGATAGTTCCGTTCAGGAACGCTGGTGGTCCTGTCGGCCGCCGAGCGGTAGTCGGCGATCGCACCCTCGACGTCACCGGCCTTCTCCACGAGGTGCGCCCGCACCGCATGCAGGCGATGGTGATTCATCATGCGGCGATCAGTATCGAGGTCACGCAGCAGTCACGATCATCGATCTTCTGCGGTCGCCTTTCACTGTCTTCACAGCGTTTGACAATTCCGAGTCGAACTCATATATGTATGACTGCGACATATGGACGCTCCCAGCGACGAACACTCACTCAAGAAAGGCACTGCGGAACTGTTAGTCCTCGCGCAGCTCGAGAATCAGCCGCGGCACGGCTACGACATCGCCACGCGCATCGAGCAGCGTTCCAACGGCGCGGTCGTGTTCAATGTCGCGTCGCTGTATCCGATCCTCTATCGCCTTGAAGCACAGGGCAGCATCTCAGGCTGGTGGGTCGAACGCGCCGGGCAACGGCGACGGCGCTTCTATAAGCTCACCGCCGCGGGGCGGAAGAAGCTGACCCAGCAGCGCGAGACGTGGAGCGTGTTCATGACGGCCGTCCAGCGAGCTGCGGGACTCGAGTATGCGTGATTTCGTTGCGCACGTGCGCCAGCATCTGTCGCGGCGCGACGTGCCGGAGGATCGCTTCGACGAGATCGTCGAAGAACTCGCCGCCGAGCTCGAGTCGAGATACACCACGCTCGTCGAGCAAGGCGCCAGTGACGAGGAGGCATGGTCGGCGGCCGTCGCACAGGTTCCCTCCTGGTCTTCCTTCGCTCGCGACCTCGCCTCGGCGACCGGCGCACCGCCGCCCCAGGAGCAGCGGTCGTCGCGGTTGCGTATGTCCATCGGGTTCGATCGCTGGCTCAACGACCTCAAGCTGGCGATCAGGGTCCTGCGAAAGGACCGCGGCTTTACGCTGACCGCGCTCGTCACGCTCACGATCTGTCTGGGCGGCCACGCCGCGATCGTCGCCGGCGTGAACGGTGTGCTCTTCCATCCGCTGCGGATCCCCGAGGCCGATCGCGTCTTGCTGATGGCCAACCAATACCCGGCGGTCGAGAAACGATGGGGCACCACGAGCGCCACGCCAGACTACGACGATCGGCTGCGGCACGTCACGGTCATGGAGGGGCAAGCGCTCTACAACTATTCCGGGGTGACCCTGGAAATCGCGGGAGTGCCCACGCGCGCGCTCGGCATCGTGGGAACGCCCTCGCTCCTCCGCCTGCTGCGCGCGCGGCCGGCTCACGGCCGTCTGTTCGTCGACAGCGAGGCCACGCCAGGGAACGACCAGAGCATCATCCTGAGCGATCGGCTGTTCCGCGAGCTGTACAACGGCGATCCCGCGGCGGTGGGCCGCACGCTGCGGGTATCAGGGCGCGAGCTCACGATCGTCGGCGTCTTGCCTCGCGACTTCACCTTTGGTGGCCCTGACATTCGCTTCTGGACGCCCCTCGCGCTGACCGAGCGGCAGCGCTCCGACGACGCTCGTCACAGCAACGGATGGCTCAGCATCGGACGATTGAAGCCTGGCGCGACGATCGATCACGTGCGCGCCCAGTTGAAAGCGCTCGATGCAGTGAACCTGGAGCGCACGAGTCCGAAGCTCAAACCGATCCTCATCAACACTGGCTTCTATTCCTCAGTCGAACCGCTGGCAAACGTCGTCGTCCGCGATGTCCAGGGACCGCTCTCGATGCTCTGGGGCGCGTCGATCGTCGTGCTGGTGATCGGTCTCGGCAACCTGGGCAACCTGGCGTTTGCGCGTGCACGGACGCGACTCAGCGAGCTCGGAACGCGACTGGCCATCGGCGCCGGGCGGTTCGATGTGATCCGGCAGCAGCTCGTTGAAGGACTGCTCATCGGCGGCCTTGGCGCCGGCGCCGCGATTGCTCTTGGAGTCAGCATTCTCTCCACGCTGCGTCGGCGTGAATTGGTCACGAATACCGCTATCCAGATCGATCTCACCGTCGTGGGCATCACGATCGGTCTCGGCATCGCGGCCGGAGCGATCGTCGGTCTCGTGTCGGCGTCTCCCTTGTTCACGATGAGGCTCAGCTCGATACTGCACGACGGCACGCGCAGCCGGACCGGAGGACGCGCCGTCCGCGCGACCCGGCGCACGCTCGTCGTCGCGCAGATGGCCTGCTCGTTCATGCTCCTCGTCGGGGCGGGGCTGCTGTGGGTCAGCGTCCGAAATCTCCTGAACGTGAAGTACGGCTTCGCGCTCGACAACGTGATCACCGCCGGCGTCAACCTGCCACAGCCACGCTACGCGGCGGACGAAGACGCCAGGTCGCTCATCGATCGCTCGCTCGACTCGATTCGGAGACTGCCCGGCGTCGTCTCTGCCGGAGCCACCACTGTGGTACCGCTCCGAGGCTTCTACCAAAGCGGCGTCATCATCGCCGAGGGCTACGTGCCGAAGCCGGGCGAGCCAGCCGTGGCCACGGTGCGCGCGACGGTCACGCCCGGCTACTTCGAAGCCGCGGGAACGGCACTCGTGCGCGGCCGGTACTTCGACGATCGCGAGATGGCCGAGAGCACGAGGTCGGTCATCGTCGACGAAAGCCTGGCGCGACGGTTCTGGCGCGATGAGGATCCTATCGGCCGGCGGGTTTTCCGGCCGGCGAACGCGAAAGAGCTCGAGTCCACCGGTCCGGACACACCGTGGCTGACCGTCGTTGGCGTAGTTCGCGACGCGCAGCTCCGTGGTCCACTGGTCACCGACTACGGAACGAACGGAACGGTTTACTTCCCGTATGCGGCAACCGCGCCGCGTGACTTCGGCTACGTCATCCGTACGGCCGGCGATCCCACGGCTGTCGTTGGCGAGATCCGATCGGCGCTCGCGCAGATCGATCGCGAGCTTCCACTCTTCGATATCAGAACGATGTCGGAGCGGACGCAGCTGGCGCTGCTCTCACGGACCAGCACCATGCAGCTCGCGACGCTGTTTGCGGCCGTGGCGCTGTTCCTCTCGGCCATCGGCCTCTATGGCGTGCTCGCGTATCTCGTGACCCAGCGGTCGCGCGAAATTGGGGTCCGCCTCGCGGTCGGCAGTGCGCCGCGCGAGATCATTGCCCTCGTCGTGCGCGAGGGTCTCGGGCTGGCCCTCGGCGGTGTCGTGCTTGGCGTGATCGGGGCCCTGATGCTTGGACGGCTGATTGTGTCGCAACTCTACGGCATCGCGCCGGCCGATCCCTGGGTCATGTTGCTGATGACCATTATGCTCACGGCGATCGCCGCGCTGGCCTGTTTCGTTCCGGCGCGCCGTGCGGCGAACGTGGATGTGATGAAGATTCTTAGCGCGCCCTGAGCGTCCACAACGCGAGGGTATTGACGTCCTTGATGAATATGCGATCGCCGGAGATCGTTGGCTGTGCCCACGTGGCACTGTCGGCGACGACGTATCGCGCGAGTGGATCGAAGGCCTTGCGATTCGCCCGAGCCACGATCAGCTCGGCGTCGTCATTCAAGAGAAACAGCAACTGCCCGGCCTTCGCCACCGCAGTGTTGTCCGCTTCGCGTGGCGTTCCGAGCCACAGCACCTGCCCGGTCTTGGCGTCGATCGCATAGAACTGTCCACGCTGTTTGGTGGACAGTCCGTAGAGCACATCGTTTACGACCACGGGCGTGCTCAAGTAGGTGCTGACGTCCTTCGTCTCCCACATCGTCTCCACGATCCACGCGCCGTCTCGCAGCCGCGGCCGGAAGGCGATCACCCGATCCGGAGTGTTGACGATGATCGTGTCGTTGTTGAGGACTGGCGTGGTCGAGCCGTTCTTCCCGTCACACGGAAAGCGCCACAGGATGCGGCCATCGGACGAGACGCCAATGACGAAGTCCTGCGTGGCGGACACGACCTGCGGTGTCTGTTCGAGCGTCACCAGGATCGGCGAGGCAAAGAAGCCTCCTGATCCGGCCGTCCACTTGACCGCGCCGCTGCGCGTGTCGAAGGCGGTCAAAGCACCATAGTCGCCCGGGTGCACGATCACGAGATCGCGGAACGCGAGCGGTGAGACCGCGGCACCATAGAACGGTGCCTCATTCGGGGCAGCCGATTGCCAGAGTTGCTTGCCGCTGTTCGCGTCGAACGCCGACACCATGCCGCTGATGCCAAGAGTAAAGATCCGGCCATCGTGGTACAGCGGCGTCGCCTTGGGACTGGCGCCGTGTGCCGCCGCGGGCTGCGACGGCGTGTACGGCGCGGGATATTGCGATCGCCAGCGCTGACGTCCCGTGGAAACATCAACGGCCGTCACGCCCTCCTGCCCATCGAGGCGTGTGACCACGTACACGATGTCTCCGACGATCAGTGGCGTGCCGTATCCTTCGCCGACGTCAACCTTCCAGCGCCGCGTCAGCGTCTCTGGCCACTGCTTCGGCTCGACGAAAGCCGACGCGGAACCATCGCGCTGTTGGCCCCGCCACTGAACGTAGTCGCGCGATGAGCCTTGCGCATAGAGCGCGACGGTTGCTACGACGATGACGCAGGCAACCGCCAGCTCCTTAGAGGGCATCGAGACGTCTGGGCCGACGCGGCATTATCGTGGCGAGAATGTAGGCTGTCGGCCAGAGCATCAGGACCGCGACCGGCCATAGCGGGCGCGGATCATCGCTCGTCCCGACAGTGCGGTCCGGACCGCCATCTGGAAAGCTGCCGCGCCCGAACACTAACGAGTTCTCGAGGCCAGGTGACACGAGCACGGTCAAGATGATGACTGCCGCGGCGCCGACGAGCAGCATCGTAGGTCGAACGACGCTTTTGCGATGGCTCTGAATCCCCCATAGCAGCGGCAGCACCACAAAGGCGAGCCTGACCAATCGAGGAAGCACGACACCGTAGAAGTGCCCCGCAAAATCGTCGTGGGTGATGCGAGCCACCGTGGATGTGCCGAGCGTCGCGAGGAACACTACAAGCGCAAACGCCATGGCCGTAACCCATACAGTACGCCGTGAGACCGACGCCAGCATGTACCCACAGGTCCACGACCATGCGCTCAGTGCGGCGGCATTGAGCGCCACAGACCACATGATCCCGAACAGGTCGCGACGCCATCCGGGATAACCCAGGTAGGACCACTCCCAGATTCGGATGTAGAGAGACATATCGAGAGCGGTGCTGTCGGCCCACCAGCGCGAGGCGTGACTCAGCAGAATGCCGATCGGCAGAACCACACCCATGAGGGCCAGCCAGGGCCGCCACTCGGTCCACAGTGCCGCCTGCCGACGCAGGACGAGACCAAGCACTTCACCGAGGGCACGCCATCCACTGACGCGGCATTCAGCGAGGTCGCCGCACACGGCGTCACGCTCGTGGGGGTCGAGCAACTGGGTCGCCAGATCGACGAGTGCCCACGTGATCCGCGTCATGACTTCGCCCATGCCACGCCACGGCTCACGCGACGGACGGCACTGTAGAACGAGGTGGCAGCATCGACGCCCTTCGGCGTGACGCGAACCATCCGCTTCGGCCGGCCGCCCCGCTCGGGTGTCGGGTCGCCCATCCAGGTTTTGATGAGACCCTTGCCTTCGAGGCGATCGAGGGTCGTATACAGCGCACCGATCGAGCACGGCGCGCCGGTGGCATCCTCGATTTCCTGCCGGATCGCCGCGCCGTAGGCCTTGTCGCCCAGGCGCGCAGCGGCAGTCAGCATCAAATACTCGAATTCACCTAGCAGCATTACTCACACATAGTGATACTAATCTGGCTCGTGAGTCAATCCGAATAATGCTTGAATGTTGGACTGACGGAGACACCATGACGAGCTATCGATTCGTCGAGCAGATCGACGACCGCCTACGCGGCGATTTGATGGAGCTATATCGCCACGAGTGGTGGACGAATCAGCGGCGTGACGAGGATGTCGCGCGTATGCTGCGGCACTCCGATCTATTGGTTGGCATCTGCACAGACCCCGGCGGACAGCTGGTGGGCTTCACGAGAGTGTTGACCGATCGGGTGTTCAAGGCGCTGATCTTCGACGTGATCGTCGCCAAGGCGCACCGGCACACGGGCCTCGGCCGCCGGCTGATCGACCATGTGCTCAACCACTCGGTGTTGGCCGGCGTCCGTCACATCGAGCTGTACTGCAAGCCCGAACTCATCCCCTTCTATGCACAGTGGGGATTCAACACACCCGGGCCTGAAGTCAACTACCTGCGAATGACGCGCGACGGGTAAGGCGAGGCATGCCTCGCCCTACAAACGTGCCGTCGATGACGGCGTGGCCGCCGGAACGCGCTGCTCGATCCAGCCTTTGATCACGTCGAACACCTGTCGGCGGTTGTTCTCGAACATGGCAAAGTGACTGTTGCCGAGGATGCCGCGCTCTTTGAGATCGATGACCTCGGCGCGTGCGCCCGACTGCAGCAGCGCATCGAGAATCGGCTTGCCCGGCCGGCCGCCGCGCTCGGACAGCAGGTACATGATCGGCATGCCCTTAAGATTCGGCAGCGGCGTACCTGCCGTGCCGCCAGGGCCGACAAGCGGTGCAGTCGCACCTTCGAACGAGACCACGGCCTTGACCAGGTTCGGCTTTTCGTTCGCGACCAGCCATCCGAAGGGACCACCCGCCGAGTGCGTCATCAGAATGCAGGGCCCGACGCGCTCAACGAGCTCGCCACCGCTCATTTTCCAGAGCGACTGTGCCAACTGCGCGTCGCGCGGGGCCGAGTTGGCCGCCGCGACGAGCTGATCGACGAGCGGATCTCCGATGTCGCCACTGCTGCCGGGCCACTGCTTGTTCGGCGTTCGCGCGGAAGTGATCGTGTCGCGCGTGAGGAGATCGTAGGTCACGAGCGGGCCGATCTCGCCAAGCGCATCGGGGTGATACGGCGAGCGGCCATGGCCTGGCCGATCGACGAGATACACCTTGTAGCCGGCCTGAATGAAATGATGGGCCCACCCCGACATGCCGCCGAGCCCCATGTAGTGCACCATCTGTCCGCCGCCGCCGTGCACCAGGATTACCGGCAGCGGATGTCGCCGCTGCGCGGGCTCGAAGTACTGCACGAACATCTGTCCGACGTGAATCGTGCCGTAGGGCATCTTCTTCTTGTTGCTTGTGCCAACCCAGAAGATGCCTGTGTCCGCCAGCTTGAGCTCGAGCGAATCGGCCGACCCTCGGCGCGGTGCCGGTGACTGCGTGTTGCTGCCGGTCACGTTCTTCTCGATCCAGTTGACGATCGGCTGCAGCACTTCGCGGTTGTTCTTCTCGACCATCATCATGTGGCCGTTGCCCTTGATGCCGAGACCCGCCAGCCGCAATTCCTCTGCTTGGACGCCCGCCTGTTTCAGGAAGGCCACGCCACCAGGATTGCCCGGTGACGCAAACGACGAGTCAGCGGTCACGAAGACCACTCGCGTGTTGCGCAGGTTCGGTAACCGCCGTGCGGGCTCCGTCTGCAGGAAGTAGCCGGCCACGCCAGGTTCTGGATTCGCGACCCAGTGCGTCTTGATCTCGGCAGGGTCGTTGACGGGCGGGTCGTATGTGACCGGAATGCTCGACATGCCCCAACGATTGCCGCCGCCGAATCCCGAACCGGCGCCTTCGATGATCACCGTCGCCTTCACTAAATTCGGCCGGGCTTCCGCGACGAGCAGTCCGAATGGACCGCCGGCCGAGTGAGTCATGATGATCGCCGGACCGATCTTGTCGAGCAGGTCGGCACCGGCCTGCCGCCACGCCGCATGCTGCACGTTGAGCGCAGGCGGCGGCTGCACCACGTTGGCAGCGACAGGTGGCGTGGTTCCTCGTCCTGCAGCGGCGGCGCCCGGCGCCCCACCCAGTCTTCCTGCTCCACCAGCACCGGCTGGCGCCTGCTGCTGCACGTAGCTGCCGCCCTGTCCTGCGACGAGTTGATCGAGATCGGGCGATCCGACATTGCCAACGCCGGGCCACTGGTTGTGGTTCTTCTGATACTCGTTCGGCGTTTGCGCAGGGTTCGCGCTCGGCGGTGTGAATCGTCCGGCGATGTTCTCGAGGACGGCCGCTTGCGGCGGGAAGCCGCCGTGCAAATCCGGATGCAGCGGCGATCGTCCATGTCCCGGACGATCGACGACGTAGACCTTGAAGCCTTCCTGGACGAGATACTGGAACCAGCCCGGACGGCCATCAGGCGTGCCCATCCAGTCCGTGCCCTGGCCCCCGCCGCCGTGCACGAGCACGACCGGGAACGGATGGCGGACCATACGCGGAACCATGTACTCGACGTACATCTGCTGCCCGCCGACGAACGCGCCGCGCGCCGTCTCGGCGCGCCGCACGTTCACCCACATGTAGCTCCATTCGGCGACATCGAGCGGGATGCGGGGGGTGCCGCCGGCGGTCTCCTGCGCCAGAGCGGCGGCATCAGCCGGCGAGGCCAGCGGCCCCAGCGCGGCGGCCGCGGCTCCAGCGGCGCCCAGCGCGACCGCGCGTCGCATGAAGGCGCGTCGATCGATGGCCCCGCTCGTGTAATCTTCGAAAAGCGCTCGCAGATCGGTCTCGCGTGTTCCGTTGCTCTGTGACGTCATACGGGGCCGCTCCATGTTAAAGGCGCGTCGAAGGACGGTAACGGGCAAGCATCCGGCAATTCGCCTGGGACTGTCAATTGCGGCAATCACTCACCTGATGTTGGCACCAGCCACGCGGCGCGGTCCACGCCATCGTCGATGCCGTACGCGACGAAGACGTCCGCACGGCCAGCGGACCCGTTCGCGCGCGGCGCGTGTCAGTGCTCGTCTTCGTGACGTTCCCACTCCGATCGAGATCTGGGTTGCGCAGGGGCACTCACCTTCTCGCTGAGGCGTTTCCGATCGCGTGCTCACCTCGATCACAGTGCCGGCCGACGGGCCGGCGATCGCCGCAGCCGTTTGCGTGCACGTGAAGTCACCCTCCGTACGTCCTCCGTTGCTCCGTTGCTCAGTGTTCAGAACATGGCGGAGTCTATGAAACAGATCGAACTCTCATCCGATTGCGGTGTCTCTTATCCGTAGGGACACGTCGACTGACGCGCCGACGCTCGGCTCGGCGGTCTACGCGCACTCGCGACCTGAAATGTCAGTGGGCTCTCTTGCGGCTGTGTCGGTGGACTGGCACAGCGTATGCCCGTGCCGGGAGCAGGAGTTCCGAAGAACAGAGTGTTAACCACGCCCACTGTTGCGGCGTTTCATTGAGATAACGAATGCCTTCCAATCTCAATCCGGTGGTGGCCCGAGGCCAGATGTGTCCGGCCGTGGGATGCCCTCTGTCTCACTTCGAACAATCACGCCATGCCTGAGGCTTATTACTCCACCGTGGTGGCGACCGAACGGTCCGCCGTGACGTCCCGTCGAATACCCGGCGCACGAAGCGGAACGACCTGCCGGTCGATCGACCTGGCCGCGTTCGAGGGACTTTATACGTCGCACGGGGCTCGAATGAAGAGCCTTGCGCTGAACGTGCTGGGGAATCGATCGGACGCTGAGGATGCCGTCCAGGAAACGTTCCTGCGCGCGTACAAGAACCGGCATTCGTTCCGCAGTGACGCGGCCTTATGGACATGGGTCTACCGCATCCTGTTGAACGCGTGCCACGACATCGGCCGGGGCCGGGCGGCGCGACGCGACAACCAGATGGTGGACGCCGAGGTCGCGATGGACGTGCCCACGCCGGCGGGTGACAACCCGATGCGACTGACGCTGCAACGCGCGGTCGATGGGTTGGCGCCGATTTATCGGGCTGTGTTTCTGCTCTGCGAGGTCGAAGGGTACACGCATCGAGAGGTCGCCGGCATTCTCGAGATCCCCGAGGGAACCTCGAAGGGTCGGCTGTTCGAAGCGCGACGCCAATTGAAACGGACACTCGCGGGACGCGAACTGGCGCAGAGGGTCGACACGTGGGAGTGCACGGGAGCGAGCGCGACGACGACCGGGACACCGAGCTGTCCGCCGTCGCGCGATCACTCCACCGCGAGTGGGACAGTCCGGCGCTCTGGCCGTCGATCGCGGCCGGTATGCGGGACCACGATCAATCGCCGGTTCACGACAATGCGATAGAGCCACATTCGGAACTGACTACGTCCTTCGAACGTGGACAGTGAGTTCAGCAGCTTGATAAGAATCTCCTGCGTGGCGTCCTCGGCGTCGTACGGATTGTAACCATCGGCAGGACGATGTTGTAGATCCAGGCCCGGTGCCTGGCGATGAGCAGGTCGAGCGCCTCCGGGCTGCCTTGTTTGATGTGCCGGATGAGGTCGTGGTCGTCGGCCTCCCCTGACGGCGCGTGGGCCTGCGGATCGGGTGACGTCGGGCTTGCCATTACCTGATTGGACACGAACGGCGAGCGTCTGTGACAGTCGCCCGGGACGTATACGCGAAAGCGTGCGCTCTACGACTTACATGCCGCCGGCGCCCATTTCGTGCCGTTCGGTTCCTTTTTGAAATGCGTGCTGGTCACGAAGTCCTGATTCAGATACTTCGCGTCGGACACGATCGTCGTCACCACCAGCCATTCGTCACCATTCGGCGCCGCAAAACGGTCGAAGTACTCGGTGAGCGCAGCGTTCTCGCTGTACGGGACGCCGTTCCTGCGCAACCAGCCACCGCTCATCATCGTCGTCGCCACTTTCAGATTGCCCGTACGTGGCGCCTGGGCTGCACCACGTCCGCCGCCCGCCACCTCCCACTCGGCGAGTGAGAAACCCTGGAGCGTGCGCTGCGCGGGTGTCGCCTGGGTTTTGTCGAACATGAGTCGGCGAGTCTGCTGTCCTGCATCGGTCTCGATCTTGATCGTCCGCTCGTTCTCCCACGTGATGTGCAGGCGAGTCGGGATGCGCATCAGGCCAGCGGCACCATACGCGAGGCAGGAGCCATCGGTCGCCGGGTCCCACGAGTTGGCGATCTTGGTCCCCTCCGCATTGAGCGGCACGCTGGCGACATCGCCCTTGGGCGGCGTGACCATGCGCCAGCGCCAGTCCTCGGTCACGATGGACACCCAGTAGCCGGTGACATCGATCGGCGATGCGGCTTGCGGCGTTGGTGGCGCCACCGGCGGTGCAGGACCCTGTCCACGCTGCGCGCCGAGACTGGGAGCCAGACTCACTGCCCATGCAACCATGACCGCGATGACAACCCGGCGTCTCATCAATTCTCCTTAAAGAGGCACGTCCAAAAGGACCTGCCCTACCGAAGACGCACGTCCAAGAGGACGTGCCCTACCGAAGACGCACGTCCAAGAGGACGTGCCCTACTTGAGGCTCCGATACGCGGCCTCGAGAAACCTGTCCGTGGTCCACGTGCCCTGGGTCGCGCCGTAGCGTCCTTCGTAATCGCGAAGCAGCCCCGCCGCCTTTACCTGCTCCAACGTCTTTCCCTTTTTGATCGCATCGACAAGTCGATCGCGAATGATCGTCATCATGTCGCGGTACTCGACGACGTCCGCTTCGTCGGTCAGACGGCCGTGCCCGGGGATCACGTAGGTGCCACCTTCCTGCTTGTCACGCGGCACCGTGATGTCGAGGATCCGGTTGAGCGACGCGACGATCCCGTTCAGGCTCCCTGACTCGTCGATCACCGGGAACGATAACGTGTTGAATACGTCGCCCGCCACCACGACGTCCGACTTACGAAAGAAGACGATGACGTCACCATCGGTGTGCGCGTCTGGTTGAAACAGGATCTGAATCGCTTCGCCGTTGAAGTAGAGCTCGTTCTCCTCGGTGAAGAACGTGTCGGTCGGCAGCATCAGCCCGGTCGCCGGTTTGGCGTTGCCCCGCGGCGCGACCAGACGCTTCATCACGTTCTCGTGCGCGATGATCTGCGCCGAGTTCGCTGCGGCCTGACCGACCTGCGCCGCGAAGTTGCCGCCGACCACCGACTCGCCCGCCTCCGCGACTTTCGCGTTGCCGCCGGTGTGATCAGGATGCGCGTGGGTATTGATGATCCAGCGGATCGGCTTATCGCCAGCGATCTTCCGCACTTCCGCAATCAGCTTGTCGGCCTGCGTGTCGGTCATCGTGTCCACGATGAGCACGCCCTCCTCACCAATCTGCACAGCGGCATTGATGCCGTTGCCAACCAGCATCCAGACCTTGCCCTGGACGTGGAGTGACTTCACATCCTGGGCTTGCGCTCTCGGCTCCGGGCCTTGGGCCCTCGGCTTTGGGCTCTGGGTTGCCTGGAGCTTGAATCCCGGCTTGATCGACTCGGGCAGCGCGGTCTCGGCGCCGCCCCGCACTTCCTGCGGCGGCAAGTTGTTCTTGTTGGCGTACTCGCCGAGGAACGGATTTTCGCCGGGGAGATAATGCGGGACCTCACCCTTGTCGTGAGGCACCTCCACAGCGGGATGACACGGATACGGCGGCATCGCCGGATTCAGCGTCAGTGCGAAGCCGTTGGTCTTGATCAAGGGCTCGGTGAGATAGCTCGGGTCCTCGATCATGTAGATGTGAGTCAGGTAGTTGCCATGGCGGATGAAGCGCTCGGTCATCGTCGCGTGGTCGGTGATGAGGAGACCGTTGCGTCGAATCCACCCCGCCTTCAAGTGCGTCGTCGTCACGACGAGCACGTTGCCGTCCCAGCGGCCGGTCGAAAATCCTTGCCAGGTGTGGGCCGCGTATTCAGGCGGATGCGGCCGCCCGTCCATCCAGATCTCGCGCTCCTGCTCCTGCCACTGAATGTGCGTGTTCAACTTGATCGTGGCCTGTGTCGCGCGGTCCACCTCCGCGGTGATGCGCAGATTGCCGACACCGCGGAATCCATACGTGGAGGGATGCGGCTTGCACTGATGTTCCGGCAGCGTCAGCAACGACGACATCCAGCTGTCGGCGCGCATCCGCGCGGCGTCGTTGATTGGCAGCCCGGAGTAATCGCCAATCTCGGGACCGGGCACGCGTTCGATTTGATCCTCGTGGAAGATGGGCGCCCACATGCCGCTCAAGTCGACCTGTGCCGACGCCGGACGCACGCCAACGACCGCGAAAAATCCCACGACGATGATGACGCCGACAGTGGTGGGCTTCATGGGCGGGAATATTACTACCGGCGGCCAACCTGTGAGAGACTCTACGGTCGATTCCACCCAAACGAATGTTTCCGAGGGTTGCACCCCAGCCCTGTCGAAGGGACACGACTTTCAGTATGGACTTCATTATTCAGCTCCAGCACAGCGCCGTCATGGACTGGGTCCGGGAGAGCGGCTCGCTGCTGGGATATCCGGCCATCCTCTTCCTGCACACAATTGGGCTGGCCACCGTCGCCGGTCTCAGCGGCGCCATCGATTTGCGTGTCCTGGGCGTAGCATCGCGAATCCCACTCGCGCCACTCAACCGCTTCTTTCCCTTCATCTGGGCCGCATTCGGCGTGACCGCATTGTCGGGCGTCACTTTGCTCATTGCCGACGCCGAGACCAAGCTGAGGAGCCCGGTCTTCTACATTAAATTGCTGTTCATCATTCTGGCGTTGATCAGCCTACAGTTGTTGAAGAAGCGAGTTTTCGCGGACCCCGACGTCGATGCCCATCCGGTGACCAGCCAGTCGCGGATGCTGGCGCTCTCGTCCCTGGTGTTCTGGGTGGCGGCGACAACTGCCGGCCGGTTGATGGCCTACATCGGTCCTGTGGCGGGGCTTGGGAGCTAGGGGACAACCATGAACGCACCACATTTTCATCTCATCCTGAATCACGTCCCGACCATCGGCAGCGCCATCGCGCTTGGCCTGCTCCTCCTCGGCCTGCTCCGACGCCAGGAAGCGCTGACGCGCGTGAGCCTCGAGGTGTTCTACGTGATCGCGCTCATCACGCTCCCGGCGTATCTCAGTGGCGTCGCCACGGGGCTGGAGCTCGAGAAGATGCCTGACGTCTCGGTCGAGGCTATCCACAAGCATCACGACGGCGCGCTCGTCGCGTTCGCGTTGATGCTGCTCACCGGGTTCTGCTCGTGGTTCGGCCTATGGCAATGGCGCCGCGTCAATCGCCTGTCCGCAATCAACATCGGCCTCGTCCTGGTCCTCTCGCTCCTCACGTTGACGACGATGGCAGGGACGGCGACGATGGGCGGCGAAATTCGCCACCCGGAGATGATGCCGGAAGGATCCACGCCGACCGCTGGACCGAACTGGATCCATGCCGCGTCGATCCAGTCGCTGGTCACGGATCACACCTGGATTTGGCCGTCACTGGAAGCACTGCACTTTATCGGGCTGTGGCTGCTGTTCGGCGTTGTCCTGCTGGTGAATCTGCGCATGCTGGGGATGATGAAGTCTGTCCCGTTCTCGGCGCTCCATCGCATGCTGCCGTGGGCGGTGATTGGCCTGGGCATCAATCTCCTCAGCGGGATGATGTGGGTCATTGCGACGCCCGAGCAGTACATGTCGAACGTGTCGTTCTTCTGGAAGATGGGCTTCCTGCTGCTGGCCGGTCTGAACTTGCTGTACGTGACGGCGTTCGACGAAGCGTGGCAGGTTGGCGCCAATCAGGACGCCTCCTTCGGGAACAAGGCCATCGCCTTCGGGGCGATCGCGTCATGGGTCTGCGTGATGTACTTCGGGCGCATGTTGCCGTTCCTCGGCAACGCCTTTTAGGACCAGTAGAGAGGAACGCACATGGGGCTAGCCACTACCGTCAGTATCGTTGTCATCTGCGTAATGGTCGTCGTCGGCGTGATCGGGTTCGTGATCGATCGGCACGCGAGCAAACTGGAACGGTAGGGCACGTCCTTGTGGACGTGCCGCTCATTTCATCATCACGAGCATCATCCGCGATCGCTGTTCCGCCTGCAACGCATGCGGCACATTCGCCGGCATCCTGACCACCTGACCCGCAGACGCCGTCACGACGGCGTCAGCGATCTGTATCCGCATTCGTCCCTCGAGGATGATTGCCAGCGCGTCGTATGGCGTGGTGTGCTCGCTCAATCCTTCGCCTTCGTCGATCGCGAAGAGCGTGACATTGCCGCCGCCCGAGCGGGCGATGACGCGGCTGACGATGCCCTGTGGCTGCGCCTGCAGTAAATCGGCGAGCGACTCGGCGCGTCCGATGGGGAGGAGTCCTCGTCCTTCGTGATTCCCGCTCATGGCCCTATCGCTAGCGCGTTGTCAAAGGCTGGCCGGCAGGCACCCGGAAGCGCTGGTTGCGTGTGGACCCGCCGGTGCGCAGGCCGATGACGAACGCGGCCAGCGCGATTGCGCCGGCAGCGAACACAGTGTCGCCGACCACGCGCAGCCACCTGAAGGTCTCGATGACGCCGGTCTGCAGGAACTCCGGACTCCGCGCGTACCAGTAGCCGTGCTCGACTGAGGCCCACGTCTGCATCAATCCTACCGGCAGCAGGCTGAGCGTCACCATCGCCATCAACCCGATGTTGGTGGCCCAGAAACCGAACTTGACGAGGCTCTCCTTCCATTCGGCTGTGGGGTCGAGCGCGCGCAGCGAAAAGAGCATCAGACCGATGCCCAGCATGCCGTAAACGCCGAACAGCGCGGCATGCCCGTGGACCGGCGTCGTGTTGAGGCCCTGCATGTAATAGAGCGCGATCGGCGGATTGATCATGAAGCCGAAGAGCCCGGCGCCGACCAGGTTCCAGAACGCCACCGACACGAAGAAGTAGATCGGCCATCGATACTTCTGCACCCATGGCTCACGTCGGGACAGCCGCAGATTCTCCCAGGCCTCGAAGCCCACGAACAGCAGCGGCACCACTTCCAGTGCGCTGAACACCGAGCCGAGTGCGAGCACAAACGTCGGCGTCCCGGAGAAATAGAGATGGTGCAGTGTGCCGATGATGCCGCCCGACAAGAAGATCGTCGCGGCCAGCAGGCTCGCTTCGCCAGCGGTCCTCAGCGCGACCAGCTTCAGGCGAGCAAAGAGAAACGCGATCACGACCGTGGCAAAGACCTCGAAGAAGCCCTCGACCCATAGATGCACGACCCACCAGCGCCAGTACTCCGCGACGGCGAGATTGGTACGGCGGCCGTAGCCGAGGGCGGCCATGTAGAACACCGCGATCGCGACGCTCGAGATCAAGAACAACGTCAACAGCGGACGATGATCGCCTTCGGCTCGCAGCGCGGGCCGCAGCGCCCTGACCATCAATGCGAGCCACAGGAATAATCCAATCAGGAGAGCGATCTGCCACAACCGCCCGAGGTCGATGTATTCGTAGCCGCTGTGACCGAGGTAGAACCACAAGGTGTCGACGCCGAGCATGCGTTTGACGCTGAGCCATTGCCCGATCATCGATCCGGCCACGACGATGAGCAGCGCCGCGAACAGAACGTTGACGCCGAGCCGTTGCCACTTCGGCTCGACGCCGCTCACTGCCGGTCCGATATAGAGGCCCGCCGCCAGCCACGCCGTCGCAATCCAGAAGATCCCGAGTTGCACATGCCACGTGCGCGCCACCGAGTACGGCAGGACGTCCGAGAGCGGGAACCCGTAAAAGCCATTGCCCTCGACGCCGTAATGCGCTGCGACGACCCCGAGAACGATCTGCACGAGGATGAGCGCCGCCACGATCCAGAAGTACTTGATGACCGCGCGCTGGGATGGCGTCGGCACCGAGCCGAGCAGCGGATCGTTGGCCGGCGGAGGCGGCAGCGGTCCATGCTCGCGCCTGGACGCGTAGTACGACGCCATCACGCCGATGCCGGCGAGCAACAGGATGATGCTGACGCCCGTCCACACGATCGTGTCACCGGTCGGGCGGTTGCCGACCAGCGGCTCGTACGGCCAATTGCTCGTGTAGGTGACGGTGTCGCCTGGACGATTCGTGGACGCGGCCCACGACGTCCAGAAGAAGAAGGCCGTGAGCTGCCGCAGATGATCCGGATCCGTCAACGCACCGGCGGGAATGGCGAACTCCTCGCGGCCGTTCGTAAACACATCCGTGTAGTAGGCCAAATTGGCGGCAAGCGCCTGCGCCCGGATGGGATCGACGGTCAGCGTGGCCGTACTGACGTCGTAGGTGTTACGACGGAGCAACTGCTGCAACCGGCTCTCGAGCTCGGCCTGCCGTTCCTGCGTGAGCGACGTGAACGATGCCGGAGCGGCCCACGCGTTCAAAATGAATAGCGCTTCACGATGCAGCGCGTCGGCGGACCAGTCGGGCGCGACGTAACTCCCATGGCCCCACACCGACCCGAGCTCCATGCCGCCAATCGATTGCCACACGTTCTGGCCAGCGTGAATCGCTCCTGGTCCGATAACTTCTGTACCGTCAACACTGATGACTCGTTCGGGAACCGGCGGGGCTTGCTGGTAAATCCGGATGCCAGTCCAGCCGAGGACGGCAAACGAGATGATGACGACGGCGGCAAATCCGATCCAGAGTCTGCGAAAACTCATCGGATGCGCTCCTCCTGAAACGACCGGCACTGCGCAGGTCTATGTCATTGGAACGCCGAATATCGGACCTTGCAACGCGAAAGAATTCGCGGTCGCAACTTGGGAATCGGACGTTGACTAGATCGTCTTGACCTGCGCCCCGTGTATGGCTCCGAGGGCGGTCTCGAGCTCGCGAACACTGGCCTCGGGCGGATTCGCGACGCCGACGAGAATCTTTCCGTCCGACACAGCGGGGTCGTAGAAGCTGGAGCGTCGGCCGAGGCCAGCGGTCACAACCAGTGTGACGACTGTCGCGAGGATCGCGCCGAGCATTGTCAGCTCGAAGATGATGATCAGGTTCGGCCACCAGGCGAATGTCGGCAGCCCGCCGACGTTGATCGGCCACGACACTTCGGTGATCCAGGCGAGTCCGAACGCCGCGGCCATTCCAAGCAGACCACCGAGACACGCAATCCACCAGATTCGCGTCCTGCTGTCCATGTGGCCGAACTCGAACTCCTCCATCGGCTGCGCCGACATCACGACGATCGCGCGGTCAGCGACGCCGTTGGCGCGCAGGCGGTTGACGGCCTGCTGCGCGGACTGCCCGTCGCCGTAGAGTCCGTAGATGGCTTTCATGTCAGTCCCTCGGCCGATCCATGAGCACCGGCCGTACGGCGGCGCTGTGCGGATGGCCGAGACGATCCGTCGGATCGCCGGCCTTCAACTCCCAGATCGAGATGATCGGCACGAACTTCGCGAAGAGGACGTAGAGCAGCGTCATTGCGGCGAAGGTCGCGATGGCGATGATGATCTCGACCGGCTGTGGGCGATAGGTGGCGAAACTGTACGGGAGGTATTTGTGTCCGAGCGACGGCACGATGATCAGGAATCGCTCGAGCCACATGCCGACGATGACACCGAGCGAGGCGATGACGCAGCCGGTGATGGTGCGGAAGTACTTGACACCCATCAGCACGACCGGCAGCACGAAATTGCAGATCACCATCGTCCAGTAGAGCGGCGCGAACGACTCGCGCTGCGTCCGCCAGAACACCCCCATCTCGCTCGGCTCGTTGCCGTAGTAGGTGACCAGCCGCTCGTTGAAGACGAAGTAGCCCCACAGCAGCGCCATCACCAGCAGCAGCTTGCCGAGGTTCTGGAAGTGAATCGGCAACAGGTATTCCTGGAGGTGCAGGAAGCGGCGCAGGACTGCCATCGCGATGAGCAGAGCGGCGATGCCGCTGAAAATCGCGCCGGCCACGAAATACGGGCCGAAGATCGTCGTGTGCCACATCGGCACCGGCGCCATCGAGAAGTCGAACGACACGATGGTGTGCACCGAGACCGCGACCGGGATGATGGCGACGGCCATGATCGACATCGCCGACTCGAGGCGGTTCCACTGCTTCGGTGTGCCGCGCCAGCCGAGCGCGAGGACGCCGTAGATCTTCTTGCGGAGCCCCGTCGCCTTGTCGCGCACCACGGCGAAGTCGGGAATCATCGGCAGGAAGAGGAAGAGCACGCTGCCGGTGAGATAGGTGTTGATGGCGAAGAAGTCCCACACCAGTGGCGAACGGAAGTTCGGCCAGATCAGCCGCTCGCTCGGATAGGGAATCAACCAGAACGCCTGCCACGGGCGGCCGAGGTGGATGATCGGGAACATCGCGCCGATCATCAGCGCGAACACGGTGATGACCTCGGCGCAGCGGGTCACCGGGCGGCGCCAGCCGGCATCGACCAGACGCAGGATTGCCGAGATGAGCGTGCCGGCGTGGCTGATGCCGATCCAGAAGACGAAGTTGGTGACGTAGAAGCCCCAGTAGATCGGCCACCTGATGCCGGTGATGCCAAAACCGAAGTATGCCTGTGACAGCCACGCGACAAGCGCGGTCAGCACGACCGTGCCGAACAGACCGACCAGCAGGTAGAACCGCCATGTGGTCTGGAACAGCGGCCGGAGCAGGTCGTTATTGATGCGCGAGTGAGCCATCTGTTCTAGTTCCCGCGGCTCAAATACGTCACCTTCGGTTTCGTCCCGACGTCTTCGAGCAGCTTGCTGCCGCGCGACGAGCGAGACAGACGTGAAACCGCGCTCTCGGGATCATCGAGATCGCCGAACACAAGGGCCCGCGCCGGACAGGCCTGCGCGCACGCGGTGTTG
>DAINQP010000102.1:0-20246 GCA_036742665.1 Vicinamibacterales bacterium | reverse complement strand
CATTGGGACCCGAAGATCGTCGGCGAGTTGAACGGCCAGCACGTGAAGCTCGTGAAGTTCCAGGGCGAGTTCCTGTGGCATCACCACGAGCACGAGGACGAGCTGTTCCTCGTGGTGAAGGGCCGCTTCATGATGGAATTCCGCGACCGCCAGGTGCCGCTCGAGGAAGGCGAGTTCCTCATCGTGCCTCGCGGTGTCGAGCATCGTCCGGTCGCGACGGACGAAGTGCACGTGCTCCTGTTCGAGCCGGCGACGACGTTGAATACGGGCAATGTGGTGTCGGAGCGGACGGTTGCTCAACCGGCGCGGATTTAGCGCGCTCGTTGTGTTGCTAGCTGCGGCTGCCACAGTGGCGGCGCAGCAGATCCCTGATCGCAGCTTCCGGCCCATGATCGAGGACCGCGCGTATGCGATCGGTACCGGCCCGGTCGTGTGCGTCGATCAGTCGCACGACAACCTCTACACGCTGAGCGACGGGTTCTGGCCGTTTGGTGACGTGGTCCGCCGCGACGGATACCTCGTCCGATCGATGGCGGCAGTCGAGCCGACATCGCGCGACGACTGCCGCGTCCTGGTCATCGCGGGTCCTCGTTCGCGCGTCGAGGCGGACGAGACACGCCGATGGGTGGCTGGCGGAGGCCGTCTGCTTCTGGTCGCCGATCGTGATTCGTCGGCTGTTGTGTCCGATCTCGCAGCGTCGTTCAGCATCAGCTTCACAGATGCGCCGGCGAGGACCGGCCGACTCCGCGCGGCAGACCAGACGCTGCGTCCGCATGCGATCGTGCGAGGACGGCATGCGAAGGAATCGCCGGCGAGCGTCACGGTGTTTGCCGCTCTGACGATGCGAGTGCCGGACAGTGCGGAACCCCTGCTGGTCATGGCCGATGGCGCGGTGCTTGGCGCAGTGATGCGCGTCGAGATGGGCCGGGCCGCGTTCTTTGGCGACCCGGCGTTGTTTACCGCACAGATCGTCGGTCCGGATCGCCGCCTCGTCGGCATGAGCGCGCGCGGCTCGGAGCAGAATTTTCAGTTCATGCTCAACGTCATGCACTGGCTTTCTGGCGTGATCTAGCGAGGCCACTGGCTGCACATGATGCGTCGCTTCGGATTCGGGTTCCTGTGGGCAATACCCGCGGATCTGGTTGATGCCCGCGCCGCCTGCCCCGCGACAGTCGTGACACGGTTGTGACGCGATCACGCACAGCGTTGCGGAAGGCGCCGCGCAACTTGATTCGGATCACAATTTTTGATTCGCGTGATGCGTCATGGCTCCCACTGTGATCCGGCGAGGACATTGGCGGCAGTCGCCACACCGCATTCCCAGTCTCATGATTGGCGCGATCCGTGCACAACTCGACGGCGATGGCGAATCAGTCGCGCATCGTGGTCGGCGTCATCTCAGATACGCACGGCCTGCTTCGTCCCGAAGCCCTCGTCCCGTTGGACGGGTCAAACGTGATCATCCACGCCGGCGACCTGGGGAACCCGGAGATCCTCGACCGCCTGCGCGAGATTGCGCCAACATTCGCCGTGCGTGGCAACATCGACACGAGCCCGTGGGCACAGGCGCTGCCACTGACTGAAGTCGTCGAGGTTGGCGGTCTGCAGTTCTACGTCCTCCACAACCTGATGGATCTCGGTCTGGATCCCAAAGCCGCGGGATTTGCCGCCGTCATTTCCGGCCACACCCATCGGCCGCATGGGCAAGTCCGTCACGATGTGCTGTACTTGAACCCGGGGAGCGCCGGGCCGCGCCGCTTCACGCTGCCGATCGCGGTGGCGCGGATCGAGGTGAACGGGTCGCACATCTCACACGAGATCATCGAACTCCACGACTGAGCCCGGCCCGCAAGGGACGTCATGAATTTTGATCGTGAGCAATCGATCGACGTACTCGCACGTACGCCGTTGGTGTTGCAGTCGCTGCTGGGCGGCCTCACCGACCCATGGATCCGCGGCACCGAAGGTCCGGATACGTTCAGTCCGTTTGATGTCCTCGGACATCTGATCGACGGCGAGGAGACCGACTGGATGCCTCGCGCGCGCATCATCCTGGCGCGCGGCGAGAGCGTTCGGTTCGAGCCATACGATCGATTCAGGCATCGATCGCACAACGTCAACCGGACGCTGCAATCGCTGCTCGACGAGTTCGCCAGCCTTCGAGCCGAGAACCTCGACGTGCTGCGCTCATGGCGGCTGACACCACGCGAGCTGGATCTGCCCGGCGAGCATCCAGGGCTCGGCGCTGTTACGCTTCGGCAACTGCTGGCGGCCTGGGTCGTCCACGACCTTGGACACATTGCACAGACCGTGCGAGTGATGGCCAAGCAGTATGGAGACGAAGTCGGCCCCTGGGTACCCTATTTGCCTGTCCTCACCGACCACTTAGTCCCGCGATCTTAGATCCGCAGCGGGCGAGGTGCCATGATTCTGCGGGAGCATTCACACGTGCCGATGGGAGCCAGGTTCGCCTGGGTACTCGGTGGCATCGTCGTATCGTTCGCGACTGCCGCGGTATCGCCAGACGGACTGGCCGGACGGTTCTGTGTCGGGCGCTGTCTCTGCTGATTGAACGGGAGGACGCACGTGGCGGTCCAAATCAGATTGGCGACACACGATGATGGGGCAGCGGTGGGGGCAATCTATCGGCCTGTCGTTGCCGAGACGGCTATTTCCTTCGAGACGACCCTGCCGGACGGAGACGAGATGGCGCGGCGCATCGACGAGACGCTGCGCTCCTATCCCTGGCTCGTCTGCGACGTGGACGGGCACACAGCCGGTTACGCCTACGCTGCGAAGCATCGGGTGCGGGGCGCGTATCAGTGGTCGGTCGATACGTCCGTCTACATCGCCGAGGCGCATCGTCGTCGCAACATCGGTCGCGGCCTGTACGCGTCGCTGTTCGCCATCCTGGCCGCGCAGGGCTACTTCAACGCGTTTGCCGGAATCGCGCTGCCGAATCCGGCGAGCGTGGCGCTCCATGAGGCAATGAGTTTCGAGCCGATCGGCGTCTATCGCCGCGTCGGCTACAAGCTCGATCGCTGGCATGACGTCGGCTGGTGGCAACTGATTCTCAGGCAGCACGAAGGCTCGCCGGCCGCGCCGCTCGACCTTGCCACGCTGTGCGACCGGCCGGATTGGACGCAGCTGCTGACTCGCGGCGAATCGATCATCCGCTCCGAGGCGGCGTGAGGATGAAGATGGCCAGCAAGACATTCAAAGCCACCATCGTCCGCGGCGAAGGCATGTGCTACATCCCGTTGACCTTCGACCCAAAGGCGGTGTTCGGAAAGATTCGGGCCCCGGTCAGGGTCACGCTGAACGGTTATACGTTCCGCAGCACGATTGCGGCGATGGGTGGACCGCCATGCATCCCGTTGCGCAAGAGCAACCAGGAAGCGGCGGACCTGGATGGCATAGACACGATCGATGTGCGTCTCGATCTCGATGCCGAGCCGCGTGTCGTGAAGCCGCCTGCGGATTTGGTCAAGGCGCTCAAGGCGACGTCGGCGTGGGATCGCTGGCAGAAGTTGAGCTTTACGCATCAGCGTGAGCACGTCGAAGCCGTCGAGGACGCGAAGAAGCCCGACACGCGCCTCCGCCGGATCGAGCGTGCTGTGCAGATCGTTCGCTCGAAGCGATGAGCACTCCTACGCGCGGCCACGCCGACGTCACGATCCGATCCGCACAACCGTCTGACGCGGAGGCGATTGCGGAGGTGACGAAACAGCTTGGCTACTCTACCGAGCCAACAGCCGTGGCCGGCCGCCTCTCGCGTCTGTTGACCCGCGGCGATCAGCAGTTGCTCGTCGCCGACCACCGGGGTCGGGCCATCGGATGGATTCACATGGTGATCACTGAGTACATCGAGGCTGACGCCTTCGTCGCGATCGGCGGCCTGGTGGTTGACCGCGAGTACCGCAAGCAAGGTATTGGACACCGCCTGTTGACACGTGCCGAGGAGTGGGCGGCCCAACGTGGTTGCTCGCTCGTCAGACTCTCGTCGGATGTGAAGCGCGTCGAGGCTCATGGCTTCTACGAACGTGCCGGCTATACGAATCTCAAAACGCAATACGCGTTTGCGAAGCGAGTGGGGTGGGTAGGGCCTGAGGCGCTGCGCGCCTTGGTTCCCGACGTAACATGACTCGGTGCCTCCCGATGTCATGATTCGGTTGAAGTGGGGCTCTGGGCCGTGGAATCGCTGGCGTTCGGAGAATCCCGACCTGGCCATTTCGCTCGATGGCGCGGCGCTCGACGGGATGATTCTCACCGGCGTGGATTTTTGTGGCGTGAGTCTCCGGCGCGCGTCGCTCCACGCCACCAATCTCATGAACGCGGATCTGCGTGGGGCCGACTTCACCGGCGCTAATCTCGTCGAAGCGGATCTCATTGCCGCCCGATTGCACGGCACGATTTTGAGTGGCGCGGACCTTCGTGAGGCCGATCTGCTCGGCGCCGACCCGGTCAATGCGCGATGCTCGCTCGACGATCTGAAAGGCGCGCTGCACGTCAGCGTGCCGTTCGAGATCCGCGCGGCAAGCGCGGACGATGCCGCGGCGATCGCCGCGGCACATATCGATTCCATCGAATCGATCGGTCCGCACTTTTACGGCGCTGAGGTCGTACGCGCCTGGCATGCGGCGATCGAGCCATCGATTTATCTGAACGCCATCGCCGCCGGTGAGAAGTTTTTCATTGCCGGCGTCAGTCAGGACGGTCGCGACGAGGTCCTCGGCTTCTCATCGCACCATGCCGACGCTGGTCGGCATGGTGTCGGGGTGTATGTGAGGGGCATCGCGGCCCGCCGCGGCATCGGGTCGGCGCTGCTGCGTGCGGCGGAATCGTCCGCGGTGGCGGCCGGTGCAGCGAACCTGCGGCTCGATTCGTCGCTGGCCGCTGTCGAGTTTTACAAGGCCAACGGCTTTGTCGAAATGGGACGGGGCGAACATTCGCTCCGGGTGGGCCGCACGATGGCCTGTGTGTTCATGCAGAAGAATCTGAGCGGAGTCGGGGTACAGTAAGGGCTCCGCTCCCCCGCGAGGCTGACGTGAGGACATTGCTGCATCTGGTGCTCATCGTGTTCCTGTCAACCACCGTCATCGCCCAGTGGGCGAATGTGCCGGCGCCACAGATCCCGCGTACGCCGGATGGCAAGCCGAATCTTTCGGCTCCCGCACCGCGGCTGCCCGATGGCACACCCGATCTGTCGGGCGTCTGGAGTCCTCCGACGGGATACTCGCGGGACCTCACGCGCGATCTCAAGGAGGGTGCGCCGTTCCAGCCGTGGGCCAAGACCTTGTACGACGAACGTGCCTCAGGCAGTCAGTGGAAGGAGGAGCCCGACGCGAATTGCCTGCCGCAGGGTGTCCCCAAGGTGCTGCTGGTCCCGGCCGTGTGGCGCATCGTGCAAACGCCAAAGATCGTGTTCTTCGTTCACGAGGCATTCAACCTGTGGTGGCAGGCATTCACGGACGGGCGTCGCTTCGCGCCGCATCCCGACGTCGCGCCCACTTGGCACGGGTACTCGACGGCGAAATGGGAGGGAGACACGCTCGTCGTGGACAGCGGCGGTTTCAACGGCCGAATCTGGCTCGATCAGCTCGGGAAGCCGGCGACCGAGGCGCTGCACGTGACGACTCGTTTCCACCGCAAGGATTTCGGTACGATGAACATCCAGATCACCATCGACGACCCGAAGGCTTACACGAAGCCGTGGACAGTGTCCGTACCGGTGACGCTACTGCCGGCGGCGGAGTTGATGGAGTTCATTTGCCTCGAGAACGAGAAAGACACGATCGGCAAAGTGAAAACTACAAAGTGAAGAGTGAAAGGTCGAGCGGCCATCGGGCGATCGAGGGCCCCGATATCCCCAAGCCTGCCGGCCCATATTCGCCGGGCATGGGGTTCGAACGGCTGGTCTTCGTCGCCGGACAGGGCGCCAGCGATCGAGCGACCGGCGCGATGCCGGACGATATCGAAGCGCAGACCGAGCAATGTCTGCGCAACGTCGAAGCGATCCTCGCGGCAGCGGGCTCGAGCCTGCAGTACGTGTTGCGCTGCGGCGTGTTCCTGATCGATATGGGCGAATTCGACCGCATGAATGGTGTGTACGCGCGTATGTTCGGCAACCATCGACCGGCGCGAACCACGGTACAGGCCGCCGCGCTTCCGAAGGCCGGTCTGCGTGTCGAGATCGACTGCATCGCTTACGTACCGTAGGGCGCGTCCGCCTTCGCCGAGGCGACGGCGGGACGCGCCGGGAGACATGAATGAAATACGTATTCGGCGTGATGCTGCTCGGCGTGTGCATGGGGTGTGCACGGCAGCAGTGGCCGGAGCCGCCAGCCGTTGATCAGGCGGAGTATCAAAAGCGATATGCAACGTGGCTCAGCGAGCAGCAGGACGTCGCGCGTGAATCGTCGATCATCGTGGGCATCTGGCCGCTACCTGAGGGAGAGACCGCATTCGGCTCTGATCGATCGCTGCCGATTGTGCTGCCGGCGAGCGTGCCGGCCCGAGCTGGAGTCTTCCGACGGACCGGTGAAAAACTGACGGTCTCTCCAGATCACGGTGTCGTGTTGTTGGGAGACGACGGAATGGCTCTGGCACCGTCCTCCGAGGTGCCGTACGAAATGACGCTCGGTTCGTTGCACATCTCCAGGATTCCGATGCCGGACGGCCGCCAGTTCGTCAGCGCATCGGATAGCGCCCATCCGTTGCTCAAAGATTTTCCAAAGGTCCAGACATACCCGGTCGATCAACGTTGGCGAGTATCGGCGCGCTTCGATGCATTCGAGCAGCCGAAGATGATGCCGATCGACGACGTCCGCGGGGGCAGGACAGAGTTCCCAGCTGTCGGACGTCTGACGTTCCGCATCGGTGGCCAGGATCAGCAGCTCACCGCCTTTCATTTTCCTGACAGCCCCGAGTTCTTCGTGTTGTTCAAGGACACGACGAACACCAGCACCACCTACGGGTTTCGCATGATCGGTGCCCCGGTCGTCCACAATGGCGAGTGGACGGCCATCGACTTCAACGTCGCCCGGAACCCACCGTGTGCGTATTCGCCGTACACGACGTGCCCCCTGCCACCGGCCGAGAACCGGCTGGCTGTGTCGATTGACGCCGGCGAGAAACGATTTCCGACTGGACGGGGGTTTGTACAGCAGTGAACTTACAGCCGCAATCGCCCTCGTCCGCACCGCAGGTGGTTAGCCGTGAGGCGCTGATCTCGGCGATCACGACCTTCCTGTCCGGCTGGGACACGCTCGAAGAGATTTCCGAGTGCTTGAAGCGGGAGCTCGACGCCGCGGGACCGCGCGCGTTGATTCGTTTGAGCCGCGCATTGTCCACGGCCGGTGCCGAGTGGAGTTATTACCCGCGCGATCCCCTGGCGCGCCGCATCCACCAGGTGCTGGCCGAGCGCATCCTGCTGCCCGACTCGTCACTGCAGGGTGTGGAGCATCTGGCGGCGCTGGACGCCGGACCGGTTGTCATCGTCGCCAATCACCTGTCCTACGCGGACGCGAACCTGGTTGAAGTCATGTTCCATCGCGCCGGCGCCGAACAGGTATGCGATCGGCTGACGGTCATCGCCGGGCCCAAGGTCTATTTGAGCCTGAAACGGCGTTTCTCGAGCCTGTGCTTCGGCACGATCAAGGTGCCGCAGAGCAGTGGCGTCTCTTCGGAGGACGCCGTCATGGATCCGCGCGAGGTGGCGCGAGCGGCCAGACGCTCGATCGACATTGCCCACGAGCGGCTGCGGCTCGGCGACGCGCTGCTGGTGTTTGGCGAGGGCACGCGTAGTCGTACGCGGGGCATGCAGCCGATGCTTGCCGGTGTGACACGCTACCTCGAAGTCCCTGGCACAACCGTGCTGCCGGTCGGCATCGTCGGCACCGAGGCGCTGTTCCCGATCAATGACGATGCGTTGCACCCGGTGCGCGTCGAGGTGCGGGTCGGTGCTCCGATGGCCGCGCACGACGTCCATGAGCGATGCGCCGGAGATCGTCAGGCAATGATGGACGAGATCGGTCGTGCCATCGCCGCGCTGTTGCCGCCCGAGTACCGCGGCGCGTACGAGAAGGCTGAATGATGAAGCACGTGAAGGCTGTGGCGGTGCTTGCGGTGATCGCGATCGTCGTAGTGTCCGGCTTTAGCCGGACCAATGTGGTGTCTGGCTTTAGCCAGACCAGGGCTGCGGCGGCGCCAACCTCGATCGAATTGTATGTCTTCGATGGTGGAATCCTCGAATCCGATCCCGCTCGCTATCGGCTGACGAAGGAAGACGTCGGCACGACGCAGTTATCGGTCGCTGCCTATCTGATCGTGCATCCCAAAGGGGTGCTGCTATGGGACACGGGTGCGGTGCCAGATGAGAGCTGGAAGCCGAGCGGCAGTCCAGTGCAGAAGCGGCTCGTACTGCCCGATGGTCAGGAACGCCAGGTCACCATTCGGTCGCCGCTCAACGCGCAGTTGACCGCGAGCGGGTATACCCCGGCGCGCGTGACCCATCTCGCGTTGTCTCACTATCACTGGGACCACACCGCGAATGCGAACGCGTTCGCACGTGCGACGTGGCTCGTGCGTCAGATCGAGCGCGACGCGATGTTCGCCGACAAGCCTCTCGGCACGGCGACGCCGTTGACCTACAGCGCGCTGAAGACCAGCAAAACGATCGTCGTGACCGCTGACGAGCACGATGTGTTCGGCGACAGCACCGTCATCCTGAAGAGCGCGCCGGGGCATACGCCTGGTCATCAGGTGCTGTACGTCAAGCTGGCGAAGACGGGCGGGGTGGTGCTGTCCGGCGACCTCTATCACTATCCGCAGGAACGGACCATGAATCGTCTGCCAACATTCGAGTTCAACGAAGAACAGACGCGAGCCGCGCGAACGTCGGTCGAGGAATTCCTCACGCGCACGAAATCGCAATTGTGGATCCAGCATGACTTCAATGCGCATGCGAAGTTGAAGAAGGCGCCGGAGTATTACGAATAGTCCGGCTGAAGCCGGACACTACATCTGCGATGTCGATCGAATCTGCTGACGATTGGAAAGGGCTACGTCGTGCCGGCCGCATCGTGCAGTTGACGCTCGATGCGCTGGATGCGAGCGTCCGCCCGGGCGTCACCACAGCCGAGCTCGACGCCGTGGCCGCACGCATCTTCGCCGAACACGGTGCACGCTCGGCTCCGGCCATGGTGTACGGATTCCCTGGCACTGTCCTGATCAGCGTGAACGACGAAGTGGTCCACGGCGTCCCCGGGGCGCGTCGCCTGGCGCCCGGTGATCTGGTCAAGCTCGATGTCACGCTGGAGAAGGACGGTTATGTCGCGGATGCTGCCCGTTCAGTGATCGTCGGTACGGGGTCGGACGCCGCAATGCGTCTTGCGACATGCGCGCGCGAAGCGTTTGAGGCGGCGCTCACGGTGGCACGCGCGGGGACCAAGGTCAACGCGATCAGCCGGGCGGTCGAGTCCACGGTCCGCGCGCGCGGCTTTACTGTTGTACGTGGCCTCACGGGGCACGGTGTTGGGCGCACCATCCACGAACCGCCACAGGTGCCGAATGAGTACGATCCCTGGCAGAACGACGTCCTCACCGACGGTCTGGTGCTCACGATCGAGCCGATCATCAGCGCAGGCTCAGCGCGTATCCGCCAGGATCGCGACGGCTGGACGACGCGGACGACCGACGGCAGCTGGGCGGCGCATCACGAGCATACGATCGTGATCACGCGCGATCGGCCGATCGTGCTGACGGCGGGTTGAGGTCCGGCTGAAGGCGGACACGACGAGTCCGGCTGAAGCCGGACACTACGAACAAGGATGAAGGCGAAGGATTTTCGGCATATCGCGCTCGGGCTCAGCGGGGCGATTGAGAAAGAGCACATGGGGCATCCGGATTTCCGGGCCAACGGCCGCATCTTCGCCACGCTCCACGCTGATCTGAAATCCGGCATGGTCAAGCTGACGCCTGACGAGCAGACCACGTTCATGAGCGCGCATCCTGATGCGTTCTCGCCGGAAGCGGGCGCCTGGGGACGATCCGGTTGCACGCGTGTTCGTCTCGATGCCGTCGATGAGGAGACGTTGGGCGAGGCGATTACGCTGGCGTGGAAGCACACGGGTGCAAAGAAGAAATCCACCGGGGCTCTGAAGAAGAAGTGAGCCATCGTCCACGTGATCGTGCCACGGCCTTCTGCGATCAGTACGGCCTCGAGTGTCCCATCCTGCTCGCGCCGATGGCTGGGGCGTGCCCAGTGAGCCTCTCGGTCGCCGTCGCCAACGCCGGTGGCATGGGCGCGCTTGGTGCCCTCATGACGACGCCGTCGGGCATCATCGAGTGGGTCAAGGTCTTCACGGCGCAGTCCAAGGGCCCGCTGCAGATCAACACCTGGATTCCCGATCCACCGCCGCGGCGTGATGCAGACGCCGAATCGCGTGTGCGTGCCTTTCTCGCCGCGTGGGGACCGGAAGTGCCGGCCGCTGCCGGCGACGTCGTTCTACCCGATTTCGACGCGCAGTGCCGCGCCTTTCTCGAGGCTCGGCCTCGGGTGGTCTCATCGATCATGGGCCTCTACCCACCGCAGTTCGTCGCGCGCCTGAAGGAGCGAGGCATCGCCTGGTTCGCGACCGCCAACACACTCGCCGATGCACAGCGCGCGCAGCAGGCCGGCGCCGACGCGATTGTGGCGCAAGGCTTCGAAGCGGGGGGGCATCGCGGCGCGTTCGATCACGCCGACGCCGAGCGTCAGCTCGTTGGGCTGATTGCGCTGGTGCCCCGTCTGGTCGATCGTCTGGATATTCCGGTCATTGCGGCAGGAGGCATCGGCGATGGACGAGGCGTTGCGGCCGCATTGATACTGGGCGCGAGCGCAGTCTCCATCGGATCGGCGTTTCTGCGCTGTCCAGAAGCCCAGACGCATCCGGCTTGGGCCAACGCGCTCGCCGATCTCGAGCCCGAGAATACGATGATGACCCGCGCCATGAGCGGACGGCTTGCGCGCGCGATTGCGACAGACGTGCTCAGAGCTGCGGCCTCGCCGGGGGCGACGCCGCCGGCGCCGTACCCGGTTCAGCGCGGCCTGATGCAAGCGATGAAGGATGCCGGTGCAAAGGCCGGCGACATTCAGCGGATGCAGGGTCCGGCGGGTCAGTCCGCCGCAATGGGCAAGACGATTCCCGCCGGCCAGATGGTGAAAGAGATATGGGACGAGGCGCAGGCGCTGCTCTGACGTGCTCCTCGTCCTCCGGCTCGTTCTCGTCCCGCTCCTGATCGCCGCTGTCACGCTTGCAAGCCGACGATGGGGGCATCGTGTCGGCGCGTTCGTAACGGCGTTGCCAGCAGTCGCCGGACCGACGCTGTTGTTCTACGCCATTCAGCAAGGAGCGCCCTTCGCCGCCGATGCCGCGCGTGGATCGCTGCTCGGACTCGTTGGTGTCGGCGCGTTTTGTCTCGTCTACGCGCGCGCGTCGATACGGTTCCACTGGGCAGTCTGTCTGCTGCTCGGATGGGCAACGTTCGCGATCGTCACGCTCGCAATGTACCGGGTCCACTTCGGCCCGATCGTCGCGTTTGTGATTGCGGTGGCGGCATTGTTTAGTGCGCGTGCGCTGTTGCCGAGCTCGCGTAGCGAGCGAGTCTCCCCGAAGGCTTTGGCGAAGGCGGACCGATGGGACCTGCCGCTGCGAATGAGCTCGGCAGCGGCACTGGTGTTTTCACTGACGGCGGCGGCGGAGCGCTTGGGGTCCAACGTCAGTGGCGTCCTCACGCCGTTTCCCGTCGCGACGGCCATTCTCGCCGGGTTCACGCATGCGCAGCGCGGATCGGCGGCGTCCGTCGAGTTCCTGCGGACGTATACGCCCGGGCTGTGCGGCTTCGCAGTGTTCTGTGTGACGCTGGCGCTGACGCTCCCGCATCTGCCAATCGCGGGGTCGTTCAGCGTGTCGCTCCTCGCGCAGCTGGTACTGCAAACCTTGCTGTTCACGCGGATCTAGCGCGTATCCCGGAGGCTAACGCCTCCGCTGCTACGGGCGCGGAAGCATGTCTGCCTCGCCGCTGAGACGCTTCAGCACGACGATCGTCTGCGCCTCTTCGCCTTGCTGGTTACGCGTGGCCGGCAGCTGCACGGTGAGCTCGTCCCCTGAAATCAACGCCGACCGTCTCAAGATCGAGCCAGCGATCGGACTCACGCCGGCGAGGATGTTATGGAACACCTGTCCGGGATACACGGTGAGCGCGCCGTAATACCCGATGTATCCGCGCAGCGCGGCCAGCGCTTCTTGCGGGGTCGGCGTGTCTGCGGCGAACGGCTTGCGATTGAGCGGCGGGAAATGCACGCCAACGAACCCTGCGGGCGTGTACACGATCACGCTGGGCGATCGCTTCGTCTCGGATCCAACCGTGCCCGTCGTCGGGTTCACTCGTTTTTCTACCACGTGCAGCCAGAAGCCGACGACGCGGCGGTAGAGGGGTGACAGATTGTCGATCGACGGGACGCGATCCCAGACCCACTTCGTGGCGGCCGGTGTGTAGGCCTCACCGGCGGACGTGATCGTCAGGCGGTTCTCGTCGAGCGAGAACGATCGCGAGAACTCCTTGCCGCCAAGCTGCGGGTGAACGCCGCTTTCGGCGCGATAGGTGATCGTCTTTTGCGTCTGATCGACGCGATAGTTGCCCCAGAATCCGCCGTACGCCGCGAACGCGGCGGGCGCGTCGGCCACCGGCACCTGACCACCGGCAACGTGTTGCGTTGCCGAACTGGTGACGAACTCGAACGCATGCCCGGCTGCATCGAGTACGAGCAGGCCGCGCGGATTGGTCACGCGCGCCGCCGGTCCGCCGCTGACGCCTTGCTCGAACGTGGTCAGCGTCCATGTGCTGATAAGTGAAGAAGCGGCCGGTGGCGGGCTGGTCTGTCGTACTGATGACGGATGCGCCGCCCCTACGAGGGCGAGCGCGAGCGAGACGCCGAGGACTCGTGTCATGAAATGCGCTCCGCGCGAGTGCCACGCCGGCGATCGAGCATCTCACGCACCCTGGCCGCCAGCGCGCTGGGTGAGAACGGTTTCTGGATGAAGTCTACAGGAACCGAGAACGTCGCTGTGTCCTCACCGAGTGCATCGTCCATGTAACCGGACATGAACAGCGTGACGAGATCCGGGCGCTGTTCGAGGAGACGTCTGGCGACCTCTGGACCGCGAAGGTCGGGCATGACGACGTCCGTAATGAGCAGATCGATAGGGCCCGCGTGGGCGGCAGCAAGACGAAGCGCCTCGCTGCCCGATTCCGCAGTCAGCACGACATAGCCGTGGCGTTCGAGGGCCATCTGCACGAGGGCCTTGATCGCGGTCTCGTTTTCAACTACGAGCAACGTCTCAGTTGCGGCCATGAACTCCTGACGCAATGTTAGTCGTCGATACGCGAGACTCCGTTTGGACCCTCGAGTGACGCTGATGAGTCGGCGCAGGGGGGCGGCGAACCCCCCGGTGTTTACGGAGGGTTCGCCGCGTTACGCAGGAAGTACGCGGCCTTATCGGGTCGTCTGGTCGCGGCTGCGGCGATGTTCCGATTCGATCGTGGCGACGCCGCTGTTCACGCGTACGTCGAGCACGATGAGCTGGTTCACGCCGACATTACTCACAACGAGGCGCGTGCTAACGCCGTCGCTGCTGAAGATCAGCGTCGCATTTCCCGGAGGCACTCCGGTGAGAGTGAAGTCGCCGTCACGGCCTGCCACCGTTGAAATACCCGGTGGGGCGATGCCGACGCGCGGTGCTGTTACCCCTCCGGTTTGGTCGCTGAGCGTGTCGAAGCCGGTGACACGGCCAGAGATCACGGCGCCCGTGGAGACGCTACCGATGGAGGGTGGTCCCGAGAGACGATTGATGAATGTGGGTCCGGTGGGATTCCTAGACGCGAAGTTGTCGTTGTCGTCGCAGGCAGCGGAAGCAGTCACGCAAATGACGATTGCCAGCAGCCTGAGGTGCAGTTGAGCTGTCGCCACTGGTTCCTCCAGAAGGCAGAACCAGTGGCAATTGTCATTCCCGATCTTAGAACTTGAAGACGACGCCGCCGCTCAGCCGTCCGAAGTCGAGCTTCTCGCCGTCGAAGACGGGCAGGTTGAGGATTTCGAGATCCTCGAACGCGTGGTAGTACCGCAGATCGCCGCGGACGCCGAAGTGATCGCCGAAGTAAATAATGGCACCGCCGCCGATGTCCCACCCGAAATGATTGTTGTTGGACTCGAGAAGGCTGCCAGCCGTGAGCTCGGCGTGCGTCTTGATCAGCCCCAGTCCCACGACCCCGTAGGGCTGCAGCACACCGAACTTTGGAGCGAACATCACGTTGCCCATAAACGTGAGGACAGACGACGACGTACCGGGAGTGTCGCCGAAGAAATTGTCGATATACGAGAACTCCGCTTCGGTGCCGAAGACGCTGCCGATTGAGCCGAAGGCAACACCCAGGTTGCGCCGCTTGTCCTCACAGTTAGAAACTTCAGGGCAACCCGAATCTCCCCCGAAGTTGTAGCCAAGGAACGGACTGATATACGCCTGCGCCGACGCGTGATCGGCTATCCCGAACACGAACAGGGCGGTTAGCGCGCCCGCTGCGACTACCTGTCGAACCTTCGATCTATTCATCGTGTGCACCTCGTAGCTGGGCTGGATGCAAGAATCAGCCCGGCACGAAATACCGTGATCTACAATTCATTCCCACTGTGTTTCCAGTCGAGCTTGGCGTGACGACCTGTGTCGCTTTGGATCGAGATTGGGCGTACCGACCACAAACGAGGGCGTCGTGATTGCGATCGAGTCACTCCATCACATCGGCATCTGCGTGACCGATCTCACTCGCGCCAAAGCGTTTTACGGTGGCGTCCTCGGCCTGCGTGAGATCCCGCGCCCGCCGTTCGATTTCGGCGGCGCCTGGTATCACGTGGGCGATCGCCAGCTGCATCTGATCGTGCATCCGCCGACGCGGACGCTGCGCGGCACTCGTGACATCGACGCGCGCGACGGCCACCTCGCTATCCGTGTAGGGAGCTACGACGACACCGTAAAACATCTGCGCAGTCACGGCATTGAATGCCTCGAGTCGCCGCGCAATCTGACACCGTGGGCGCAAATCTACGTGACGGATCCGGACGGCAACGTCGTGGAATTCAACACCGCCGCCCCACACATCAATTCGCAGAGCACTGAAGGAGTCTGAATGACCACGCGAAGCATCGGTCGTCTTGCCGGGAAGTCGTTTGCCGTAGCGCTGATCGCCGGGGCGGTGCTGGCGTGGCCACTGGCCGCTGCGACGCCGACGGCCAAGCCTGAGGAGGTCGGCTTCTCATCCGAGCGTCTGCACCGCATCAGCGAGCTGGTGCAGCGTCACATCACGGCCGGAAGCTTTTCCGGAGCCGTCACGCTTGTCGCGCGCAATGGCCGCATTGCGCATTTCGAGGCGCAAGGCCTGATGGACGTCGAGTCGCGCAAGCCGATGCACAAGGACGCCATCTTCAAGATCATGTCGATGACCAAGCCGGTGGTCGGCGTCTCGATCATGATGATGATCGAGGAGGGCAAGCTCCGGCTCACCGATCCGGTGTCGAAGTTCATCCCCGAGCTGAAGGATCTGAAAGTCGCGGTGCCGATGTCGGCCGGCGCAGCGAACGCGCCGGCAGGTGGACGCGGCGGTGAGGCCGAGGCTCGCTATTACACCGTTCCCGCCGAGCGCGAGATCACCATTCGCGATCTGCTGACGCATACATCGGGTCTCGTCAGCGGCGGATTGAGCGGCGCCGAGGCGCGAAAGGTTGCGCTCAAGGGCAAGGAATCGCTGGCTGATTACATCCCGCGCCTTGGCGGCGTGCCACTCGACTTCCAGCCCGGCACGCGCTGGGCGTACAGCGCGCAGGCTGGCTTCGACACGCTGGCCCGCATCGTCGAAGTCGTATCGGGTATGCCGTTCGATCAATTTACGAAGACGCGCATCTTCGATCCGCTCGGCATGAAGGACACGTTCTTCTATCCGGCTGATGGCAACCCGCGCATGGTCACCCGGTATGCTCGCGGGCAAAGCGGACAGCTCGAGAAGCAAGGTCTCGCGAACTTCTTCAACGGCGCGTACTTCTCAGGCGGGGGCGGTTTGATGAGCACGGCCGAGGATTATCTGCAGTTCGCGCAGATGCTGCTCAACGGCGGCCGCGCGAGTGGGAAAGTGTTCCTGAGTCCGCGTACCGTGGAGATGATGGCGTCCGTGCATGCGCCCGACACGTTGCAAGGCCGTCCGCGCGGCGAAGGCTACGGTCTGAGCATGCGCGTCGTCAACGATCCGGTCGCGCGCAACACGTTCCTCTCACAGGGCAGCTTCGGTTGGAGCGGCGCGTACGGCACGCATTTCTGGATCGATCCGAAAGAGAAGATCGTCGCTGTCCTGATGACCCAGACGCCGAACAACGAGATCCGTGGCGACTTCGAGAACGCGGTCATGTATGCGCTGGTCGGCGGCGGCACCCCGGCCACGGGAACGAATTGAAGCAGGGCGACGCATGCGTCGCCCCTCCGAACGAGTTGGCTGTGGGCCTCGTGAAACGGCGCAGAGTGCTGAGCCGTATTCCGATTGTTCGGCGGGCGTTGTTGTAGGATCCTCGCGAGGAAGGAGATGGTCCATGAGGAGCCGGGTTCTTGGCCTTGCGGCAATCACGCTGACGTCAGCATTGGGGATAACGGGTCTCGTCGCTCGGGCCCAGACGCAGCCAGCCGCCGCCCGTACCACCGCACCCGCGAAGCCTGCGAAGGTGCTCCGGACTCCATGGGGTGATCCCGATCTGCAAGGCACGTGGGACTACCGAACCGTGACGCCGCTCGAACGCGCACGCGAGCTCGGCACACGCGAGTTCTACACCGAAGAGGAAAAGAAGGCCATCGAGGACCGCGCTGGACGGCGTATGGACACTGTGCCCGAGAAGATAACCCCGGGGCTCAATCACGCCCAGTGGTGGACCGATCCCGGGCGCTTCGTCTCCGACGGTTACCGCACCTCGCTCATCGTCGACCCGCCCGACGGTCGAATTCCGCCGCTGACCGCCGAGGGCAAGGCTCGGCAGGCGCGCGCACCCAGTCGGAATAATGCGGTCAACGCGTCGTGGCTCGACCGAGGCGATCAAGAGCGCTGCATCACCTACGGGTTGCCCAGTGCCAGTCTGCCGACGCTCTATAACAACAACATCCAGATCGTGCAGGCGCCGGGCACCGCTGTCATCGTGCACGAGATGATTCATGAGGCGCGTGTCGTTCCGCTCGATGGCCGTCCGCGGCTAAACGACAACGTCCGTGCCTGGATCGGCGACACACGCGGCCACTGGGAAGGCGACACGCTCGTCGTCGAGACGACGAATTTCAACGGCAAGCACAGCTACCGCGGATCGACGACCGGCCTGCATCTGATCGAGCGCTACACGCGCGTCGCTGAGGACCGGCTCGAGCTCCGGCTCACGGTCAGCGACCCAACAACGTGGGAGAAGCCGTGGACGGTACTGCTGCCGATGCGGCCGACCGAGGGCGAGTTGCTCGAGTACGCGTGTCACGAGGCCAACCTGAGCATGTTCAACCTCCTCGAGGTGGCCCGCGATGCTGAGAAGGGTGGCGCCAAGGGCCAGGCTCCAAGCAATCAGGGACCGGTCGACGACAGGCAAGAGCGCTGACACGCGCGGCGAATAGGAAACTAACGAGCCATGAATAGATCACGAGTCTTGCTGATCACCGTCATCGCGGCCCTTAGTGTCTCGTCGTCACTTCGCGCGCATCACTCGTTCGCCGCGGAGTTCGACGCCAACCAGCCGGTGACGCTGAAGGGCACCGTCGTCAAGATGGACTGGGTCAACCCGCACACGTGGATTCACCTCGACGTCAAGAACCCCGACGGCACCGTCACGCGGTGGATGATCGAAGGTGGTACGCCGAACACATTGGTCAGGCGTGGCTTCACCAAGAATTCTCTGCAGGCGGGCACGGAAGTCACCATTGAGGGGTACCGCGCGAAGAACGGCGCCAACCGCGCGAACGGTGCTGACATGATCCTGCCTGACGGCAAACGGCTGTTCATGGGATCGTCGGGAACTGGAGCGCCGAAGGATGCGCCGGACACTCAGAAGTAGTGTCCGCCTTTAGCGGACTGACGTTGTAGTGTCCGGCTTCAGCCGGACCTGAGTTAACGTATGGGCCGCTCCGCCTTCGCCCCTTGGGCTTCGGCGAGACGGCCCTTCATGCGTACGATGACTCACGATCGACGACGCTTTCTTCAACTGCTCGCGGCAAGCCCGCTCGTCTCCCTGCTCGATCTGCCCGCGCTGATCGCACAGCAATCGGGATCCCCTTCGACTACGCCCGATCTCATCGCCACCTTCGGCGACGCGCTCAACGTCTTCGACTTCGAGGCCGTCGCCCGGACGAAGCTGCCGGCGTGGCACTGGGCCTGGATGTCGAATGGCGCAGAAGACGGCGGCACCATTCGGGCCAATCGCGAAGGCTTCGAGCACTACCAGCTTCGCGCGCGGCGGCTGGTGGACGTCAGCAAGACCGACACGTCGGTCACGCTGTTTGGCAAGACATGGGACACGCCGATCTTCCTCTGCCCGGTGAGCGGTCACCGGATGTACAACGCGCAAGGCGAGTTGGCCACGGCGCGTGCGGCGAAGGCGAAGAACCATCTCCAGATGCTCTCGACGATGACGACGACGCCCGTCGAAGAGGTGAATGCGGCGCGCGGCGAGCCAGTATGGTTTCAGCTGTACACGCGGCCCGAGTGGTCGCAGACACGAGAGCTCGTGAAGCGCGCCGAGGCGGCCGGCTGTCCGGCGCTGGTCTTCACCGTCGATCTGCTTGGCGGCCGCAATACCGAGCTCTTCTCGCGCGTGCAGCAGCGCAATCAGCAGCAGTGCGCCTCGTGCCACAAAGGAAATCCATTGACGGATGTGACCAACCGGCCGATGGTCAATGCGCTGCGCAGCAATCCCGACAGTAAGCCTGAGATCACCACGCCGACATGGGAGTACATCAAGCGGTTGAAGGACACGACCAGCATGAAGGTGCTGGTCAAAGGTATCGTCACGCGCGAGGATGCGGAGCTGGCGATTCAGCATGGTGTCGACGGCGTGTTCGTCTCCAATCACGGCGGCCGCGCCGACAATACGCAGCGATCGACGATCGATTGTGTGGCCGACGTCGTCGCCGGTGTGAAAGGCCGTGCGCCGGTGTTGGTGGACAGCGGATTCCGTCGCGGTGGGGACATCTTCAAAGCGCTGGCGCTTGGGGCGACCGCGGTGGGCGTTGGTCGTCCGTACATCTGGGGCCTGACGTCGTTCGGGCAGGAAGGCGTCGAGACGGTGCTCGACATCCTGCGTCGCGAGCTGCAGCTCGTGATGCGTCAGTCGGGCGTCACGTCGATCAAGGGGATTACGCGCAATCACATCGCCGCGCTACCCGGCTGGAGATAGACTCTGGGGGTCTGACCCGGGGTCTGACCCCGGGTCAGACCCCAATATGCAGAAACTGCACGACGTCGGAGAAACTGCCCACACGGAGCGCATACAGTGAAACGTGCCCTTCTTACCGTCGCGCTCGCGACGGTCGCCGCCTTCGCCGTCATCCACGCGCAGCAGAAGCCGCAGCCCTTCGTGCCCGTCTCCGAGGAGATGCTCCTCAAGCCGAGCCCCAACGACTGGCTGATGTACAGCCGCACCTACGACGCACAGCGCTTCAGCCCGCTGAATCAAATCAACACGCGCAACGTCGGTCAGCTGAAAGAAGTCTTCAAGCAGGAACTCCCCAGCGGCGTGCAGGAGAGCATCCCGATCGTCTATCGCGGCGTGATGTACATCCTGCTGCCCGGCAACGGCGTCCGCGCCGTGGACGCGACGACCGGCGCGCAGATCTGGGAGCACAAGCGGGCATCGGGTGGCGCGTCGAGGGCGAAGACGATCTCCATCTACGAGGACATGGTCTTCAACAGCACGGCGGACGGCTTCATCGAGGCGCTCGACGCGCGAACCGGCGAGCTGCGCTGGGAGACGAAGTCGTCAGGCCGGCTGACCGCTGGCACCATGGTCATCGAGGGCAAGGTGATCACCGGCCGCGCCTGCGCTCCGAAACGCGAGGACTGCTACATCGCCGCGCACGACGCGAAGACGGGGCGCCTCGTCTGGCGGAAGGACTTTTCCAAACAGTTCCCCGTGACCTCGCCGCTCT
>DAINQP010000101.1:0-20309 GCA_036742665.1 Vicinamibacterales bacterium | reverse complement strand
CTCCTCAGCCCGTCCACGATTCAGGATCTCAGCTTCCCTGGCGGCGTGGGTCGCTGGGAGATCCGGCGGACGAAGTTCTGGCAAGGCGGCTCGCCGCACGAATTGGTGGCATTGTCCGACCTCTCGCAACCGTTGCGCGAGCAGGAGCGTCAGGCGTGGCGCCGCCTGATTCGCGTCATCGGCCACGAGCTGAACAACTCGCTGGCCCCGATCAAGTCGATTGCCGGCAGCCTCGAGTCGCTGCTCAGCAACGAGCGCCCGCCTGATGACTGGCGCGATGACATGCGCAGTGGACTAGCGGTGATCGGATCGCGTGCCGACGCGCTGAGCCGGTTCACCTCCGCCTACGCTCGGCTCGCGCGACTGCCCGCACCCAGCCGCCGGCCGGTCGATTTCAGTCCGCTGATGCGCCGTGTCGTGTCGCTCGAAACGCGGCTGCCGGTTGGTGTGAGCACCGCCGAGGACATCAGCGTCACCGCCGATCCGGATCAGCTCGAGCAGCTACTGATCAATCTGCTGCGCAATGCCGTTGATGCAGCGCTCGAAACCGGCGGAGGCGTGACCACCAGCTGGTTCTCGAGCGACCACATGCTGGAAGTGCGGATCGATGACGAGGGCCCAGGTCTGCAGAATACGGGGAACCTGTTCGTCCCGTTCTTCACGACGAAGGCCGGAGGATCCGGTATCGGACTGGTGTTGAGCCGGCAGATTGCAGAAGGGCACGGCGGCCTGGTGACGCTCGAGAACCGCGCCGACGAGCGCGGCGTACGCGCGACGCTGCGGATCCCCTTGTAGTGTCCGGCTTCAGCCGGACTTCACGGTCCGCCTGAAGGCGGTCACTACGTTTTCTTCAACCGCTTCTCCATCCGGTCGGCGAGCGTCTTCATGACCTTGATGCGCGCGAAATACTTGTCATTGCCCTCGACGAGCGTCCATGGTGCGACGCGCGTGCTGGTGCGCGCGACCATCTCATTCACCGCCAACGTGTAATCGCCCCAGCGGCCGCGATTGCGCCAGTCCTCGGGAGTGATCTTCCAGCGTTTGTATTCGGTGCGCTTGCGATCGCGGAAGCGACGCAGCTGTTCGTCCTTGGTGATGTGGATCCAGAACTTCACCAGCAGGATGCCGTGTCCGGCCAGTTGCTCCTCGAAGTAGTTGATCTCACCGTAGCCGCGTCGGTACTCCTCGTCGGTCGCGAATCCTTCTACGCGCTCGACCAGCACGCGACCATACCAGCTGCGGTCGAAGATCGTGATGCGGCCGGCGCGGGAGAGACGGCGCCAGAACCGCCACAGATAGTGCCGCGCCTTCTCTTCGTCGGTCGGCGCACTGACGGCGATCACTTCGTAGTCGCGGGCATCGAGCGCTCCGGTGATGCGGCGAATTGCACCGCCCTTGCCGGCGGCATCCCAGCCTTCGAACACGAGAATCGTGGAGATGCCGTTCTTCTGGGCTTTGCGTTGCAGCAGATTGAGCCGGCCCTGCTGACGTTCGAGCGCTTCGTCGAAGCGCTTCGGGTCGAGACCCCGGCGCATATCGAGGCGATCGAGCACGTTGAAGTCGCGTTCGAGGCGCTCCAGGGCGGGTCCAAGTCCTTTGGTCGTGCGGGTGATCTTCTGCTTCGCGCTGCGGTGACGCACCGGTACGCGCTCGAGTCCGCGGCGGATCGCATCGCGCAGCGCCGTACCTACCGCGACGCTGCGATACCGCTCGTCCTCGCCCTCGACGATCTGCCACGGCGCATGATCCGTGCTGGTGTGGCGGATCGCACGGTCGGCAGCCGCGACAAACTTGTCGAACATCCGCCAGTGCCGCCATGAATCCTTGCCCACCCGCCAGCGTTGAAGCGGATCCTTCTCCCACGCCTTGAGCCGCTTCTTCTGCGCGGTCTTGCCCAGGTGCATCCAGAACTTCAGGATGATCGCGCCATCGTCGGTGAGCGCGCGTTCGAAGGCAGCGATTTCGTCGAGGAGGACGTCGAATTCGGCGTTGCTGATCCGGCGAGCGACGCGGTTGCGGATCGGCGACGAGTACCAGGCGCTGAGAAACAACGCGATGCGACCATGCGGTGGCAGATCGCGCCAGTAGCGCCACAGTCGAGGACGTTCGAATTCTTCCGATGAGGGGTCGGTATAGCCGCGGGTGACGATCCAGTGCGGATCCATCCACTCGTTGAGGAGGCTCGCCGTCTCGCTCTTGCCGGCGGCATCGACGCCGGCAAAGAGCACGATGACCGGAAACGGCGCGTTCAGCAGCTGCTGCTGCGCGTCGAGGAGCTCGGCGCGCAGGATCGGGACCTGCGCCTTGTAGATTTCCTTTTCGAGTTTCCTTCCGACTTCGGCCGCCTCGAACATCCGACGGGCATCGTAACGAATGCTAGTGCGTCGAGTCGAGCGGGATCACGCGGACCTGACCGCTGCGGTCGGCTGGGCGTCCCTGAATCAGCATGCCGGCATCGTTCGATGCGAACGTGAGCTCGCACGGGTCGCGAAGATCGGTGAGCGAGAACGCATAACCGTCGTGCGCAGCCACGTAGTGGATCTGCCAGCCGGGTAGCGGCTGATCGGCGCCCCACTCGATCTTGCGCACGAGATCTCCCCGCGCGCCTGCCAGTCCGCGATACGAGTTGACCATCGGTGACTTCCCCAGCGCCTCCCAGGTCGGATAGTCGCTGTTTCGCGGCCGTCGATCGATCAGGCGGTTGATCAGGTCTGTGGCGTCGAGCGCCTCGATCCGGCGTTGTGCCTGGACTTCAGTTTCGTTGTCGCCGTGCAGACAGCGCGTTGCGCGTGTCTGGGCCAGCGCAGGGACCATCGACAGCCCGACCAATGCCAACAGCAGACCCCATCGTGACAGACTCATCGTCCTCCCTCCGCCAGATTGGACGTGCCACCACGCCGAGTGGTTTGATGGAGGTGATGACGGATGTGATTCGCGTCGATCCGGGAACCCCGGATCCCGCGGCGCTGTCGCGTGCTGCAGAGTGTCTTCGGCGCGGCGGCCTTGTCGCGTTTCCCACTGAGACGGTTTATGGCCTCGGCGTGCATGCGCTCGATCGCGCGGCGGTGCGGCGGTTGTTCGACGCCAAGGGGCGTCCGGCCAACGATCCGCTGATCGTTCACGTCGAGTCCGTCGATCGCATGCAGGCCCTCGTGGCCGACGTGCCGGATGCGGCCCGACAGCTCGCATCGCGCTTCTGGCCAGGCCCGCTGACACTCGTCCTGCTGCGGTCATCGCGCGTGCCAGATGAAGTCACCGCGGGGCTGAACACCGTCGCCATTCGGGTGCCGGCACATCCAGTCGCGCGCGCGCTGCTCACCGTCGCCGGGGTTCCTGTCGCCGCGCCGAGTGCGAATCTCTTCTCGCGGCCAAGCCCGACCCGCGCGTCGCATGTGCTCGATGACCTCGCCGGCCGTATCGATCTCGTCGTTGACGGTGGCGCCACGCAGGTCGGCGTTGAATCAACGGTGCTCGACCTCTCCGGAGAGGTGCCGACGATCCTGCGCCCCGGTGCCGTGTCGATCGACATGCTGCGCGAGATCCTTCCTCGCGTCGAGCGCCGCTCGGCAGAGGCACTGTTGTCGGCCGCCATGAAGTCGCCGGGGTTGCTGGAGCGTCACTACTCACCGCGCGCTCCGCTGACGGCGTATGACGGGAGCGATGGAGTCGCTCGCCTCGTGCGCGATGCGTGCACGTCGATGGCGAACGGACAGCGGCTCGGCATCATGGCAGCAGATGAGGATCGCGATGCGTTGTCGGACGTCGAGCGTCATCGTGGCCGCGCGACGATCGCTTATCTCGGCTCCGAGCGCGACCTCCCCACTGTCGCTTCGCGACTCTACGCTGCGATCCGGGAGCTCGATGCGTCCGGCGTCGATCGCATCCTCGCGCGTGGCTTCCCAGGAGACGATGGCCTTGCTGCTGCGATCCGAGATCGCCTCAGTCGCGCGTCGGTTCCCTGACCTTCGGCCTCCACTCTTCATCGAATTGGGCGCGCAGAATCAGCGTGACGACGAGCCCGTAGCTTCGTATCCCGGCTTCGACCCGGTTCGCCTTCAAATACTGGTCATAGACCGTCCAGCTGGATCGCTGCAGCAACGGCCAGCGACCGCGACGCAGACGTTCCGCGATGTCGTCGATGTCACGACGCGGACCGGATTCGAGCATCGCCGCCAGCAGCGTGCGATCGGCAGCGCTCACCTCGCCACTCAGCTGCCAGTAGAGAAACATCCAGCCGCTGTACTTCGCCCGGGCATCCCCCTGCACACACGTGAGCCATCCAACGAAGTTCGCCTCTGACTCGTCGGCATAACCCGCCAGATGCGCCCACTCGTGCGCGGCGACAAACGACCGCTCGACTGGGAGTAGATCCGGATTGGCCATCACCTCGAGGGCAAACGGATCCACCATTCCGTCCACGCTCGTCCATCGGAAATACGGTCCATAGATCGTCGCTTTGAGACGGCCAGGGACCGCGGGCGTGGCGTGGGTCAGAAACCGCTGTACGCGCTCGAACGCGCTACGCATGGACTCGTCTCGCCATGGCGGCGTATCTCCCTTCGCGTGCGCGGCCTCATACAGCGTGTTCAACTCCTGTACAGCCCGCTGCCCGAGCGCGCGGGCGGCATCGGGCGTCGGCCTCGCCCCGTCGAGCACAAGGCGCTCGGCCATCGACATCCGCCGATAGTTGAACCCCCACAAGAACAGAAACATCAGGTACGCCACGGCGGCGCCAACGACAAGGTTCCCCAGCGTCACGAGCAGTATTGAGAATCGCCGCGTCTGCCGTGCACGCCGGACCGCGCGAACGATCGCACCGACCACGAGGGTGGCAGCGCCAATCGTCAACACATCGAACAACGCAAACGGAATCACGTTCGAGATCGGCGTGAGCACCTGCTGGATGCGCGGATACACACCGGTCGCATACCACCGTTCGATGAACCGAGGGCTCACCGGCGCAAAGGCACACAGCAGGGCCGCGACGACGATGGCTACTTTGGTTCGCACGTCCCGATTGTATGGGCGCCCGCCTTCGCCACGGGCTTTCCCGAGGCAGGCCTCACTTGTTTACAATGCACCGCATGTCGGCTCACGTTGCGTTGACATTCGGCCTTCTGGCCTGGACGCTGCTTGCCCGCACCGCCGACGCGCAACCGGCGGCGGCTGCCGCAGCATCCGGCCGCATCTCGGGACGCGTGGTGTCGGTGGCAGCAGGGTCAATCGCCGATGCAGCGGTCACGCTGACCCGACTCGCTCCGTCGGCTGGCGCCCCGCTGACGCTCACCACCGATCGACAGGGTGCATTCACCGTCGAGGGTCTGGCCGCAGGCCGATATCGCGTGTCGGCCTCGAAGACCGGCTACACGGACCGGCAGCCACTCCTTGCGTCCGCTGAACGATTCGACACCGGCCGAGAACTAATGCTTCGCGATCGCGAGCAGGCCGCGCATGTCGAGTTGATCCTCTACCGTGAATCGAGCATCGCCGGCCGCATCGCCGAGCCAGACGGCATTCCCGCACCCGACGTGCTGGTGTTTGCGGCGGTGCGTCGTGGCGCCACGTATGTGCCGCTCGAAGACACGCGCACTGTCGCCGAATGGAATGGTCGCTACCGAATCACCGGACTTCCACCCGGCGAGTATCTCGTCCTCATCCTGCCAAGCACCTCGACCGATCCGAATCGGATGCGTGCCAACGCCGAACGGCGCGCCCCCGAGTCGTCTTCGGCGACTCGCCCGTTCTTCGAGCCAACGCTCTACCCTGGTTCGACCAGCATCGCCGCGGCCGAGACCGTCACGGTCTTCGAAGGCATTCCCGTCGACGGCATCGACACCTGGCTCATGCCGGGCGAGCGCCATTCGATCTCCGGCCGTATCTCGTGGCCCGAGCACACGACTGCCGAGAACATCGTCATTGAGTACGCGAACCTGACCGCGCAGCGCTCGGGTTTATGGACGGTCCCGGAGCCTGGCGACCTGTTTCACATCACCGGCGTCGCGCGCGGCACGGTGGTCCTGCTCGCGCGGGCCGACTCGAATCGGGGCGCGCTGGCTGGTGTCGTCACGACCGAGATCAACGTCGATGAAGTGGACGATCTCGAACTCCGGCTGGGTACACCGGGTATCGTCGAGGGTCGTGTTGTGTATGACGGCAGCGTGCCATCGGCGAGCCGCGCGAGGCACATTGCGTTAAAGCAACGGCTGCTGCCCGTCTCGCCGTTGTATCCAATTTCGGAGAATGCGATCGGCGCTGACGGTCGCTTTCAGATCAATGGAGCGCTCGGCGTCTACGATTTCGAACTCCCCGGGCTCCGCGTCGTGCGGGTGACGCAGCAGGGCCGTGAGATCCCGAGCGGACGGATTCGCGTGGCGCTTGGCGAATCGATCACCGACATCGAGGTAGTGGTCAGCAGGAAGTAAAAAGTGCAAAGTGTAAAGTGCGAAGTAGGTGCACGAAGTGCAACACACAGTCATCCCACTTCAGAAACGTATCGACATTCACGCCGACGTCTGACGGCACCGCGTGTGCAGACCACTGCACCGTGCCGCCGGCCGATCTCCTTCTCCGCACCCGTGCGTTCTCACTCGCGGTTGCGGAATTCTGTCGAACGCTTCCACTCACAGATGAAGCGCGGGAAGCGGCCGGCCAGCTGCGCCGGGCCGCAAACGGACTTCGGTCGAAGGCTTCCGGCAGTTTGCGCAGCTCGGCCCGAACGCCACCTCTAGACAGAACGCGGCCTCGCATTGGCCGAAGTCCATCTTCAGCGCTTCCTGAAACTCTGTCTCGGCGGTCTCGCGCCGCAGCAATCGCCATTCGATCAGCCCGGAGAGCAGGAACACCGCGGGATTCACCATCAGAGTCCGCGTGCGATCGGCATCGGCGCGCGCGGCCTCATTGTTGTGGATATTGAAGTCCTTCCATGCCCGCCAATAAAGAGGCTTGTCCGAAATGCCAGCGACCGGCTCGATGAGCGCCGTCGCTGACGCGATGGCTTCGTCATAACGTTCGAGGTTGGACAAGCTGATCACGCGACCGAGACGCGCATCGGGATGCGACGGCAGCAGCGCCAGCGGCTGGTCGAATGCCATCAGCGCGTTCGCCCAGTCCTCCCAGCTCTGATACAGACTGCCGACCGCCATCGGGATTGCCGTCGATGTGGAAACGTATTGGCGGCCGATCGAAATCTGCTCACAGTGCTTCATCCTGGTTCGGCGATTCTCGATCGCGCAGCGCGTAGCGACCGAGCGCGAAGTCCGCGTCGACGAACTCCGGCACTTCTCGCCAGGAGGCCACGCTCGCCAGCCGCTGCTGAATCCGGTGCGAAATTGCGTCTCGACGAGCAGATCATCACGCAACCCGCTGAGTGGATCCGGCGGCACCGCCATCGCCATTCGAGGTACTCGGCGCGCTCGGGATTTCGGTCAGCATAGGTGCGTGCTCGCGCGATCCATTCCTCCGACGGCATGCCGCGCTCGGTGGCACGAAGCGCGAGCAGCACAGCCGCTTCGAACGCGAGCGGTGTCTGCCGCCGCTCCCCGGCTCGTGCGAGCGCCAGTTCGAGACAACGAAAGCAGCCTGGTTCGATCAGCGCCTCGACATCGCCGGGCGGCGGCGGCCGCCGCCGGCAGCGGCGCTCGTAGGCGCGTACACGATGATGAGACCGCCGCAGGAACACAAATATGGCAAGCCGGATGCAAGGTCGGAGGCTGGGTGCTCGTGGCGACATGCTCTTTTCCGCCCGTTTAGACACCACGTTGACCATCTTGGACGAGGTGCCTGCTCATTTGTGGACGCCTGAGGTATGTGTCCGCGTAATGGCCCCACGAGATCGAAGTGGTGAAAGATAAGGCCACCTCCCAATGAAACGGCTCCTCCTGATTGCCGGCGTGCTCGCCCTGTTATTTGTCGTGGGCGCAGCGGCGTGGTTCGTGTGGACGGTACGTCCTGAACGGGTTCGCGCCCATCTCATCTCTGCGGTCAGCAATCGATTCGCCTCGCGCGTGGACGTCGATTCCGCAATGGTGTCCCTCTACCCGCGGCCGACGATTACCGGCACCGGTCTGCGCATCCAGTTGCGGAATGCTGATCCCGCACTGCCGCCGCTGGTGTCGGTGAACTCCTTCGAGGCAAGTGCACCGTTCAGTGGCTTAGTTGGGCCGCGCGTTCAACTCGGCAATGTCACGCTAGGCGGCACAGACGTTCGCATCCCGCCTGGTGGTTTCAAGCCCGCCGTAGCCTCACTCGATAGCGACAACCCGGCCAAGCCGCGCCGCGCGGAGCCGTCATCCATCGTGATTGATGAGATCGTCTCGAAAGATGCGCGACTCGAGATCGCCACGCGGCAGCCGAACAAGCTGCCGCGCGTCTTCGAGATTCACGACTTAATCATGCGCGGCTTCGGGTTGCCGGAAGGCTCGCGGTTTCAGGCGGGTGTCACCAATGCCATCCCGCGCGGCCGCGTCGAGACGACGGGGATCTTCGGCCCGTGGCTGTCCGAGGAGCCGACGCTCACGCCGATTCGCGGGGAGTACTCGTTCCGCAACGCCAATCTCAACGACATCAAAGGCATCGCCGGCATTCTGTCGTCGGTCGGCCAGTATCGCGGCACGCTGGAACGCATCGAAGTGGATGGACAGACGGAAACCCCTGACTTCTCCATCGACCTCGCCAATCAGCCGGTCCCGTTGTTCACGCGCTTCAAGGCCATCGTGGACGGCACCAACGGCGACACCTGGCTCGACCGCGTCGATGCCAAGCTCGGGGAATCGAACATCGTCGCGTCCGGCGCGGTCATCCGTGAGCGCGACGTGAAAGGCCGGCACGTCGCACTCGACATACAGATTCGCGACGCACGCATCGAAGACGTGCTCCGGCTGGCGGTCAAGGCCGCGAAGGCGCCGATGACCGGACGTATGGAGCTGACGACGACGTTCCTGTTGCCGGCGGGCGAGCAGGATGTCATCGATCGCTTGAATCTGAATGGACGATTCCGTCTCGGGCAGGCGCGCTTCAGCAACATCGACGTGCAGCGGCGCATTGAGGCGCTCAGTCTGCGCGCGCGTGGCAAGGAAGACGCGGAGCCGTCCGAATCGGGTCCGAGCGTCGTCTCGAACATGCGTGGCCGCTTCGTCATGCGAGGCGCGAAGATCGATTTCAAGGAGCTGACGTTCACCATCCCGGGCGCGGAAGTGCAGCTCGCCGGCCTGTACGATCTGCACAGTGAGGCGCTGGACTTCAAGGGCGAGCTGCTCGTCGACGCCAGCCTGGCCGACATGACGAGCGGCTTCAAGTCGTTCCTCGCCCGTCTGGCGCAGCCCTTCTTCCGTCGTCCGGGCGGCGGCTCACGCTTCCCGATCAAGATCTCGGGACCGCGATCGAAGCCGGAGTTCGGGTTGGATATGGGCCGCGTCTTCAAACGCGGGTAAACCGCCGGCGTCAGGCGCAGGACGTGCGCGATGTCGTGAGACGTGCGGCAGCGCGGCGCCGACCATGCACAGCGCGCCGAGCTGCAGCGCCAGGAACACCCACCGCAGATCGCCGCTCAGAATCGCGGGGTGAATCGCAGTAAGGCGCGACCACTGGAGGGCGGTGTCTGTGGTATTTGCATACGTCGCCGGCATCTGGACCCACGTGCCGTACAGATCGATCACGACAAACAGCACGGCCAGCGCCGCGGCGCCCGCCGTCGCGAGCCGGCGGCTGATCGCGTTGAGCCCGTGAACGACGAGCACGAACAGAAACGGCAGCGCCGTCATGAAGTACCACGGAGTGGTCATCGTCCGCCCGAACACAGCGTTGCTCAGAATGCCGTGATAGGTCATGCCCAACGCAGTGAACACCACGACTGTTGCGCATACGACCAATCGGGCCACGATGCCGTCATCGGCGCGGAGACCGGACGCCAAGCCACCGACCGACGATGCGCGCCGGCGTATGGCCAACGCCGCACCGAGTGCGGCCGCCGTCAGCAGCATGATCCAGTACCACCGGTGAAGCAGGGCGAGCGCGTCGGGCATCGCCAGAAAGCTCCATCCACCGACCCAGGGCCGTCCGGGAACAAAGAGTGTGTCAATAAGCTCAAGCCACGACAGGTTGACAAACGAAGTCGCAAGGGCGGAGACGACCGAGCCCCGTGCCGTGAGCTGAATGGAGTCCTGTGTTGTGATGATCGTCCCGTAGTGCTGGTAGCTCCACATCCACAACGGCGCGACGAGGAGGAGAAATACAACCATCGCACTGATGGTCACGCGCCAGAGCCGACCCGCAGATAGTCCATGCGCCCACCCGATCACTGACAGACCGAGGACGAGCGCGGGAATCAAGGTGAGGCTGGTTTGTTTGGTCCAGACACTCAACGCAATGCAGCCGGCTGCCAGCAGGCCACGCGTGAGCAGCGTGCCCCGATCGGCGAGCACCAGCAGACTGATCCCCGCAAGGCCGGTGGCAACGGCGAGCGCATCGTTGGCAACGCGAGCGACGTTCTGAAAGAACAGCGGATACAGGCACACCAACGCCAGAACGGCGACGCGCGGCCCGAATTCCGGCACCAGCCGTATCAGGGCGGCAGCAAACAGCACGAGCGCCGCTGCAACGAGCAGCAGATTCATCGTCCGGATCGCGTAAATCGCTTCCAACGGGTGTGCCGTCCGCAATGCGCGCCAAATAGGCAACGAGACGAGGTAGGCCAGCGGAGGCTGCTGCGCTTGATACAGCCGGATCAAAGAAGGCGCTGCACGAGGCGCATCTGCGGTCGGTGGCGAGTTCCAGTATTCCGAATAGGAGCGTGCGCCCCACTGTCGCACCTGGTCGCCGCCCCATTGAGAATGCGGCTCCGCCGTCAACAGCGGACGCAGCGCACCCGAAACCCAGCTCTCGTCAAAGACGGGAATTGTGCCGGTCTCATCGAGATGTTCGATGTAGGCGAGATGCTGATATTCGTCCCATCCCTCGAAGGGAGGAAACACAGAGAGAAAGAGTGGCCCGCGTGCAAGGAAGGCGGCGATCAACAAACCGGCTACGAGCCACCACTCGCGCGAGTGCGTGTGTGCGCGCGCGGTGACCACGTTCAGGGCCGCCGCTGACGGAAGGCGTCTCCCATGGTCTGGAGCCTGGCTTCGAGCCGTTCAGTGCAGTCGCAATTGGAGCACGCCCAGTACTCTGTGCCGTTCTCGTGCCGGCACTTGCTGCGGGCGTGAGCGTCCTTCACGTTGAGCAGATCGAAGTAGGACTCCCAATACGGCCGCTCCTCTTCGAGCGGCGTCGCGCAAAAACACGTCTCGACCCATTTCACCGTGCCATCCTGCAGCGCGCGGGCCTGCGCCATGTTGTCGAGATACTCGTCGCCGGCAATCGAGCCCGCCCCTAACGTGCCGTTATCGATGGCCGTATCCAGGGCCCTCCGGCGTCCCGGCTTCACACGCGCGGTGACGAGGTAACGCATGCCTTTGATGTTACTCTCTCGGCGATGCGCCCAGCCGTTTTTGTGGTACTGGCCGTGCTCTGCGCCTCTTCCGTCGGGGCACAAGTTGTCCCGAGCCGAGTCGACGGGACAGTGGACCGATGGGAGAAGGACATCGCTGCCTTCGAAGCCGCCGACAAGATCTCTCCACCGCAGAAAGGCGGCATTGTCTTCACCGGGAGCTCGACGATCCGTCGCTGGGACACGGCGTCGTACTTCCCTGATTTGAAGATCATCAACCGCGGCTTCGGCGGCTCCGACATGGTCGACGCCGTGCGCTATGTCGATCGCATCGTCATCCCCTATGAACCACGGCTGGTCGTCGTGTACTCGGGTGACAACGACATCAGTGGCGGGTGGTCGTCGGAAGATGTCGCGATCCAGTTCGAGCGGTTTACGCGAGCGGTGCATGCCAGGCTGCCACAGACGCGGATCCTGCTCATCGCCCTCAAGCCGAGCCTGCTGCGATGGACGCAGATCGATCGCATGCGTATGGCCAACACGATCATGCGCGTCTACTGCGAACGCGACGATCGACTGGCGTTCATCGACTTCGACACGCTGATGCTCGGCTGGGACGAGAAACCCCGCCGTGAGCTGTTTGTCGAGGATGGCCTCCACCTGTCGCCGCAGGGGTACCAGCTGTGGTCCACGGTGTTGCGGCCGTGGCTCACCGCGCCCTAAGATGTGCCGGCCGTGAAATGCGTTACATACACCTGATCACGCTCGGGATCGTCCTCACGTGGTCCGTGGCGGTAGCCGCCACACAAGCGGCGGGCGCGCAGCAACCACCCGCCGCCGGGCGCCCGACGTCGCCGCCGGCTACGTCGGGGCAGGGCGGCAGAATCGGGGGCGCCGTCATCGGCGCGTATCCAGCGCGCGCGCCCGGCGATCCGGCCGTTATCGAGCGCGGCCGTAACATCTACAGCACTAATTGTGCGTTCTGCCATGGCGCCGATACTCGCGGCGGCGCGAGCGGTCCCAGCTTGCTGCGCTCAGCCATCGTGCTCGACGACAAGAACGGTGAATTGATCGGCCCTGTCGTACAGGCCGGCCGCCCTGACCGTGGCATGCCGAACTTTCCCGTGTCGAGAGATCAGATCGCCGACCTCTCGGCGTTCCTGCATTCCTTTACCGTCGCCGGCTACGACACGTCACGTCAACGTCCGGCGACCATCGTCGTCGGCAATGCGGCCGCGGGCGAAGCCGCTTTCAAAACGAAATGCGCCTCGTGTCATTCGACGACTGGCGACCTGCAGGGACTCGCGACGCGCATCGCGGATCCGCGGATGCTGCAACAATCGTGGCTGATGCCCGGCAGCACACTCGGTCGCGGCGGCGGACCGATGCCGGTGCGCTCGCGACCGCCGACCGCGGTGGTGACGTTACCCTCAGGACAGAAATTCGAAGGCGAGCTCGAGCGCGTCGATGACTTCTTCGTCGCGATCAGACCCGCCGATGGCGCGCGGCGCGCATTTCGTACGACCGATGGCACCAGTGTAGACGTCAAGGATCCCCTCGTCGCACATCGAGAATTGCTGCCCACCTTCACCGACGCGGAGATTCACAACGTGACGGCTTTTCTGGTGACGCTCAAATGAGGCTCCGTCTGCTCTGTCTCGCCTGGGGGGCGGCCGCGTCGCTGCTCGTCGCACAAGAGAACGGCCTGAATCCCGCGGACATCCTGAAGCCGCTCGGCGAGTCCTGGCCGACGTATTCAGGCGACTACTCCGGACGGCGCTACAGCTCGCTGACGCTCGTCAACCAATCCAACGTCAAGAATCTCACGCTGGCGTGGACGACGAGATTGACGGCCGGGCCGGGCGGTCCGGTCGTGCCGGCGCCGTTTGGTCCTCGGCAACCTGACGTCATCGCCGGCGGCGTTGGCGAGAACGAGTTCGTGGGCGCGACCACGGTCAAGGGCTCGATTCTGTCGGTGAACGGCGTGTTGTATGTGACGGCGCCGGACAACGTGTGGGCGCTCGACGCCCAGGACGGCCATTTGCTGTGGCGCTACTTCTGGCGCACCCGCGGCGGCACCCACATCGGCAATCGCGGCGCGGCGATGTGGAGGACCTATCTGTTCTTCGTCACGCCGGACGATTTCCTGATCTCGCTGGACGCGCGCACCGGCAAAGAGCGCTGGCACAAGGAGATTGCCAACTTCAACCAGCAGTATTTCCTGACCTCGGCGCCAGTCGTCGTCGAAAACCACGTCATCGTCGGCACCGGCAACGATCTCGATTCACCCGGGTTCCTGCAGTCGTTCGATCCCGAGACCGGCGAGTTGCAGTGGAAGTTCTATAGCGTACCGATGAACGCGGGAGACCCGGGACTGGAGACGTGGAAGGATCTCGATGCGGCGCGCAACGGCGGCGGACATCCGTGGCTGCCGGGCGCCTACGATCCGGAGACGCGCCTCTATATCTTCGGGACCGGCAACCCGACACCGGCGTACATGTCGGCGCCGCGCGGCGAAGGTCTCGACAATCTGTTCACCTGCGCGATCGTCGCCGTGAATGTGGACACCGGCAAGATGGCCTGGTATTTCCAGACGTCGCCGCACGAGATGCACGACTGGGACTCGGCGCAGACACCAGTCCTCGTTGACGGCACCATCGACGGCAAGCCGCGCAAGCTGGTGGTGACGGCGAGCCGCAACGGCTACTACTTCACGCTCGATCGCCGCACCGGCGAGCGGCTCGTGACGAGTCAATTTTCCGGGACGGTGAACTGGGCGAAGGGCCTCAATGACAAAGGCCAGCCGGTTCGCGATCCCGCGAAGGATCATCACGTTGGTGGCGCACTCGTTTCGTCGGCCAACGGCGGCGCCACAAACTGGCCGCCGGCAGCATTCAGCCCAGACACCGGTCTCCTCTACGTCCCGACCGCCGAGAACTACGCGATGTATTACCTCACCGAGCTCGATCCGCGCGGCGCGATGGGACTCGGCGGCAAAGAGGAGGTCGGCGTCGGAGGCGGCGGCACCTCTATCTCGGCGATCGATTACAAGACGGGCAAGATCGTCTGGAAGCACAAATTCCGCACGGCTGGCGCGGACGGACGCGGTGGTCCCGGCCTGCTCGTCACGGCAGGACGACTGCTGTTTGGCGGTGACGTCTCCGGCAACTTCGTCGCGTTCGATCCGGCCACCGGCAAGCCAGTCTGGCACTCACGGCTGGCGGCGAACGTGAGCAATGCGCCGCAGACGTATCTGGTCGGCGGCAAACAGCATGTGCTCGTCGCGGCTGGCGACACGTTGTACGCGTTCTCGCTCTACTGAGGGCCTTATGTATTCACGTCGTGAATTCGGCCTGTTGACGCTCTCGAGTCTCGCGCTGCCCACGCTCAGCCGCGCACAGACGATTGGTGGAGTCCGGCTCGGCGTGCAGACGTACTCCCTGCGCGACCTGCCCCGTTCCGCTGGAGGCGACATGGTCGGACCACTCATCAAAGGAATGACCGAATGCGGCTTCACCGAATGCGAGCTGTGGGCGCCGCAGATTGAGCCCGCCTCGCCATTCGGACGCGGCGCCAACGTCACTCCAGACCAGCGGCAGAAAGTGCGTGACGATCTTCGACGGTGGCGCGTCGAGACGCCGCTCGATCATTTCCAGGCAATCCGCAGAACATTCGACGCGGCCGGCATTCGCATCTGGGCCTACAACTACAGCCCCGACGTCCGCTTCAGCGACGAGGAAATCGATCGCGGGTTCGTGATCGCCAAGGCGCTCGGCGCCGAGATCATCACGGCCTCAGCAACGCTCGACTCCGCGAAGAAGATCGCGCCGTTCGCCGAAAAGCATCGCATGGTGGTCGCGATGCACAACCATTCGAACACCAAAGACCCGAACGAGTTTGCCACTCCCGAGAGTTTCGCGGCAGCACAGACGCTGTCGAAGTACTTCAAGGTCAACCTCGATATCGGGCACTTCAGCGCGGCGAACTATGACGCCGTGGCGTTTCTCAAGGCACATCACGCCGAGGTGACGAACCTGCATATCAAGGACCGCAAGAGAGATCAGGGCGACAACGTGGCCTGGGGAGCAGGCGACACACCGATTCGCGACGTGCTGCAACTGCTCCAGCGCGAGAAGTGGCCGATTCGCGCGTACGTGGAGTACGAGCATCGCGGGACCGCAGGTCCGGTCGAAGAAGTGAAAACCTGCTTGGCTTACGCCAAGCAGGTACTCGCATGACACGGCCGAGGATCGGCATGGGCCTCGTCGGCCCGGGCTTTGTCGGCGTGCACCACATTGATGCGGTGCGGCGACTTGGCTTCGTCGACGTCGTTGCGGTCGCGGGCAGTACTGAGGAATCGGCGCGACGAAAGGCCGACGCGCTCGGGGTGCCGAAGGCCTACGGCAGCTACGAAGCGCTCGCGCGCGATCCGGACGTACACGTCGTGCACAACACGACGCCCAATTATCTGCACGCGCCGGTGATCATGGCGGCGCTCACCCATCACAAACACGTTGTCTCTGACAAGCCGCTGGCGATGACTGCTGCCGAGGCCCGCAGCCTGCTCGACGCCGCGACACGCGCTGGCGTCGTGCATGCGGTCACCTTCAACTATCGCGGCAACCCGCTGGTCCAGCAGGCGCGGTCGATGATCGCCGCCGGCGACCTGGGTGCACTGCACTTCGTTCACGGCAGCTACCTTCAGGACTGGCTGCTCGAACCCACAGACTTCTCGTGGCGACTCGAGCCGGAGAAGGGCGGGGCCAGTTCCGCGATCGGCGATATCGGCACGCACTGGGGCGATCTCGTTCAGCACGTGACCGGTCAGCGGATCACGCACGTGCTCGCCGATCTCACGACTGTCGTCTCGACCAGGCTCAAACCGCTGCAAGCGACCGAAGCGTTTTCAGGCGGTGGCACGAGCCATCGCGAACCGGTCGTGATCACCAGCGAAGATCTCGCGATGGTGCTCGTGCGGTTCGACAACGGCATGAAGGGCTGCGTGACCGTCGGCCAGGTCTGTGCCGGTCACAAGAACGATCTGTGGTTCGAGGTCAACGGCGCGACGGCGTCGCTGCGCTGGTTCCAGGAGCGCCAGAACGAGCTGTGGATCGGACGCCGCCATGCGGCGAATCAGGTCCTGTTGAAAGACCCGGCGCTGGTTGGATCCGAGGCGCGGCGCTATGCGCACCTGCCGGCCGGCCATCAAGAAGCGTGGAGTGACGCGTTCCGCAACGTCATCGCGGACGTGTACGCGCGAATCACTGGCCGGTCCGACCAGCCTCCGTTCGGCGAAGGCGAGCTACGGCGGTCCGCCGGAGCCTTGGCGAAGGCGGAAAGGACCAGCCCTACGCCTGATGAGCGGCCGTCGTTCCCCACTTTCGAAGACGGCTACCGTGCGGCGTGTCTCGTCGATGCCATTCTCGACAGCCATCGTCGCGGCGGTGTCTGGACCACCGTTGACACCAGGCCGGAGATCACCGCATGACTTCGCCCGCCGAAGCGCCGGGCCAGCGAAGTCGGCTGACGCTGAGCGTTCGCCTCAAGCTGTCCGTACTGATGTTCCTTCAGTACTTCGTGTGGGGCGCGTGGTCTGTCACGCTCGGCACCTGGCTCGGACAGACGCTCGGCTTCACTGGCGAACAGATTGGCCTCGTTGCCGGGACGACGGCGCTCGCGGCGATGATCTCGCCGTTTTTCGTTGGTATGATCGCCGATCGATTCCTGGCGACCGAACGTATTCTCGCGATGTTGCACGTTGCCGGCGGGCTGATTCTGCTGTTGGCCTCCACCCAAACCCGGTTCGGACCCTTCTATGCCGTCCTCCTCGCGTACGCACTGTGCTACATGCCGACATTGGCCCTCAGCAACTCGTTGTCATTCCGGCAGATGACAAATCCTGAACGCGAGTTTCCGTCGATCCGAGTGCTTGGGACGATCGGCTGGATCGTGGCCGGGCTCTTCATCGGCACGCTCGGATTCGAGGCGACGGCGATTCCCCTGCGAATCGCTGCGGCTGGTTCAATCGCGCTGGGACTCTTCTGTCTTGTCCTGCCTCACACACCACCGCAAGGGACGCGGCGCGCCACCCTTCGCGACGTGCTCGGTCTCGACGCGCTCCAGCTGCTGCGCGAGCGCTCGTTTGCCGTCTTCGTCCTGGGCTCGTTTCTCGTCTGCATCCCGCTGCAGTTCTATTACGCATTCGCGAATCCGTTTCTCAATGAGATCGGCGTGAGCAATGCGGCGGGCAAAATGACGTTAGGCCAGATGTCGGAGATCGGCTTCATGCTGGTCATGCCATGGTTCTTCAAGCGTCTTGGCGTGAAGTACATGCTGCTCGTCGGCATGGCGGCTTGGGCGACGAGATATGTGCTGTTCGCGTACGGCAATCCCGGCCCCCAGGTATGGATGCTGTACGGGGGCATCCTGCTCCACGGCATCTGCTACGACTTCTTCTTCGTCACCGGCCAGATATACGTCGATAGCCGCGCGCCGTCCGACTTGCGCGCCGCGGCGCAGGGACTGATTGCGTTCGTCACGCTTGGAGTCGGCATGTTCATCGGCTCCTGGTCCTCGGGCCGCGTCGTCGATGCGTTCCGCGTGACTGACGGCCACGCGTGGGATCGTATCTGGCTCGTGCCGGCCGCCGGCGCCGCCGCCGTTCTCGTCCTCTTCGCGCTGCTGTTCCGATCGACGGACGCCGCCGGGTCCACAAAACAGGACCCCGCCTACGCTGACAATCGTTCGTAGGGCAGGTCTTGCTCGTAGGGCGGCCCTTGCTCTTGGGCCCGCCGCTCAATCGGTTTGACGTCCCATTCCAGCCGCAACCAGCAGCCACGCCGCAGTCAGAGAGGCAAACCCGACAAACAGCGCCACCATCGATTCCGCGGCCCCGATCGCGGCAAACTCGATCGTGATTTCCCGTTTGATGCCAATGTAGCGAAGCACGTTGATGAAGCCGAGGGCGGCCCCGGTCAGTGCCGCAAAGAGCCCGGCCAGCGACAGCGGGCGCATCAGCGCCAGGCGTCGCTCGCTCGGGCGAACCACGTACGCGAGCGCCATGACGAGCGGAGTCAACGTGAGCACGAGCGACAGCAGACCAAACAGGCTGACGTTACGCAGTGTTTCCATGTTGAGGTATATAACGCGCCTGGCCGGCTTGCGTGACTGGAATCAGGAATGTCACGCGACGGCGAGTCGTGCGTTATGACTCCAATGAATCGGGATACCGAGTTGGCCCTGGTCGAGCGGCTGGGCCTTGGCGATGAGGCGGCCTTCGATACCATCTACGACGCTTTCAATGTCCGGCTGTTCACCTTTTTGCTGCGCCTGACCCGTCGCCATCACGTCGCTGAAGATCTGCTCGAAGAGACGTGGCTACGACTGGTGAAGCATGCCGGCCGATTGCGCCCTGATACTCGCCTGGGACCCTGGCTCTTTACGGTCGCACGCAACCTGCATGTGAGCTACGTCCGGTCTCGGATGATTGAAGACTCGGCGGCGGTTGGTCTCATGGCCTTGTGGCCCATCAGTGTCCACCGGTCGTCGCCATTTGAGGCGACCGCGGCCAACGAACTCGAGCGGCGCATCGAGCGGGTACTCGCCTCGTTGCCACCAGCCTCGCGCGAGGTGCTTTTGCTCGTGGGTGTCGCTGGACTCGATCACTCGGATGCGGCCGACGTCTGCGGCATCACGCCCGAAGCGCTGCGGCAACGCCTCCATCGCGCGCGGGCGACGTTGGCGAACGCACTCGACGCCGAGACTCGACCTGCGACACCCGTGTTGAAAGAAGTGACGCCATGACCGATCCACTGCTGCAGCTGCTTGACCGCCTTCCCTCCGGCCGGCTCGATCCCTCGAGTGGCGATCGCATCCGTGCCCGCTGTCACGCCGCCCTCGTCGTTGAACGGCGACGTGTAATCGACCCTGCTCGGACCGTAGGCCGCTGGCCTCGGATCGTCATGGGTCTCGGCGGCTTGTACTTGGGCGCGGTTCTGCAGGAAGTGCTTGCGCTGTACGGAATCGTGTAAGGGCGAGGCAGAACTTTCACATCGAATCGGTGTCTAACTAGCGGTTCGCCATGCAGTGTCTTTTGGCGCGCTCCGCGCGCGGGAGCTGACGCATGCTCGATGTAATCGACGTGTCCAAGAGTTATCGTGGAGTCGCCGCGGTACGCATGCTCAGCCTCTCGGCTCGGCCGGGCCAGGTCGTCGGCTTGCTGGGACCCAACGGATCTGGCAAGAGCACCACGGTCAAGATGCTCATCGGATTGCTTCGGCCGTCACGTGGCCAGATCAGATGGCACGGCGAAGACATCCAGCCACAACTGCTCGACTATCAGCGACTCGTCGGATACGTACCTGAAGAGCCTCGGCTCTACGCGTATCTGAAGGCGCCCGAATATCTCGAGCTCGTCGGCGGGCTGCATGGCATCGAGCAGCGCACACTCACACAGCGCATCACCCGATATCTGGAGCTCTTCGGACTCGAGCACGACACCGAGGCGCCGATGTCGGCGTTCTCAAAAGGCATGCGGCAGAAAGTCCTCCTGTCAGCCGCGTTGCTCCACGATCCCGACATCATCATTCTCGATGAGCCCTCGTCCGGTCTCGACGTCGCCTTCACGTTGATTCTTCGTCGCCTCGTCATGACGCTCGCCGCGCGTGGCAAGACCATCATCTACAGCTCGCACGAGATGGACATGGTCGAGAAAATCTGCAACGACGTCGTGATCCTCCACAAGGGGCATGTTGTGGCGCACGACTCCGTGACGCGGCTGCGCGAGATGGTGCATGCCGCCTCGCTCGAAGACGTGTTCGCTGCCCTCGCCGTCGATCAGGACGTGGAGCGCATCGGCGCCGAACTCGCCTCCGTGGCCGCGCAATGA
>DAINQP010000100.1:0-20459 GCA_036742665.1 Vicinamibacterales bacterium | reverse complement strand
GCCACCGGCGCCACCATGTAGAGGATGAGGAAGGCGCGCATGCCGTAGTAGCTGAAACGCTCCCACATCTCCGTAAAGAAGAGTGTGGACAGGCCGCGCGGGTGTCCGAAGAAGCCGGTGTCCGGTGTCGTCGCCAAAGAGGTCTGCTGCACGTCGGCAAGGATAACGTGGAACAATGAAAGCGTGCGGGCTCTGCTGATTTCGACGTATGACCTGGGTCGCCAGCCGCTCGGTTTGGCTGCCCCAGCCGCGATGCTGCGCCAGGCAGGCGTGGACGTGGACTGCGTGGATACGTCGCGCGAGCCACTCAATGACGAGCACATTCGCGCAGCTTCGCTGGTCGCGTTCTACCTGCCGATGCACACGGCCACACGCTTGGCGGCTCCGCTGCTGCAGCAGGTGCGAGCCGTCAATCCGGATGCACGGCTGGCAGCTTACGGCCTGTATGCCCCCCTCAATCGCGCCTGGCTCGAGGAGCGCGGCGCACGAGTGCTGGGGCCTGACGCCGAACTCGAGTTGTTGGGGCTTGTCAACGCCCAACGCCCAACTCCCAACAGCCAATCAAGCAGTCAATCCATCCAGTTCATTCAACCGGACCGCACGACGCTGCTTCCGTTGACGCGCTATGCGGCGCTGCAGATGCCCGATGGTACGCGGCGACTCGTTGGCAGCACCGATGCGACGCGGGGATGCAAGCATCTATGCCGGCATTGCCCGGTCGTGCCGGTCTACCAGGGCCGCTTCAAGGCGGTGCCGATCGAGGTCGTGATGCAGGATATTCGCGCACATGTCGCTGCGCGCGCCGAGCACATTACATTCGGCGACCCTGATTTCTTCAACGGCCCAACACATGCGCGTCGTCTTGTGGAGCGTGTCGCGGCGGAGTTTCCGCAGCTGACCTACGACGTCACGATCAAGATCGAGCATCTGCTCGCGCATGCAGACGTGCTGCCGTTGCTCAAGGACACCGGCTGTCTTTTCATCACCAGCGCCGTCGAGTCCATCGACGACGAGGTGCTGATGAAATTGCAGAAGGGGCACACGCGCGCTGACTTCGAACGAGCAGTAGACGTGTGCCGCGCAGCCGGAGTTGCGCTCGCCCCCACCTTCGTGCCGTTCACTCCGTGGACGACGGTCGAAAGCTACATCGAGTTGCTTAATGAACTCGAGCGGCTCGAGCTCATCGAAGCCGTCGCGCCGATCCAGTTGGCGATCCGTCTGCTGGTGACCGCAGAATCGAAGCTGCTCGAACTACCCGAAATCAGAGACCACGTCGAGCCCTTCAATCCAGCGTCGTTGACGTGGCCGTGGCGTCACCGCGATTCGCGGGTGGACGCATTGCAGACGGCGGTCATGCGTATCGCGGGTAAGCAGACTTCGCGCACAGAAGCCTTTGCGGCGATCGCAGAAACCGCGTACGCCGTCGCGGGTCTGACCCGGGGTCTGACCCGGGGTCTGACCCCGGGTCTGACCCCGGCCTACATGACCGAGGCGTGGTATTGCTGCGCGGAGCCGGGACCGGAGCAGACTGACGTGATATGACCCGCGTCCTCCTGCTGGCAACAACGACCGGGTACCAGATTCGATCGTTCGGCGAGGCAGCGAAGCGGCTGGGTGTGGAACTGGTCTTTGCGAGCGATCGCTGCGATCAACTCGACGATCCGTGGGCGGATCACGCGATTCCGGTGCACTTCTGGGACGAAGCGTACTCGCTCGAGGCGATTCTCGCCGCGTGCCGCACCGACTCGATCCACGGCATCATCGCCGTAGGCGATCATCCGACGATCCTTGCCGCGCACGTGGCGCACGCGCTCGGGCTTCCCGGCAATCCGCCCGAGGCCGTCCGCGCCAGCCGCAACAAGCTCGCGAGCCGGCGCGCGTTTCAAAACGCCGGTCTTCTGACACCGACGTTCTTCGAGGCGTCGATGACCGATGATCCGTCCGCCCTCGCACCGGCCTTGACGTATCCAGTGGTCCTCAAGCCACTAGCCCTCGCGGGAAGCCGCGGTGTAATGCGGGCTGATCAGGCCAGTGACTTCGTCTGGGCCTTCGAGCGCCTGGCCGGTCTCCTGAAGTCCCCTGACGTCCTCAATGAACGCGACGAGGTGCATGGTCGTGCACTCGTGGAGTCCTACATCCCGGGCAACGAGTTCGCGATCGAAGGCGTCATGACCGACGCCGTCTTCAGGCCGTTCATGATCTTCGACAAACCAGACCCGCTCGTCGGGCCGTTTTTCGAGGAAACCATCTATGTCACGCCCTCACGCGCATCGGATGTCGTACAGAAGGCCATCGTGGACCAGGTGGCGGCAGCGGCGCGTGCACTCGGACTCCGACACGGGCCGATTCACGCCGAATGCCGTGTGAACACCAAGGGTGTGTACCTGCTCGAGGTCGCGGCCCGGCCGATTGGCGGCCTATGCGCTCGCGCCGTGCGGTTCGACGGTCCGCAAGAATTACGAGTTCCCCTCGAGGAGGTGCTGATTCGACACTCGCTGGGCGAGAACATCGAGCCGTGGAGGCCATCCAGCGACGCGTCGGGTGTCATGATGATCCCGATTCCCCGCCGCGGTGTGTATCGCGGGGCGCAGGGTGTGAACGAGGCTGCCGCTCTTCATGGCATCGACGACATCCGCATCACCGCGAAGCCAGACCAACTGCTGCTTCCATTACCTGAAGGACGAAGCTATCTCGGGTTCATTTTCGCCAGCGGGAAGGAGCCCGCCGATGTGGAGCAGGCGCTGCGCGATGCGCACGGCATGCTGGCGTTCGATATCGCGCGCGAAATCGAGCTGGTGCGCCCGTAGCTACTTCGCCTGCTGCGGCACAAATCCAGGCGGCAGCGCAGCGCCCGCCCCGAAGAAGAAATCTTCCATGTGCCGCGCGATCAGTTCCTGCGCTTCCTTCTGCCACGGCATCAGACGGTACTCATTGAGAATCATCTTCTGCCGCTCTTCCCACATCTTCCAGGCCTGGGCGGACACGCTGTCATAGATTCGTTGTCCCAGCTCCCCGGGCCACGGCGGCGAATCGAGCGCGGGCAGATCCTGCTGGAATTTCACGCAGTGCACCATGCGGCCACTGGTATTTCCGACCGGACGATCGGGAACGGGTGCAGCGCAATTGTCCATGGACGGCATGTTACCTCCACACTCGTGGGGCGAGAAATTGCGGGAACAAGAACCGATTTACACAACCGTGGGGACCTCGTCTGTCGGGTTCCGCGTCACACGAGGTGGACAGCTCTCCAAGAGGTCGCCTATTTCAGCCCTATTTTGCAGCCGCGCTTTGTGGATGAGCTGGTTATAACAGTTCTGGCATCAAGCTTGAACTTCAGGTGAACAGCTTGGAAATGCGCGATTTCGGAGTTGTCGCGTATGGGGAATCGAATCATCAGGAGGGTGTTGTGGACGGAGCGCGCAAAGAACGTCGCGGATTTGCTTCAATGAGTCGCGAGAAGCAGCGCGAGATCGCCAGCAAGGGCGGTCGCGCCGCCCACGAAAAAGGCACGGCTCACGAGTGGACCCCGGACGAAGCACGGGCGGCTGGCCGCAAGGGTGGTCAGAGCAGCCGTGGCGGACGTGGTCGGCTCGTACCCATTCCCGCGCAGCAGGATATGCACCAGCCGCCGGGTATGGTTCGCCGCGTGGACTGACCTCTAGCCCGCGCGGCCAGTACTTTGGCCGTTTCTCGACGAGTGTTCCGATTCGCTGACCCGTCCTACGTCGACGCGGGCATCGTTAAAACATGCCCCGCCACCAAGATCGGTCAGCGAGTCGGGAGCCAGGGCGTTGGCGGTGAACCCGTTGGCTGTGTGCTTCCGCCACAGTCCCTTCGGAAGTACCACCGTTCCTGGTCTGACCCATGTGCCAACCTGCAGTCCGCATCGCACTTCCCCCAGTGCGTTGAAGATCCGGACTTGATCGCCGTCGCGCAATCCGCGCACTGCTGCATCGTCGGGATGCATCAGCAGGCGGACCTCAGGCCGCGGCAATTCACTGAGCGTCGACGTGATCGTTCGCTCGCTGGCGGGTGAAATCAGCGCAAGGGGAAATTCTTTCGTCGCCGGATCCGGCTGATAGCCGTATAAGCCTGCGGGGGACTGGGCGTCCAGGTACTCAGGGAACAGATCGACCTTCTGGTCGGCTGTCCTTGGGTGCACGTCAACAAACTGAATCGGGCGGCCACCGGCCAGTGGGATCGCTGCACCGTCACGACTGAGCTCGTCTCCCGACGAGCCCGGCAGACGCGCGATCACATGCAGCATCTCTTCGAGCTCCCCGCGAGGATCAGCGGATTCCGCGAGATCGAGCCGGTGCAGCAGCTCTCCGAAGACGTCCGCGTTGGGCCTCGCCTCGCCCACGGCTTCGATCACGGGCTTGCCTAACCGCAGGCTGATCGGGCCGTAGCCGCGAACCAGATCGTAGCCCTCGAGGAACGTCGTTGCCGGAAGGATCACGTCCGCATAGCGCGCCGTGTCGGTCATCACCTGTTCGAAGACGACGGTGAAGAGATCCTCACGCTCCAGACCGCGCATGATCCGCCGCTGATCCGGCGACGTGACCGCCGCGTTCGAGTTGTAGACACACAACACGCGAACGGGTGGGTCGAGTTCGGTGAGTGCACGTCCGAGCTGATTCATGTTGACGAGGCGAGTGCGTGGTTCCGGCGCGCCAATCCAGGTGCGTTCGATGCCCCACGCCGCGGTATTGCTCATCGCATAGCCGCCGCCGCGGACGCCAAATTTACCGGCCACTGCGGGAAGCGCCAGGATCGCCAGCGACGAATTGCCGCCGTTGCGATTCCGCTCCTGCCCCCACCCGCAGCGGATGAGGGCGGGACTCGCTTCTGCGTAATGCCGAGCCGCCTGTTCGAGAGAGGCGGCAGATACGTCGGCTTCGGCCGCGGCGCGTTGGAACGTCCATTCGAGCGCTTTGGCGCGCAGCCTGTCAGCGTGATGTGTGTGCGCGTTGAGGAACTCGCGATCGGCGAACCCTTCTTCAAACAGAAAGCGATGGATCGAGAGCGCGACCGGCAGGTCCGTTCCCGGTTTGATCGCCAGGTGAATGTCTGCCTGCTTGGCGAGCGCCGTTGTTCGCGGATCGATGACGATCAGCGTGGCGCCGTTGCTCTGGGCCTCCCGGATGTACGGCACGAGGTGAATGCCGGACGCCGAGGGGTTCGCACCCCACAGGATGATGAGGCGTGCCGAGGGATAGTCCTCGTATGTGATCGAGGGCATCTTCCCGTACAGCGCTTCGTTGGCGGTGCCCGTCGGCGCCGCGCACACGGTGCGCGCGAGACGAGAGGCGCCGAGGCGACGAAACAAGGTTGCGTCGCTCGTGTCCTGCGTCAGCAGTCCATTCGATCCGCCGTATGAATACGGCAGGATCGATTCACCACCCCATTTTTCTTTGGCGTTCTCCAGCCGCTCGGCGATCAGCGCCATCGCATCGTCCCAAGACGCCCGCTCGAAGAGACCGAGGCCCTTGGGTCCTTTGCGAATCGCTGGATACAGCAGGCGATCGCTTCCATAGATGCGCTCGGCGAAGCGGCGCACCTTCGCGCAGATATAGCCGTTCGTCACGGAGTTGTGCGGCGATCCGTCGATGCTCGTGATCCGTCCATCCTGTAGCGTGACCTCGAGGCTGCAGGCGTCCGGGCAATCGAGCGGGCACGCCGTATCGACGACGTGCTCAGCAGTGAGTGGTGCGGCTGTCTTCACGCTTCATAGTGTAATCAAGGCAGAATGCTGAACGCCTCATGCCCACTGTTCAACGCCACCCACGTGTCGTGATCATTGGCGGCGGCTTTGGCGGACTCTCGGCTGCCAAGGCGCTTCGAAAGGCCGACGTGCAGGTGACGCTGCTGGATCGCCGCAACCATCACGTCTTTCAACCGCTGCTGTATCAGGTCGCAACGGCGACGTTGTCGCCCGGTGACATCGCCGCGCCGATCCGATGGATTCTGCGACGTGCCCAAAATGTGCGTGTGCTGCTCGGCGAGGCGACACGCATCGATGTCTCGGCGCGACGGGTTGAGCTGGCCGACGGCGCCGCGCTCGCCTACGACTATCTGATCGTCGCGAGCGGGTCACGTCATGCGTACTTCGGGCACGAAGAGTGGGAGCCGTTCGCGCCCGGGTTGAAGACACTCGAGGACGCCATCACGATCCGTCGCCGCATCCTGCTGGCGTTCGAGAAAGCGGAGCGAGAAACCGATCCGGTACGGCAGCGCGAGCTGCTCACGTTCGTGCTCGTCGGTGGTGGACCAACTGGTGTTGAACTCGCCGGCACGCTCGCCGAGATTGCGCGGCAGACGCTGCGCGACGAGTATCGATCGATCGACACGTCGCTCGCGCGCATCGTTCTCGTCGAGGCGAGCCGGCTGCTGGCGACATTTCCCGAGAGCCTCCAGGAAGCCGCGCGTCGATCGCTGACGCGCCTTGGCATCGAGATCAGGGAGGGTGTCGCCGTCACGCACATCGATGCGCACGGGGTGATGCTTGGGAACGAGCGACTCGATGCAGGGACCATCGTGTGGGCGGCTGGTGTCGCTGCCTCGCCGCTCGTTGGTACGCTCGGCGCCCCGCTCGATCGAGCCGGACGCGTGCTCGTTGAGCCCGACCTCTCCATTCCTGGACACCCCGAGGTGTTCGTCGTCGGAGACGCGGCGGCCTTTCTGCACCAGGGCGGGAAGCTCCTTCCTGGCGTCGCACAGACCGCGATGCAGGGCGCGGAGCACGCAGCGAAGAACATCGTTCGTCGCGAGCGCGGTGAGTCGTCGCTGCCCTTTGTCTATCGCAATCTCGGGAACATGGCGATCGTCGGACGCGGCTCCGCGGTGGCCGACCTGCCGTGGGCCCGGTTCTCGGGTGCCATCGGCTGGTTGTCCTGGCTCTTCCTCCATATCGTGATGCTCATTGGCTTCCGCAATCGCGTGGTCGTCCTCTTCGAGTGGGCGATCGCGTTCCTGACGTTTCAGCGCGGCGCACGGCTGATTACCGAGCAACGGTCTGAGGAGAAAGTCTGATCCGTGAACTACTTCAGCTCGGTGCTCAGGCTCTCTTCGCGTACCGAGTGGCGACGTAGTTATCGACGAGCGCGCGGAAGCCTTCCGCGAGCTCGTCGTACGTGCCACGCAGTGTGGTGAAGTGCTGGCCGTCGATGAAGACGGGGCAGTTCGGGGCTTCACCGGTGCCCGGGAGACTGATGCCGATATTGGCGGCCTTGGATTCGCCGGGGCCGTTGACGACGCAGCCCATCACCGCGAGGGTGAGGTTCTCGACGCCGTCGTAGGTGCGCTTCCATGTCGGCATCTGCGCGCGGATGTATTCCTGCGTCCGTTCGGCGAGTTCCTGGAACGTGCTGCTCGTCGTGCGGCCGCAGCCCGGGCAGGCCGTGACGCTCGGCGCGAACGCGCGCAACCCGAGCGACTGCAGCAACTCGCACGCGGCGTAGACCTCCTCGCGCCGATCGCCGCCGGGTCGCGGCGTCAGCGAGACACGGATCGTGTCGCCGATCCCTTCGTTGAGCAGGATGCCGATCGCCGATGCGGACCAGACGAGACCCTTCGTCCCCATGCCTGCTTCGGTGAGCCCGAGATGCAGCGGTTGATCGGTCGTGCGCGCGAGGTCGCGGTAGATGGCGATCAGATCGCGCGGGCGCGACACCTTGCACGAGATGATGATCTGGTCCTTGCGCAGTCCGGTCTCGATGGCCAGGGCGGTGGACTCGATCGCCGAGATCACCATGCACTCGTTGAGGATCTCTTCCGAGGTCCTGCCCAGATCGCGCGTGGTGTTCTCTTCCATCTTGGCGACGACGAGTTCCTGATTGAGCGAGCCGCCGTTGACGCCGATGCGCACAGGCTTGCCGTGGTCGATCGCCACCTTGCAGATCGTCGAGAACTGCTCGTCGCGACGGCGGCCGGTCCCAACGTTGCCGGGGTTGATGCGGTACTTGTCGAGTGCCGTGGCGCACGCCGGATACCGGGTGAGCAGGAGATGGCCGTTGTAGTGGAAGTCGCCAATGAGCGGTGCCGTGCAGCCAGCGTCCAGCATCCGCTGCTTGATCTCGGGAACCGCCGCCGCCGCTTCCGGCAGGTTCACCGTGACGCGCACCATCTCCGATCCGGCTTCAGCGAGTTCGATGCACTGGCGGGCCGTCGCCGCCGCATCGGCGGTATCGGTCATTGTCATCGACTGGACGACGATGGGCGCGCCGCCGCCGACCTGGACGCGGCCCACACGCACGCCGACAGTTCTGTGAAGCTTGGCTGTTGGCACTAGGGAAATGATATCGCGTAGGGCACGACCTTCGGACGTGCCTACATCTCTTTCCACCCGTCGCGCAGCAATATGCCGCGGATTTCCTCGGCCCTCGCCATCGCCAGCGCGATCGAATCGTACTGCTCGGCCCGGTCCATCACGTTATCGAAGTACCACGTGACGGTGTGGTGACGGTTGCCCGGAAAGATCATCGCGTGCGCAGCGTTTCGACCCCGCTTCATGCGCCACAGGACCGCTGGATCGTTCGGGGCGTTCGAGTCGTTCGGGTCGTTCGGGTCGTTCGCGTTCATTCGGGTCGTGCGTGTTCGCGGCCGGGCATCACAACCGTGAGCCCTGGCGTATGCTCTTCTTGCGGGCATTCGGATCCTCTCGTGAGGATCGTTCCCACGACGCGGCCCAGGAAGTCGCGATACGTCCGCACTTGACACCCGCAGGGCAGGGTTTTCTGGTCCTCGTCGGACATACATCGTCATTGTACTGAACGACCCGAACGACTCGAACGACCCGAACGACTCGAACGACCCGAACAATGAATATTGTCAGCGTCTCGTGGGGCGATCACCTCTCGTTCGGCGAGGGTGACGGCCGGCTCGACACGCCAGAGAAGGTGCAGCGACGACTGCCCGTGTGGCGCGACGAGCTTGGTGCCGGCGCGCTGCATTGGCGTATGCTGCGCTCGCGTATTGCTGGTGCCTATTCAGCTGCTGCTGGCTATCGCCATCCGTCGGAAACCGCCGCTACGCGTCTCGGCTGGGACGACTTCGCCATGGTGCCGACGATGGCGCGCCAAGCGGGTATGTCCCCATGGCTCTACGTCACATTGTGGGACGAGGGCTGGCCGCTCGCTCCGGACGAGGTGCGGCGTGTCAGCTATCACAACGACCTGCACGGGCAGCACGTTGCGTGGCAGAGCGATCTGACGCGCGATCATCCGGAGTGGATGGCGATCGATCGCGCCGGCCGCGAGCGTCAGCCGGGCGTCGTCTCGCTGTCGTATCCGGAGGCGCGTCGTGCGTTTATCGATCGATGGATTCGCCTCATTGAGCCCACAACCTTTGACGGACTGTTCCTGTGCTTGCGATCGCAGTCGCGCCCGGCGGACAGCGCCGACCAGTTCGGATTCAACGAACCGGCTCGTCGTGATTTTCTCGACGGTTACGGCGTGGACGTGATCCGCGAGCCGTTCAACGTCCAGGCATGGCGCGATCTGCTCGGGTCGTACCTCACGTCGCTGCTTCGTGAACTGCGCGTCACGCTCGCACACGCGGGCAAGCGGCTGGCGATTGGCTGTGCGCGCGGCGACGTTGTGGGTCCGCCGCTCGGGAACATGACGTTGCCGTGGCGCGAGTGGGTGCGCCTGAACCTCGTGGACCGCCTCGTCATCGACCAGAATTCGTCGCAATGTCCGTCGATGTGGCATCAGCTGTGGCCAATGCATCGCGGCACTGGATACGTGCAGAATTATCTCGACGGCGCCGGTCTCCCGATGCTGGCCGAGCACGTGGCAACGACATATGCGCCGGTCGTCTCTGAGAGCGACGTGGAGCTCTTCGTGGCGCGTCAATGGCGCGACCGTTCGCCTGAGGTCGAGGCATGCTTGTCTTCGACGCCGGGCGTGACCGGGCTCGTCTTCGGATCGTTCCGGCACGACAATGCCGCGGCGGTGCGACGCAACGACTGGCGCGCAGGAAAACTTGGTACGTAGTGTCCGGCTTTAGCCGGACCGGTGGTAGTGTCCGGCTTTAGCCGGACGTTTCAGCCGGACCGCGCGATTAACAACAGTCCCGCCGAAAGCACCGCCAGGATCCACAGGACCAGCCCCACTTCCTTCACCCGCCCGACCACGGTGTAGAGCAGCGCGTGAAGCAGGAAGCCCCACAGAATGCCCTGCGTGATCGACAGCGTCAGCGGAATGAGCACAATCGTCATGAACGCCGGCAGGCTGTCCTCGAGCGACGCGAAGTCGAGCGTCGCTGCGGACTCAAACATTGACAGACCGACCAGGATGAGCACGGCAGCCGTCGCGTAGCCCGGCACAGCCGCGACGAGGGGGCCGATGAAGAAGCACGGCAGAAAGCATAGCGCGGTCACGACCGATGCGCGTCCGGTGCGCGCGCCCATGCGGATCCCGGCGATGCTCTCGACGTAGGCGGTCCCCGAAGAAGTACCCGCCAGACCGGCGCCCAGCGTGGCGAACGCGTCCACGATCAGCCCCCGTTTGAGATTCAGCGGACGTCCATCCCGCTCGGTCAGGCCCGACGCACTGGCGACACCAATGAACGTCGAGAGCGAGTCGAACAGATCCGTGAACAGGATCGACACGATGGCCGGCAGCAGGGCAAGTTGCAGCGCGCCGCCGATATCGAGCTGCAGGAACGCCGACGAGAAGTCAGGCGCACTGACGATGCGATCGGGCGGCAGCGCGTAACCCAGCATCCAGGCGCCAGCGGTGACAAGTACGATCGACGTCAGGTACGCGAGGGGGTTGTGCCGTCGCTGGAGCATCACGGCCACCAGCACGCCCGCGAGCAGGAACACGGCTCGATGATCGAGCGTGCCGAGGCGCAGCAGCGTCGCTGGGTCGGCAACAATCAATCCCGCGTTGCGCAATCCGATCAGCGTCAGCAACAGACCGATGCCCGCGGCTGCGGCCAGGCGCAGGCTCGGCGGGATCGCCAGCGCGATCGTCTCGCGCAGCGGCGTCGCCGACACGAGCAGGAACAGTACGCCGGACCAGAACACCACCCCGAGCCCCGTCTGCCATGGCACGTGCTGTTGCAGCACGATCGTGAACGCAAAAAACGCGTTCAGCCCCATGCCTGGCGCCACCGCAAAGGGGAGCCGCGCATAGAGGCCCATGAGCAGTGTCATGCTGCACGCAATCAGCACGGTCGCGGTCATGGCCCCTGTGAAGGGCATGCCGGTGCCGGGCGTCGAGAGAATGGAGGGATTGATCACCACGATGTAGGCCATCGTGAAGAACGTGGTGACGCCGCCGATGATGTCGCGGTAAAGCGTGGACGGTCGGTCGGGTGATGCGGTGGCTGTCTCCCCCATCTCGGGTATTCTGAACTGCCAACCCCCAGATCCCAACTCCCAAGCCAATCTTGTCTTCGCATACAGATGTCGTGGTCGTCGGAGCGGGCGCAGCCGGGCTGGCCACAGCGATCTTCGCCGCGCGGGCTGCTCCGCATCTGCGCGTGCGGTGCCTCGATGGCGCACGTCGCGTCGGCGCCAAGATTCTGGTCAGTGGCGGCTCGCGCTGCAACGTCACGAACCGAGTCGTCACCGAGCGCGATTTCTGGGGCGGCTCGTCTCGCGTCGTGCGAAATGTGTTGCGCGCGTTTCCGGCCGAACGCGTCGCCGCATTCTTCGAGGAGCTCGGCGTCCGATTGCACGAGGAAGAAGACGGCAAGCTGTTTCCCGATAGCAATCGATCGCGGACGGTGCTCGATGCACTGCTCAACGAAACAGCGGCACATGGCGTGACGATCGAGACCGGCCGGCGTGTGACTGGCGTCCTCCGCACGGAGGAAGGATTCGAACTATCGGTTGACTCTGAAACGATTACGGCGCGTGCGGTTGCGATCGCCACCGGTGGACGCTCACTTCCGAAGACGGGGAGCGACGGCACCGGCTACGATCTCGTGCGTCGTCTGGGTCACGGTTACGTGGAGACGACGCCCGCCCTCGCACCGCTCGTCATCGATGGCGACAGCCACGTCAGGCTCGCCGGCGTCACGCATCGTGCGATGCTCAGCCTGCGTGTGAACGGCCGCATCGCGACGCGTCTCGAGGGCTCATTGCTGTGGACGCATTTCGGCATGAGCGGTCCAGTCGTGTTGAATATGTCGCGACACTGGCACCGTGCAGTGCTCGACGGTGCCCGTAGGGCCGGCCCTTTCGAACGGACCGACCATGCCCGTAGGGCCGGTCCTTTCGGACCGGCCGCTCACAGTGTCGTCGTGGTCATGAATCTCATTCCGGGTGAGAGCTTCGAGTCGCTCGAGACGTGGTGGCTCGAGCAGGAGCGCGAGCGTCCGCGCGCGCAGGTCACGACGATTCTCGCGACGCGGGTGCCGTCGGCCGTAGCCGATGCCTGGCTCAGCGTGGCCGGGATTGGATCAGATATGACGATGGCACATTTGGCGCGCGACGATCGTCGCCGGCTGTTACACGCGCTGGTCGAAACGCCACTAACGGTCGTTGACAGCCGCGGGTACGGCTACGCGGAAGTGACGGCCGGTGGCATTCCGTTGGACGAGATCGATCCAGCGACGATGCAGTCGCGCGTGTGTCCGGGGTTGTTTCTGGTCGGAGAGATTCTGGACGTGGACGGCCGGTTGGGCGGCTTCAACTTTCAATGGGCATGGTCGTCGGGCTGGGTGGCCGGACACGCCATCGCCAGGAGGCTGTCATGAGCTCGCCGTCATCGTGGCTCGTGCAGCATGCCGGCCTGCTGCCGCGCAACGGACGCGCGCTCGATGTGGCCAGCGGACGCGGCCGTCACGCGCTCTGGCTTGCGGAGCATGGATTGACGACCGTCGCCGTCGATCGTGATGCCGATGCGATGCGCGCGTTGAACGAGGCCGCACGCGAGCGCCACCTGCCGCTTCGCATAGAAGTGCGCGATCTCGAGGGAGGAGCGACTCCGTTCCACAGCTCAACATTCGACGTGATCGTCGTCGTCCACTATCTGCATCGGCCGCTTTTTCCTGCGCTGATCGAGGCCCTCGCGCCTAATGGTCTGTTGTTGTACGAGACCTTCACGACAGCGCAAGCAGCACGCGGCAAGCCGACGAATCCGGACTTTCTGTTGAAACCTGGGGAGTTGCTCGATCTCGTGCGGCCGCTGGAGATCCTGGCCAGTCGGGAGGGCGACTTCGAGGATCGTATGGTCGCGAGCGTGCTGGCCCGCCGAACCGCGTAGAGCGGAGGCGTTAGCCTCCCCGGACAGCGGACTTGATAGCCGATTCCAGTGCGCCGCCGGTCACGCGGAAGTGCGACGCGCTCCACACCACACGGCCGTCGCGAATGAGCAGTGCCTGCGGTGTCTCATGCCGGACGCCAAGCCGCTTGGCCACCGCTATGGAGAGCTCGCGATGCGTCTGCACGGTGATCATCGCGTAGCGAGCGGGCAGCCGATCTTCGTTGAGGTGGTCGATCAGCTCGTCGAGTGCTTCGTAGCTGGTGCCGCACGACAGGCTGTGCTTGAAGAGGAGCAGCGGCCGATCGCTTGACTCCTCGAGCAGCACATCGAGGTCTTCGAGGCGCTGCACGTGGGTGAGATCTGGATGCATCCGGTTCAGACGCGGGCGACGGTTTGCCCGGCTTTGTACTGCGCCATTTTGGAGGCGATGGTGCGGCGGCCCATGTCGACGCTGCCGGTGAAGCGGGCGCCGTCGGCAATGACCACGCGCTCGGCGCTGAGACTGCCCTTCACTTTCGAGCTGGCGGTCAGCTCGATGCGCTCGCCGGCGGCAATCGAGCCCTCCACCGTGCCCAGCACGATCACCTGTTTCGCGCGAATATTGGCCTCGACATTGGCGCCATCGCCGATCGTCAGGTTGGCATCGCGAACGTGTAGGTGGCCCTTCAACGTGCCATCGAAGCGGAGATCTTCGTCGGAGGTGAGCTCGCCATCGAAGATTACAGATTTGCCTATGTGAGTCATGTTTCCTGTGCGGGGAACCTTTCGATTCTATCTGATCGAACGCGGCTGAACTTGGCGCGGCCGGCCGAAGGGGAGCGCGAAGTATACTGGTCGTTTGGAAGGCTTGGGAGACACTCTCAGGCCTGCGCCCCTGGGCCAGAGTGGCGGAATTGGCAGACGCAGGAGACTCAAAATCTCCCGCCGGTCACCCGGCGTGTGGGTTCGACCCCCTCCTCTGGCATTAACCCCTCGCTTCGCTTCTATGAAGCGGCTGGTCGAATCAAGCATATTCGCGAGCGCGCACGGCCTTCCACTCAGCCAAGGGCGTGCGTGCGAGCCGAATCAGCACCGGTCGTGACGGTCGCCAGAGGCGAGCGTCCTCACGCTTCTATTCGCGTTTCATCGGCGGCAGGGACCGCCACGCAGGATGAGATCCGGTGGAGCGGGGCGCGCACTCGGTTGCGGCTCTCACGTGCGGCCAGCGAAGCGATCGCGCTCCCACTCCAGCTGTCGGCTCGGCCAGTCAATTCTCCTTACGCCGCGGCGGCGACCCTGGGGTGAAAGACGGTGCCGTCGCGCCACATCGCATAGAGCATGCGACACAGTCGCCGCGCCACGGCGACGACCGCGATACGCCGCCCCCGCCGTGCGGCCAGAGCGTCAGCCCAGGCACGAATGGCTTGGACCTCCGGCCGTCGACTGCGCCACAGCATCCACGCGGACGGGACGAGCAGTGAGCGTACGATGGGTGGTCCGGCTTTCGTGATATGCCCCTTCCGATGGCGCTCCGCCGAGCTCGCCTCACGCGGCACCAGCCCCACGAAGGCGGCGACGCGTTGCGCGTCGCCGCCAAACCGCGCCGGCGTATCGAGGACGGCGCGAAACGTCAGCGCCACAACCGGTCCGACACCAGGAGCGGTCATCAAGCGCCGCACGATCGGATCGGCCTGCGCGCGGACGCGCGCTGCGGCGTCGAGTTCGCGCAGCGTGGCCGTCAGCTGGTGTAGTAACGCGCGCACAGGCTCTAGCACCGCGGTTAGCGGCGCCGACAGCTCCACCCGATCGAGCCGTGCGACGACATTCTCCGCTTCGCCGGCCGGCAATCGGTACCCCTCCTGGCGGAGGAGCGCCCGGCACACATTGATCAGGGCTGTCCGCTGTCGGACGATCTGCTGGCGCACGGTCTGCTGCTGGCGCTCGCGCCAGTGGCCCGGCGACACGCGGTGTGCCGCGCGATAGATGCCCAGCCGACAGGCCTCGGCGAGCGCCGCGGCATCCCGTTTGTCAGTCTTGATCCGTCGCGTCCGCTGTCCGTACATCAGCGTGTAATTGGGATCGCCCACGATCACGGAATGGCCGAGGGCCTCCAGGTGTTGCGCTACCCACTCGGCCTCCGTGCTCGCCTCGAGCAGTATCCGCATGGGGGCGCGGTCACCAAACAGTGAGGCGAACGCGCTGCGAGTCGTGTCGATCCGCCGGTCCAACACGACCGTCCCCTCCTCCGCAACGATCCGAACTTGGCTCCGCCGGGTGTGGAGATCGATGGCACCATATTCCATGGCTGGCTGCTCCTTTGCGCCTCTGAGCGCGTTATCCCAGGTGCAGCCGACGCTACACCCGAAGGACAGCCAGCCGCTTCATCTCATCTCGGTCTTAGTGCAAAGGAGGTCGTCGGTCTTCTCGACCTTCGGCCTGCGGCCTCGGTCTTCGAGAACGACCCCTCATTTCTGTTTCAACTCTCGCTCGTAGTCAGGCGGCCCACCGTCGTCATAAAACGCGTTCTGAAGAGTTGGCACAGAACGTTATCTTGCTGGCACCAGAACTCTCCTTGACCAGCCTCAAACTCCACTTTGGTTACAAGCCCGTTATCTCCTCGATTCATTAAGAAATTTACGCGTCGTCGAACATCTGTCTGCCCCACATCGATGTCTGAGCGACAGCTGAGCTGCGGCATTGACTTTGCCCCTTCGCCTTGTGAACTCGCGGCGAACCTGTAGATCGCCTCTTACCTAGCCGGGAGTCGAAAGGCACGCAATGTTCACGACGCGTCTTCGCGCCCTTAGTGTGTTCGTTGTCCTTGCTGCAGCAGGTTCCGGACTGCTGCTTGCGCAGTCGCCCCAGGCAGTGGGCACGTGGGTTGGCGTCGGCACTGCTGACAATCCATTCGGCAACGGCGCGTCCGTCGCGTTGAGCGATGGCCGGACGCTGATTGTCGGTGGGGCAGGGCCCGACGGCGCGGCCACGAATGTGGTCAGCAGCTTCGATACCGCGGCCAATCAGTTTGCGATCGCCGGGACGCTGCTCAACGCGAGGATCGGACACACCGTGACGTTGCTGAAGGACGGGCGGGTGCTGGTCACCGGCGGAACGGTTGATAGTCTCCTGTCAACCGAGATCGAGCTCTTCGATCCGTCGACCGGTTCGTCCACGCTCGTGGCGCAGATGCCGGAACCGAGGCGCAGTCACGTCGCGGCGCTCCTGCAGAACGGCAGCGTGCTGATCGCCGGTGGATACACAACTGGCGATGTGGTACTGCAGTCGGCATTTATTTTCGATCCCGCCACCAACGCCGTTTCGCCAACGCCTGCCGGCCTGAGCGTCGCGCGCGCGTCGGCTTCCGCGACCACCCTGATTGACGGCCGCGTCGCCATCATCGGCGGAACGGATGGAACGAACGACCTGAGGTCGGCGGAGATCTTCGACGCGACGCTGCAGTCGTTCACAACCGCGAGCACGCAGTTGACCGTCCCGGTCCGTGGGCACTCCGCCGTACTGCTGCCGAACAACGGCAGCGTGCTCATCGCCGGTGGCACGTCGAACGGCGCGGCGCAGGCTGGCGCCGAACTGTTCCTTCCGGCGGAATTCCCGGATCCGTTCTCGTGGGGCATTGGCCAGTTTGCGGCGACCGCCCCGATGAACGCCGCACGTTCGGGCGCGGTAGCAGGTCCGAGTGCCACCGAGGGTTATGCGGTTGTGACCGGTGGCGGATCGAACAGTGTCGAGCGGTATCGGTTCGCGACCATCAAGACGGACAAGGACGACTACGCACCAGGCGAACACGCCCTGATCACGGGCACCGGATGGCAACCGGCCGAGCAAGTGACGCTAACGTTCCAGGAAGATCCGGCCGTGCATGACGATTACGTGTTGACCCTGACGGCCGACGAGCAAGGGAAGATCTCCACACACGAATGGGCACCGGAGCAGCACGACTTGAACGTGCGGTTCTACCTGATGGCGAGTGGCTCGCGATCGAAGGCGCAGACGACATTCACGGACGGGCTGCGTGTCACCGTGCAGCGGGACGCGCCGCCCGCGGCGGCATTGACGGTCGCGCACGGATCGACGACGTCGGTTCGGTTCAAAATCGAGAACAACAACAACGGTGGGGATTCGTCAACCTCGATTACGGTCAACTATACGCTCACCGCAGCCGGTAGTGTTGTGGCGTCTGCCGCTCCGCTGACCGGAACCGTCACTCTGCCGAACAACGGAGCGTCGGTGCTTCGGTCCTGGGACGTGACGGCCGGCGGGCCTCCATTCACGGGAACTGTGACCCTGATGGCGACGATTGTTTCGCCGGCGTGCTCGCCCGGTGGTTCCAATGCGTGCTCGTCAAGTGCTGACTACACTTTCACAATCACGCCACCGCCGCCGCCAACGGATTCGACACCTCCGGTGATCAATCCATCCATCGCCGGGACGTTGGGACTGAACGGATGGTACACCAGTGACGTGACGGTCTCGTGGAAGGTCACTGACCTCGAATCTGCAATCGGGTCGTCTACTGGTTGCGCCACGACCACGCTGGGTACCGACACCGCCGGGACCACGATCACCTGCTCAGCGACAAGCGCAGGAGGTACAAGCACCCAGTCCGTCACGATTAAACGGGATGCGACGGCACCTACGATCTCGAGCAGCAGAACGCCTGCAAACAGCTACGGCTGGAACAACGCTGCTGTGACTGTCAGCTTCACCTGCTTCGACGCGACGTCGGGGCTGGCCGCGGGTAGTCCGCCGGTCGACACAACCGTTTCAACCGAGGGCGGCAATCAGTCGGTGGGTGGGATGTGCACCGATCTGGCGGGCAATTCGGCATCGGCCACGGTCAACGACATCAACATCGACACGACGGTGCCCAGCATTTCGGCCGGCCGTCTGCCAGCCGCGAACGGCACCGGTTGGAACAACACCGATGTCGTTGCCAGTTACAACGCCAGCGATGCGCTGTCCGGACTCGTTGAGTCCGCAACTGGCACCTATACTTTTGAACTCGAAGCTGCAGGACAAGAGCATCCCTTCGAGGTGCACGATAAGGCAGGCAACAGCACGATGGCGTTGATCGGCAACGTCAACATCGATAAAACCGGTCCGACCGGCGTCGCTGGCAGTCCAGCGCGTGGTCCTGATCACAACGGGTGGTACAACGCGCCCGTCCTCGTGACGTTTACTGGTACCGATACGCTGAGTGGAATCGCTTCCTGCACGTCGACGTCGTACAGCACCCCGGACGGGACTGGCGTCACTGTGCCTGGATCGTGCGCGGACAACGCGGGCAACGTGACGAACGGTTCGCCGGTTTCGTTCAACTACGACTCAAGCGCGCCAAAGACCCCTATACCGACGAAAACGCCGGCAGCGAATTCCGCCGGATGGAACAAAACAAATGTCACGGTGAGCTTTGCCGCAGATGGCGACAATGGCCCGAGTGGTGTGTCATCGTGCTCGGACGACGTACTGCTGACGACAGAGACGACAGTCACTGGCATCAATGTCACCGGCACGTGTACGGACAACGCAGGCAACGTGAGTGACGGCACGACCATTAACGTTAAGATCGACAAGACAGCTCCAACCAGTATCGTGGGCACACCCGCGCGACCCGCCGATCACAACGGGTGGTACAACGCGCCTGTCGGCGTTACGTTCAGCGGCAATGATGCGCTGAGCGGCGTCGCGTCCTGCACATCGACGACGTTTAGCGGTCCGGATACCACAGGTGTGGCGGTAAACGGATCCTGCACGGACACGGCCGGCAACGTGGGGTACGGCTCGTTCTCAATCAAGTACGACGTGACAGCGCCGAGCGTCATCCTCGGCGGAGTGGAACAAGGGAAGATTTATTCCCTCGGCGCATTGCCGGCAACAGGCTGCACAACGGCGGATGAAACGTCAGGTGTGGCAACTTCAGCCGTGCTGTCGATCATCGGCGGCGTGCCGCCAGGCGTCGGCCAGTTCACCGCCACGTGTAGCGGTGCGGCTGATCAGGCCGGCAATGCTGCGTCGAACGTGGTGGTCTCGTACACCGTGCAGTTCGCCGGTCCAAACGTGGTGTGCAACGGCGCGCCAGGGCAACAGGTTCTGCAGCCGATCAATCTCACTGGATCGAGCGTCTTCCCGAAAAAGGGAGGCAGCACCGTGCCCGTGAAGTTCCGCGTGTGCGGTGTTGACGGCGTGTCGGTTGGCCCAACGGCGGTCGTGCAGAACTTCCAACTCACACAGGTGCTCAATGGCACCGCTAGTGAGGTTAACGAGACGGCCATCGAAGCGACGAACAGCGACACGGCGTTCCGTTGGTCTGCCAGCGATGCGCAGTGGATCTTCAATCTCTCGACCAAGAACTTGAACGCTGGCCGGACGTACGTCTATCTCATCACCCTCAACGGCGGGTCGACCATCGAGTTCAGGTTCGCGCTCAAGTAGGGCACTCCTCGACGCGCAGGGCTTTCGACCAAGACTGCGCTGCGCGTCATCTCCTTCCGATAAGGACGGAATGCAGCAGCAAATGCGAGCCGCTTCTGGCTGGCGGCTAGCGCTAGTCCTACTGGTCGGCCTGTCTGTCACTGCCGGCCGAGTATCGGCCCAGGACATTTCTATCGTCGCGAAGCTGCGTGCGGGCGACTCGTTTCAACTCGAAGTCATTCGCATCCGCCAGAACTCAGCGCAGCCCCAGCAGAACGGCAACAGCACAACGCCTGTCAACGTTCTTGTCCTCTCCACAAGTACGGAGGGCTCCGTCATTGAATGGGTGCCCGGAGCGACGGTCTTCGATAACCCGCAGGCGGCACGAGATCCACTCGTCGGCTCCGCCGCGCAGGCACTTCGCGACATTCGTTTGCAATTGAACCTGAACGCCACCGGCAAACTGGTCGGAGTGGTGAACCAGGCCGAGGTCGCGCCGAAGGTGAAAGCGGTCGTCGATGTGGTTGTCCGCGATCTCGCCGCGCGTATGCCTCAAGACCAGCGAAAGGGGTTTCTCGATCTCATCGGACAGATCTTATCCGTCGACGTGTTGATCGCGTCGGCGACACGAGACGCCGCGACCTACCTCGCATTGTACGGCGCATCGTTAACCGTCGGCCAGGCGGTGATCGTAGATGTCGAGCAGCCGACCCCGCTCGGCGGCGACCCGATCCCGGCGAAGTTCCGCCTGCACATGGAGTCGGCAAGTGCCGATGTCGCGTCACTGAAAACGACGACGACCTACGATGCGGTTGCGCTGCGGCGTTTCAC
>DAINQP010000099.1:0-20567 GCA_036742665.1 Vicinamibacterales bacterium | reverse complement strand
CAGCTGCAGACATACCGGCAGCGCATGGGATGGAGTTTCCCATGGGCCTCCTCGTTCGGCAGCGACTTCAACGGCGACTTCAACGTCTGGTTCAGCGAGCAACAACAGCGCGAGGGACGTATCGAATACAACTACCGGCGCGAAGCCCCGGCTCCGCCCGACGTTCCTTCACCCTCAACCCCGGACGGGGCCGCGGTCTTCGCCTCGATGAGCGGAACGGACAAAGCGACCTACACGCGCGAGCGGCCGGGCATGAGCGCGTTCGCGCTCGAGGATGGCGTCGTTTATCACACCTACTCCGCCTACGCGCGGGGACTGGATAGTTTGTGGGGCATGTATCAATGGCTCGATCGCGCGCCAAAAGGACGCAATGAGACGGGTCTCTGGTTTCGGCGCCGTGACGAGTACAACGCGTGAGCTTCCTTGCCTTCTCCGCGTTCCTCTTCGTCGCGTCCGTCGCGATCACAATGGTCTTGGGCATGTCCATGTCGGCGATGGGCGGCATGCCGATGTCTGGCGGCTGGACGATGTCGATGGCCTGGATGCGGATGCCAGGACAGACATGGACCATGACCGCGCTGTCATTTGTCGCCATGTGGACCGTGATGATGGTGGCAATGATGCTCCCGTCGCTGGTTCCCGTGCTGCGGCGTTATCGCCAGGCGATGACCAGCATCGCGGGCGGGCGTCTTGGTTCTCTCACTGCACTGGTCGGCGCCGGGTACTTCTTCGTGTGGATCGTTGCGGGCGTCGCTGCGTTTGCTGTGGGCGTTGCATTAACGCAGGTGGAGATGCAGCAGCCGGCGCTGGCTCGCGCCGTACCGATCGCGGCTGGTGTCGTGATTCTGCTCGCGGGCGCCTTCCAGTTCTCGACGTGGAAGGCGCGTCACCTGACCTGCTGCCGGTACGAATCAGCGCCAGTGGGCCCGTTGCGCGATGATCCAGGCGCCGCCTGGAGACATGGTTTGCGACTGGGAGTTCACTGCAGTTCGTGCTGCGGCAATCTGATTGTGATCCTCCTCGTGATTGGAATCATGGACCTTCGCGCGATGGCGGTCGTGACCGCCGCCATCACGATCGAACGCCTCGCGCCGGGCGGCGAACGCGTCGCACGAGCCATCGGCGCCGTCTGCGCCGGAGCGGGAGTGGTGCTACTCGCGCGTGCGGCCGGACTCCGGTAACGGTGACGACCATATCAACGCGGCGATGACGTGCTCTTGGGTGGCCACTCGGGCCAGACATTGCCGGATGTCGCCTCGATCGGAATCGGTCCCTGCAGCGAGAATCCTGGGACCCGGCCCGGCGATGGCGAGGGTGGCGGCGGCTGGTGATCGGCAGCCGTTGTGCACCGCATCTCGTTCCAGCCGACGTGCGCGGTGACGTGCTTCTCGAATGTGGGGATCTCGCCGTCGCCCCAATCTTCGTGGAGGATGTTGAACTTCAGCGTGTCGCCTTCGATGCGGAAGTCGTCGAGTGCCGCCATGGTGTACGGGTTGTCGCACGTGCCGCACACCATGCCGCGGAGTGTGTCGCCGACCTTCTTGATGATGAAGTACTGTTTCGGTGCCCCGACACCGAACCCGAGCCACACGCCGACGACGTCCTTGTCGGTCAGCGTCGCCTTCCACGGCCCAGGCTGAATGTAAGGCAGACCGTCTGCGCCATCGGCATTTCGACGCTGGACGTTGGCAGGGACGGGCGGACGACTCTTCGGCAGAACGGAGACCTTCGCGGGAATAGGATCGGGTCCGCGCGGATCCTTGATCAGTACGCGCTCGAACCTGCCAGCACCGCCAGCGCCACTCGTGCCGGTCACGATCAGAGTGCCGTTTCTGAACGTCGCGACGGCCTTGTCCTTGTATCTGGTACTGCCGTCTGCGTTGACGTGCGTGACGTCGAACCGAATGCCGTCCGGGCCCAACGTCCCATCGACGAACGCCAGCGTCGTCGCGTCAGCGCAGTACGTGCAGTACACGCCTCTGACCTTGTCGCCCCGAATCGAGAACTGGTACGTGTGTGCCTCGCCGGCGTCCGTCCTCCAGCCGCCGCGATAATCGTCAGGGTTCTGAGCTGCGGCGATGCGCGTCAAGGCCAGCACCGCCACGAGCATTGCCACAGTTTTCATGACGCAGTTTCCAGATTTATCTTCGCGGTCTCGTTCGCGGAGATGACCGCGGCTACCGCCATGCCGCAGATCAGCACGAAGTAGGCGAGCACCCACGTCAGCGATCCGCGGGACCACGCCAGAATCGATGCGGCAATCATCGGCATCAGTCCGCCGCCGAGAATGGTTCCGAGCTGACGCCCGAGTGAGACACCAGAGAGCCGAAGCTTCGCGTCGGCGAATCGTTCTGGATAGAAGCTGCCACTGACCGCCAGCGACATCGGCTGCAGGAGCGCACCCGGGATCGCCATCGCCAGAATCACGATGGCGGGGTCGCCGGTGCGCAACAAGGGAAAGAACAGAAACAGCACGTAGAGCGCCGCGAGAAAATACGACGCGCCGAGCAGTGGACGGCGGCCGATGCGATCCGACAGGGCGCCGAACACCGGGTTCGTGATGATGCCGATGGCGTTCCCGATCGCCACGCCGGAGAGGAGCAGGCTGTTACTGAGCTTCAGCGTTTGAATGCCGTAGGACAGGCCGAACACCGACGTGAAGTAAAACGTCGACGACTCTGCCATCGCGCAGAGCAGCACCTGCACCGTCGCGATCTTGCAGCGCTTGAGCACGGCGAGCAGCGGCACTCGCTCGGGCGCCGCGCGCTGCACAGCCCGTTGGAAGATCGGCGACTCCTCGACTTTCATGCGGACGTAGAAGCTGATCGCAAAGATCGGGGCGCTGAGCAGGAATGGCAGCCGCCAACCCCAGGACAGCAATTGCTCTCGCGGCAGCGCACCGACGGCAAACACGGCGAGGGCGCCGAGCACCGTGCCCGCGGCGGCGCCGCTCGACACCAGCGCGGCGAAGTAGCCACGCGTGTTGCCTGGCGCACTCTCCATCGCGAGCAGCGGTCCCGCGGCGGACTCGCCGCCGAGCGAGAAACCCTGCAGGAATCGCAGCGCGACGAGCACAAGCGGCGCAGCGATGCCAATCTGCGCGAACGTCGGCGCCAGCCCCATCAGCGTCGTCGATGCGCCCATGAGGATCAGCGTGGACACCATGATCGGCTTGCGCCCGACGCGGTCGCCATAGTGCGCGAAGAAGACGCCGCCGAGTGGACGCGCAGCGAATCCGACCGCGAACACACCGAACGCCGCGATCGTGCCGGCCAGCGGGCTCCGCGACGGGAAGAACAGACTATTGAAAGCGAGCGGAGCGAGAAAGCCGTAGACGAGGAAGTCATACCACTCGATCGTCGTGCCCAGAAAGCAGGAGACGAGCATGCGCCGATGAGACGCGCTGATCGACGTTCGGCCCGATTCCGCGACTGTCAGAGGTATTCCAGTCATACAACCGCCACGTCAACGAGGTATGGCACCGGCGACTGAAGCGCGGCGGTCAGCGTCTGGGGGAGATCCTGCGGCCGCTCGACACGCACCGCCTGGCAGCCCATCGACCGCGCCAGTCCCACGAAATCGATTCCGGGCAACTTCGTGCCGACGAGCTGCTTGATGTTGAAGTGCGACGAGAACTCCGCCAGCGCCGCATACCCGCCGTTGTTCACGACGACAATGGCCAGCGGCAGCTTGAGATCGGCGGCCGACCACAACGCCTGGATCGAATACATCGACGAACCGTCGCCGAACAGTCCAATGACTTTCCGCTTCGACGACACCGCAAGCGCGACGCCGACCGCCGCCGGCATGCTGTGCCCGAGCCCGCCGCTCGCGCACGTGAAGAAGCTGTTCGGCCGATCGATCGGCAGATACATCTGCATCGTCCGCCGGCTCGAGGGCGACTCTTCGACGATGACGCTATCGGGCGGACGGAGCTCAGATAGCGTTTGCATCAGATAGGCCATCGAGATTCGGTCGCCCGCTGTTGCCGGCGGTGGGGCGCTGCGTCCTTTCGGTGTGGGCCGTGCCGGCGGATGCGATCGCTCGAGCAGCGCGGCGGCGCCGTGTCGCACGCTGCACACGATCGATGTGCCCACCGGTGTCCATGCGGCGACGTCGCCGTCATCGATCATCTGGACCAGATCCGACCCCGGCGGGATGTGGGGACCGAAGCCTTCGATGTGATACGTGAACACCGGCGCGCCAAAGGCGACGATCAGATCGTGGCCGTCGAGGCACGTGACGATCTGCTCGCGGATGGCCGGCAGGAATCCCGCAAACAGCGGATGACGCTCGGGAAAGCTGCAGCGCGATGACATCGGGCTGACCCAGACGAGCGCCCGATGCCGTTCGGCGAGCTCGACGACCTGATCCCACCCGTCATTGCGATCGACGCCAGGGCCGACGACGAATGCCGGCTTCGTGCTGCGATCGAGCTGGTCGGCGACCGTCGCAATCAGACTCGGGTCCGGATGCGACGTGCGGCTCACGGTGCGTTTGCCGATTGGCTCAGACGTGCGGTCCCAGTCGTCCACCGGGATCGAGACGAAGGTGGGACCGCATGGTGCCTGCATGGCGATGTGATACGCGCGCGCGATCGCGGCCGGCACGTCTTCGCCGCGCGCAGGCTCGATGCTCCACTTCACGTACGGTTCAGGAAGCTTCGTGGCCTGCGTGGCAAACAGGAACGGTTCGTAGGGAAGAATCGAACGCGCCTGCTGCCCGGCGGTGATGACGAGCGGGGTGCGATTCCTGTAGGCGGTGAAGATGTTGCCCATCGCGTGGCCCACGCCCGCCGCGGAGTGGAGGTTCACGAACGCGGCGTTGCGCGTGGCTTGCGCGTAGCCATCGGCCATGCCGATGACGACTGCTTCCTGCAATCCGAGCACGTAGCGGAAATCGTCGGGGAACTCGCGGAAGAAGGGCAGCTCAGTCGAGCCGGGATTGCCGAACATGGTAGTCATCCCCAACTCGCGCAACAGGCACACAACAGCTTCACGGACAGTGGGCACGTCGCGCATTATGGTCGAAGGACGGGTGCGCGGAAAGCGCGCGGCGGGCGATGACGACGGGATTCCAGGAGTTCTGGCTCATCGTTAGCGCCAGCTGGTGTGACGCTGCGAGTAGTACGATGCACGGTCTGCGGAGGACCACATGCCGAAGTTTCTCATCAAAGCCACCTATAACAGCGACGGCGCAAAAGGGTTGCTCAAGGAGGGCGGCACCAAGCGACGGGCAGCTGTCCAGAAGACTATCGAAGCCGCCGGCGGCAGGCTCGAGTCGTTCTACTTCGCGTATGGAGATGACGATGCGTTCATCGTTGCAGACCTTCCCGACGCGACCACTGGCCTGGCGATCAGCCTGACGGTGAATGCGTCGGGCGCCGTGCGACTCTCGACGCTGCCACTCATTACGCCTGAAGAACTCGACGCCGCCAGCAAGAAGAGCCTCGAGTACAGGGCGCCAGGGGCGTAGCAGAGACCTGACGCCGCGGCTATTGCGGAGGGGTTGTGGTCGAAGTGATCCGCTGGTGCGCCATCGTGCTCGTCGCCGTCGTTACCGCCGGCTGTCACGGCGAGTCACCCCGGCCGACATCACCGTCGGCCACGACCACGCTGCGGGTCACCGTCGCGGGTGTCGTGCGCGATCTTGTGCAACGACCGATTCGCGACGCCAGAATCGAAGTCGCCGAAGGGCCGTCCTCGGGCGTTGCGGTGATCAGCGATGCACTGGGACAGTTTTCCATCGATGCCATTGCATCCGGCGACCGCGTCGCCCTGATCGCGTCAAAGGACGGGTATGAGACAGCGACGGTACGTCCACGGGTGGGTCAGACGGTCATCCTTCTGCGGGACGCCATGGTCGTCAACGTCGAAGGCGGCGCGACGATTATTTTGACCGCCGATGCAAGCTGCACGCAGGTGCCGGCCTCGGTACGCACAAGATCCTATGCGGCGGTCGTGACGAAATCGACGCCGACCGCGTTCATCGGCGACCTGAACGGGGCAGATTTCCAGCAGGGCTACAGCAAGATGTGGCTGATTCCCACACACGACGCGGTCCGATTCAATGTCTTCAGCTGGGACGCGTTCAACTGGTGGCTTGAAGATCAACCGATTATCGAACGCGTGACGCCGACGGCGCACGTCTCGGTGTCGGGCACGGCCACGGCCGCGGTGTCGAACGGCCAATCCACGATCACCGCGGTGCTGGACGGCACATTCTCGTTCTGTGCGGAATCGACGCCTGGCGCGCAGCCGCAATGGCCATTGAGGTGTGCGGCGCCGGCAGTCGAGTGCACGTCGGCGCGTCATCAATTGACGATGACACGTCGGTAGTACCCATCCTGGTTGTTTCCCTTGTCAGCAGCATACACTGTGGGGCGGAGGACTCTGCCCGTGCGCCGAATCGATCGAGCATCCGTTCTTGGCACAGTGTCAGCAGCTGCGCTTTTTGTCTGCAGCGCGTTCATCGGCGCGCAGGCACCCGCCACTCCACCGCAGACTCCACCACCCGCCGCAGCGCAGGGCGCTGCACAGCCTGCCGCAGGACGCGGAACACCGCTGCCCGGCACCGAGAGCGGCTGGGCCACGTTTCAAGGGCAGTGCTTCGGCTGCCACCGCAACGAGTCGTCCGATGGGACGCCGACCGCGGCGAGCATCCGCCAATTGACGCCGGAGCGGATCTTCGAATCGCTCGCCGGCCGCAATCACGGGAACGTTGTACTCAGCGACATACAGAAGCAGCGCGTTGCCGAGTTCATGAGCGGACGACCGATGGGAAGCATTGGCGCCGGAGAGGCGAAGGCGATGCCGAATCGCTGCAGCGCGAATCCGCCGATGCGCGATCCGTCGACCGGTCCCTCGTGGAATGGCTGGGGGAACGATCTGAGCAACACGCGCTTCCAGTCCGCGACCGCGGCGCGCCTCAGCGCGGCTGACGTGCCGAAGTTGAAGGTGAAGTGGTCGTTCGGTTTTCCCAAGGGCGTGACCAACAACTCGCAGCCGTCGATCGTCTCGGGCCGCGTGTTCGCGTCCGGCGACAACGGTTACACCTATTCACTGGATGCCAAGACTGGCTGCGTTTACTGGTCGTTCCAGAACGGATCGATCGTCCGCAACTCACCGATGGTTGGTGCGGTGAGTGGCCAGGGCAACGCACGGTGGGCGGTGTTCTTCGGTGACGGCCACGCCAACGTGTTTGCGCTCGACGCGCAGACCGGCCAGCAGCTCTGGAAGACCCGCGTGGACACTCACGTGGTTGCGCGCATCACCGGCGGCGTGAAGTATTACGATGGCCGCGTCTACGTACCGATCTCCGGCTCCGAGGAGTTCAACAGCGGTAACAAGGATTACCCCTGCTGTACGGCGCGCGGCGGAGTCGCGGCGCTCGACGCGAACACCGGGAAGGAGCTCTGGAAGACCTATCTCGCCGACCCGCCGAAGCCGTGGAAAAAGCCGGCGAACGGCGCGCAGCTGTATGGGCCGGCGACTGGCGGTGTCTGGAATTCGCCGACGATCGATCCTGTTCGCGGCGCGCTCTACGTGGGCACCGGTGATGCGGTTACGCCGCCCGAATCGCCGCTCACGGACGCCGTCATCGCACTCGATCTGAAAACCGGCAAGCTGCTCTGGTCGCATCGCGCGACCGAGAACGATCTGTTCATGGGCGGATGTGCCGGCGCCAACCGAAGTGAGGCGTGCCCGGAGAAGCTCGGGCCCGACTACGACATCGGCAACTCGCCAATCCTCGTGACGCTGCAAGGCGGCAAACGCGCGTTGTTCGTCGGCACGAAGGGGGCGGACGTCCTCGCCCTGGATCCCGATGCCAACGGCAAAGTGTTGTTCCGGGTGAATCCGTCTGGACAGCCGGTCGGTTTCAGCGGACGCGGACGCGGTGGGATCGTCTGGGGTGGCGCAACGGATCAGCGCCAGATGTATTACGGCATGGGCGCCGCAGGCGTTGCTGCGGTGCAGTCCGCTGACGGCAAGACGGCCTGGGTATTCACGGCCCCCGGTCCCGGTGGCCGCGGCGTTGCGGCGCTCGGCGCAGCACCGACGGCCATTCCGGGGGTGGTCTTCGAGGGATCCGGCGACGGCCGGCTCTTCGCAGTGTCGGCGACCGACGGCAAGCAGCTGTGGGAGTTCAACACCGCGCAGGACTTCGACACGGCGAACAAGGTGCCGGCGCGTGGCGGTGCGATTGCGACATCGGGTGCGGTAATCGTGGACGGCATGGTCTACATCTCGACCGGCTACGCTATCAACAGCGGCGCGCAAGCGGGTAACGTTTTGCTGGCCTTCGGCGTCGAATAGCCGGAGGGCGGCATATGAGAGCGTGCGTCTCGATCGTGTGCGCGGTCGCGGTGTGGTCACGCGTCGGGATCGCGCAGCCTGCGGCGACATTTGACGTCGCATCGGTGAAACCCAATCGATCGGGCGACCTCTTGATTCGTCTGGACACCGAGCCGGGCGGACGGTTTCTCGCGGTCAACGCGCCGCTGCGGCCATTGATTCAGCTGGCCTACGGCGTGGAAGACTTCGAGATCATCGGTGCGCCAGGGTGGGCGGGTAGCGAGCCATTCGATGTGGACGCCAGGGCGACGCAGGAACTTCCGCCGCTCGAGGGTCCGAACCGCGGCTCGCCGTTGTTGCGACAGATGCTGCAAACCCTGTTGCGCGAGCGATTCTCGCTCGTCGCGCACACCGAAACGCGAGAGTCGCAAGGTCTCGCGCTGATGATGAACCGATCCGATCGGCGGCTCGGACCTCGTCTGACGCCGTCGAAGATCGATTGCGCTGCGTTGATCGCGAAGGCGAAGCCCGATGATGGACCGCCAGCGTGCGGGTTCCGGATGTCGCCGGGATCAATCGTGTTGGAAGGCGTGCCGGTGAGTCAGATCGCCTCAGGCCTGTCCGGCCTCCTCGGCCGGCGCATCGTCGATCGCACGGGACTGAGTGGAAACTTCGATCTTCAACTCCATTGGGATCCGCCGGCGCGGCCGCGTGACGGCACCATCGTGCCAAATGACACGGGCGTGTCGTTGTTCACGGCGCTGGCCGATCAGGCAGGCTTGAAGCTCACGGAAGCGAAGCTTCCCGGTACTGTGCTCGTCATCGATGCAGTGCAGCGGCCCACGCCGAACTAGCCTCTGACGGCCTCCATCGCCGTTCGTTCCTCACGGTGCGGGTCGTTGATCAGTGCGACCTGCGGGCCGAACACCATCGTTGGCCAGGCCGTCGGCTCATATGGAGTCCATGACGGAATGCCCGGATGATTCGGGCTTCCGGTGCGGGCGAACGAAACCCACGCTTCGCTCATCGCCGCCGCCAGCGCATGACGACCGGTACCGCTGCCGGTCATGAAGGAGAGGGCGTCGGGATGATCGAAGACAAAGGGCAGCTCCATGCCGTGCATCGAACGCAGCTTGCCTTGACGGACCGGCGATCGCCAGGTGAACGCATACAGGAACACGGCTGCTTTCCCTTGCGCGTGCTTCCGTCGAGCGATGAGGTGCCCGGCATGGCGCAATGCGGACGCGTCACCTGCCATCACCGCGGCGATGTCGCCGAGTGATTCGGACGGACGATGGGTGCGATAGATCCCGATCAGTCTGTCCACGTCGGCATCGTTCACCGGAACGAGTCGCCTGACGTCGGCGCGGAGCTCGGATACGTTGGCTGGCTCACTCGTCCAGTACGGATCGTCCGGGTTGGCGTACGGAATGCCCTCGCACTCGTTCGATCCGACCATCAGTGGAATCGTCGCCGAGAGTCCCGATGCGGCAGGCTCGAATGGGTGCGCGGGCAGCATACGGCCATCGACCACCGGCACGAAGCGTAGTGAGATGTCGCCGGTCGCGGTCTGGCCGCCTTGCCCTCCGGCACGTCCCCCCGCGGTCAGCGCCGCAACAATCTGCTCGGCTGGCATCTGGAGCAGTCGCTCGGCGTCTGAGGCCCTCACGCCGAGACGTGCGAGGAGCACCTCCGCGGCCTCGACTGCGCGCGCCGGCGCGAGGCCCGTGACGGCAGTGTCAGCCAGCGTGCTCATGATGATCGCGCGATGGAAGAGTCCCTTCGCAGCAGGGAAGGCGGAGAGCATGGCGACTTTGCCACCGCCTCCCGACTGCCCGAAGATCGTGACGCTCGCCGGATTGCCACCGAACTGCGCAATGTTGTCGCGCACCCACTCGAGCGCGAGCACCAGGTCGGCGAGCGGAAGGTTCGCCGATCGCGAAAAGCGTTCGCTGATTCCCGGCAACCCCGCCAGCCATAGATAGCCGAGCGCGTTCAGACGGTGCGTAAGCGTGACGACAACGACGTCATGCTTTCGAGCCAGCTCGGTTCCGTCATAGAAGATCGAGTTGCCGGATCCGGTCCGCTGTCCGCCGCCGTGGAACCACACCATCACCGGCCGGTGGCCTCTATTGATGGCGGGCGTCCACACGTTCACACGCAGGCAGTCTTCATCCATCGGGCCGCTGCCGGTCAGCGCGTCGCCGATTTCCGGAATCATCGCGCGCAATGGTTGCCAGGCACGCGGGCCGTATTCGAGGGCATCGACGATGCCGGTCAAGGGCTGGGGTTTGACGGGAGGTTGGAATCGATTGACGCCGGCGGTCGAGGCGCCGTAACGGATCCCCTTGAACGTCACGACGCCTTCGCGCGCGCGACCGCGCAGCCGGCCGGTGGCGGTCTCCACCACCGCGTCGACTGCAGCACGCTGAACGCGGGCCGGTGATGCTGCGAGCGCTGAGACCAGGAGGGGCGTGCCGCTTAGATGAAGGAAGTCGCGCCGGCGCATGACCAGCTGGTCTCAGCGAGCTGGACGCGTCGGATACGTCGTCGGTTTCTGTTGCGTCCCCGACGGTTCGATGCGAAGGATGCCGCCGTTCTGATCGTGATCGACGATCACATAGAGCAGTTCATCGGGTCCCTGACGGACGTCGCGGATGCGCATTCCGAGCGGCACGAGCAGTGACTCGCGACGAAGCTCTTCGAGCTTCTCGTTGACGAGAATTCGCTCGAGATGGCCGGTTCCCGGAATCTCGCCGGTGCGCTGTCCACCGACGAAGACATCGCCCTTCCACTTCGGCAGTTTATTGCCTGTATAAAACGTCAGGCCGGAGAGTGAGATCGATGGCATCCAATACACGACGGGCGATTCGAACCCGTCCTTCGAGAACACCGGCGACTGCCACGGTCCTGTGTAGGTGCGGCCGAGACTCACGATCGGCCAGCCATAGTTCGCACCTCGCTTGAGAATGTTGATCTCGTCGCCGCCATTCGGTCCCATCTCGTTCTGCCAGAGCTCGCCAGTCGCGGGATGCACAGCGAGTCCGAGCGAGTTGCGATGCCCGAGCGTGTAGATTTCGGGCTTGTGTCCCGCGCGACCGGCAAACGGATTGTCCGCCGGCGCACTTCCATCGTCATTCAGGCGGAGGATCTTGCCGGAGTAGCTGTTGGGATCCTGCGAGCTGCTGCCATTGCCGCCGCTCGGTGTCGTCATATACAGCTTGCCGTCGCGCCCCCAAGCGAGCCGTGACGGGCCACTCACACCCGCGCCGGCGCTGAAGATGTCCGTCACGTCGCTGATGGCGGATCCATCGAAGCGGCCGCGAGCCACGGTCAGCGCCGACTGCCGCTCGGCGCCAAGGGGTTTCAGATAGGAGAAGTAGACAAGCCGGTTGCTCGCGAACTGCGGATGGAGCACGACGTCCATGAGGCCCGAGCGGCCCTGTACACGCACGGCCGGTGCACCGGGGATCGGCGTCGGATCGAGAACGCCGTTGCGAATGATCCGGAGACGTCCTTCCTTCTCGGTGACCAGTATTGTCACGCCACCTGTCCCGAGCGAAGTCGAGGAATCGGGAAGGAAGGCCAGGCTCCATGGATTCACGAGGCCGCGGGCTATCGGGACGACGCGTATCCGCATAACTTCGGCTGTGTCGTATTCAATCGGCTCGGCCGGAATCGCGTGCGGTTCGAATCCAGCCGGCGCGATCGGGTTGCCGTTTTCGAACGGAACCGTCTGCTGCGCCGTGCCGACGTGTTGAAGGACGATTGCACAAGCCGCGGTCAGCGAAAGCCACACGACGGCGCGGAAATATGAGAGCCGCATGATTCATCACCTCGTACTGAGGGGTCAGTATATGGTTAACCGCCATGATGCATTCCATCCGCCTGCTCTGCTCGTCGATGGCACTTGCCTCAGCGGGCATGGTCCTCGCGTGCCAGCCGCCGGCCGAACAGCGCGTAGCCGGGGAGGCCACCACGGCCACGCCGGCGACGGCGCGCGTCGAGTGGGGCATGGTCATTCATGGTGGAGCCGGCACCATTCGCCGTAAAGAAATGACGCCGGATCGGGAGCGTGAGTATCGGGCAGCGCTGACGGAGGCATTGGGTGCGGGGTACCGTGTGCTGCGCGACGGCGGCACCAGTCTCGGCGCCGTGTCCGCGGCGATCGTGATTTTGGAGGACTCGCCGCTGTTCAACGCGGGACGGGGCGCGGTATTCACGGCCGACGGTGTGAACTCCCTCGATGCATCCATCATGGACGGGACGACCTTGCGCGCCGGGGCCGTTGCAGGCGTCACTGACGTGAAGAACCCGATCGTGCTGGCACGTCTGGTGATGGAGAAGTCCCCTCATGTGATGCTGAGCGGCACAGGCGCCGAACGGTTCGCGCGCGAGCAGGGCATCCCAGCTACGCCAAAGGACTGGTTCTTCACAGAGCGCCGTTGGAAGGAACTGCAGGAGGCGAAGACGGCCGAGGCAAAACCCGCGACCGAGCGTGGAACCGTCGGCGCCGTCGCGCTCGATCGCACGGGACGGCTGGCGGCGGGGACGTCCACGGGCGGCATGACCAATAAGAAATGGGGCCGCATCGGAGACTCACCCGTGATCGGGGCGGGGACGTATGCCAATGCGCGGTGCGCAGTGTCGGGCACCGGATGGGGTGAGTACTACATTCGCAACGTGGTCGCCTACGACATCTGCGCGCGCGTTGAGTATACGGGCGCTTCGGTTGCCGCTGCCGCATCAGAGGTCATCTTGACGCGGTTGCCGAAGCAGGAGAAGGACACCGGTGGTGCGATCGCGATGGATCGCGAAGGACACATCGCCACTCCCTTCAACACAAGCGGCATGTATCGCGGCTGGGTGGACCAGACCGGCGCCGTCAGGATCGCAATATTCGTCGAGTGAGCCCCTCGTCATATCTCCTTGCGAAGCAAGGGTAGCAAATCCATGGGCAGCGGGAAGACGATCGTGGAATTCTGCTCGGCGGCGATCTCGTTGAGCGTCTGCAGATAGCGCAGGGTCATCGCGCCCGGCTCGCGGCCGAGAACGGCTGCTGCCTGGGACAGCTTTTCGGAGGCGATCAACTCGCCTTCAGCATGGATGATCTTGGCCCGCTTCTCCCGCTCGGCCTCGGCTTGTCTCGCCATCGCGCGCTGCATGTCCTGCGGGAGATCGACGTGCTTGACTTCGACGGCCGAGACCTTGATCCCCCACGGATCGGTTTGGGTGTCGAGGAGCTGCTGCAGTTGCTGGTTCAACTGTTCGCGCTCCGAAAGCAGATCGTCCAGTTCCGCCTGTCCGAGGATGCTGCGCAGCGTGGTCTGCGCCAGCTGCGATGTGGCGTACATGTAGTTCTCGACCTCGACGACCGCCCGGCGGGGATCGATCACGCGGAAGTACACCACGGCATTCACCTTCACCGAGACGTTGTCACGCGTGATGATGTCCTGCGGCGGCACGTCGTGCACGACCGTCCGCAGGCTGATGCGCACGATGCGATCGATCGGCCTGAACACGAAGACCAGCCCCGGTCCCTTGGGCTGGGGCAGCAGCTTGCCGAGACGGAAGATCACGCCGCGCTCGTATTCCGCGAGAATCTGAATCGAGGTGAACAGATAGAAGACCACCACCATCGAGACGATGAGGGTTGGAGACAAGAAGAATCCGTCCATCAATCCGCTCCCTGGCGCGTTGCGGCGCCGGCTGGTTCCACCATTAAGGTCAGGCCCTTGACCGCCAGGACTCTCACTGCACTGCCCGGTTCGAGCGCCACCGCGCTCTCGGCTCTCCAGATTTCGCCGCGTAGGTCGATCTGTCCCTCACCACCTGGAACGACCGGCGTGCGGGCGCGGCCCTGCAGTCCGATCAGCGCGTCTGCACCCATGACCGGACGCTGCCGCTGTGACTGGAGCGCAAGGCGTCCGAGGAACAGCAGGATGCCCGCGAAGGATACGGCGACGGGGATGATGAAGCGTAGCGGAACGGCTACGCCGGGCACCGTCCTGGTCATCATGACGGATCCCAGGACGAGACTCACGGTGCCGCCGATACCCAGCACGCCGAAACTCGGCACCTTCAGTTCGAGGATGAGCAGAGCGAGACCGAACACGATCAGGAGGATGCCGGTCGTGTTCACAGGCAGGATCTGCAGCGCGAAGAATGCGAGCAGGAGACACACACCGCCTGCGACGCCAGGCGCGATGGCGCCCGGATTCCAGAACTCCACGGTCAGTCCGAGGAGTCCGAGGGTCAGGAAGATATAGGCGATTTGCGGATGTGCGATGGCGCTCAGGAACCGTTGGCGCCGACTCATCTCGATCTGCTGGATGGCCGCATTGGCCGTGTGAACTGTGACCGTGCTGCCGTCGAAGCGCCGAACGCTTCGGCCCTCGAGCGTTCGCAACAGCTCGGGGACGTCGTGCGCGACGAAATCGATCAACGGGGGCGACGCGCCGAGCGCTTCGGTCTCCGTGAACGCGCGGCTCTTGATCACCGCCTCGGCCGCGAGTTCGACATTCCGTTTCCGCGCTTCGGCGAGAGACCGCACGTAGGCCGCCACATCCTCTGCCGCCTTGGTGGCGGTAACGGTGTCCGTTGGCTGTCCGGTGCCAGAGACCGGGTGCGCGGCGCCAATGTGCGTGCCCGGTGCCATGACGGCGACATCGGCGGCGATCGTCAGAATGAAGCCCGCGGACGCCGCGCGGGCCCCGGACGGCCCGACAAAGACGACGACGGGCGCACGCGACGTGATCAGTCGCGAGACGATGTCACGGGTGGAGTCGAGCAGGCCTCCGGGCGTGCGCAGGACGATGACGACAACCGTGGCGCCCGACGCGTCCGCCTGCGTGATCGCCTCATCGAGGTACTCGGTGGCAATGGGATGAATGATGCCGTCGAATTCGGCGACGACGGCCAGGGCCTTCTCGGCCGGGGCGCGCGGAGACTGAGCGAGCTGAGGCGCCGGCCACAAGCACAAACCGACAAGCATGGCGACTCGAATCCGCGCCATACGCACATTCTATCGACTGTTTCCACAAGAGACGCAATGTGCTGCACTGGCGCAAAATACCGTCAAACTGAGGGGGCGCGGCCCGCATCCCATTACAATCTCTGTTTCCGAATGAAGGTCGAAGAGGGCACCTTGCTCTGGACTCCGCCGCCGGCGCGCCTCGCGCGCTCGCATCTGACGCGCTACCTGCGCTGGCTCGCCGACCGTGGTCACCAGTTCGACGACTACGAGGCGCTCTGGCACTGGTCGGTCTCCGACCTCGACGCATTCTGGTGCTCGGTCGCGGAGTTCTGCGGCATCGAATTCTCGACGGCCGCCCCGCGCGTGCTCGGGAAGCGGACGATGCCGGGTGCGGACTGGTTTCCGGGATCGACACTGAATTACGCCCAGCACGCGCTGCGCCATGAGCGTCCCGGCGAAGACGCGCTGTTGTACTTGTCTGAGAATCGGCTGCTCACGGCCATGTCCTGGGTCGAGTTGGCGCACAACGTTCGCGTGCTCGCGACGCGCATGCGGGCGCTCGGCATCGTCCCCGGCGATCGCGTCGTCGCGTATCTCCCGAATACGCCTGAAGCGATCATCGCGATGCTCGCCACAGCCAGCGTCGGCGCGATGTGGTCGAGTTGTGGCCCGGAGTTCGGCACGCGTGGCGTGCTCGATCGGTACTCGCAGCTGGCGCCCAAGCTGATTTTCTGCGTCGATGGCTACAGCTACGGCGGGAAGGCGTTCGACCGGCGCAGCGATATCCGCGAGATCATCGGACGACTGCCCACGCTCTCACACGTGATCCACCTGCCGTATCTCGACGCGTCCGATCGAACGCCGATTGTGCCAGGCGCACTGCTCTGGTCGGATGCGCTCGGAGGTCCTGATCCCGGCCGCGACGGATTTCAATTCGAGCGGGTACCGTTTGCGCACCCCTTGTGGATTCTGTTCTCGTCGGGAACGACGGGACTGCCCAAGCCGATCATCCACTGCCACGGTGGGATCACGATCGAGCAGCTGAAACTGTTTCACTTCCACATGGACATGCATCCGAGACAGCGCATGTTCTTCTTCACCAGCACCGGTTGGATGATGTGGAACTTCCTGGCGAGCAGTCTCATTGTGGATGTCGTGCCGGTCCTCTACGACGGCAACCCGGCGTGGCCGACCCCGGATCTGCTCTGGAAGCTCGCTGACGACACCGGTGCGCATCTCTTCGGCGCGAGTCCCAGCTATCAAAGCATTCTCGAGAAGGCGGGCATCGTGCCCAAGGACCGGTTCGCGCTTGAGAAGCTCGAGACGATCGTGCTCGCCGGCTCACCCGTCACTGCGGAATGCCATGCCTGGTTCTTTGACAACGTGAAGAAGGATCTCTGGGCGCATTCCGGGAGCGGCGGTACTGATATCTGCACCGGACTTGTCGGCGGCGTCGTGAATCTGCCGCTCTATGCGGGTGAGATTCAGGCGCGTCAATTGGGTGTGGCTGCTTTTGCCTACGACGATCAGGGGAGGTCCGTCGTCGATCAGGTGGGCGAACTTGTGCTGACGCAGCCGATGCCATCGATGCCCGTGGGTTTCTGGGGCGACACCGACGGCAGTCGGTATCGAGAGTCGTACTTCGATCTGTACGCCGGCGTGTGGCGACACGGCGATTTCTTCCGCATCAATGCGCGCGGTGGCTGCTTCGTGCTCGGCCGCTCGGATGCGACACTCAATCGCCATGGCGTGCGCATCGGGACGGCAGAGGTGTATCGCTCGCTGCTTGGCGTGCCGGCAGTCGAAGACTCGTTGATCGTCAATCTCGATCTCCCTGGCGGCAGGTTCTTCATGCCGCTGTTTGTGAAGACCAAAAACGACGTCCCGCTCGATGAGGCGATTGCCGAGCAGATCCGCGCCCAGATCCGTCGCGAATACTCACCACGACATGTGCCGGACAAGATCTTTCAGGTCAACGCGATTCCCTACACGCTTACTGGGAAGAAGATGGAAGTGCCGGTGCGCCGCATCCTCATGGGAGTGCCGGCCGAGAAGGCGGCCAACCGCGCCGCGATGGCCAACGTGCAGTCGCTGGACTACTTCGTCGAATACGCGCGCACGCAGCGCGACTATTCAATCTCGTAGTGTGCGGCTTCAGCCGGACCAGCGCGTAGTGTCCGGCTTCAGCCGGACCATCGGTGCAGCGCTACAATGTGCGCAGATGATGACCATACGGCGCGCACTCATTCTGCTTTCGTGGCTGATCCTGTTGTCTGCATCGGCGCTAGGCCAATCGAGTAAGGCGATCCCGCGTCTGAACGACGGCAAGCCCGACATGCAGGGTTACTGGACGAACCAGACCTTCACACCGCTCGAACGGCCAGCGCAATACAAGGGCAAGGAGTTCTTCACCGCCGAGGAAGCGGAGGCTTTTGCCCGACGCGCGCTTGACGACGTGAAGGACGTGCCGCGCGGCGATCAGGTGAAGAGCGACGCCGACATTCATTACGACGATGGAATCTGGCTGCTCGAGGGGTACAAGAAGGGTGCGATGCTGCGCACGTCGATCATCACCGACCCGGCTGACGGGCGCATGCCGCCGCTCACCGCTGAAGGTCAGAAGCGCGCGCAGGCGCGCGCCGCAGCGCGGAAGGCCATTGGCCCGTTCGACAGCGCGCAGGCACGCAGCCTCTCGGAGCGCTGTATCTACTGGGCGCACGAAGGGCCACCGGTTCTTCCCACCGGCTACAACTCGAATCTGCTGATCGTCCAGGCGCCAGGGGTATTCGTCATCCAGCCGGAAATGATGCCCGTTGCGCGCACTGTGCCACTCGATAGCCGGCCGAAGCTGGGCCCGGCGATTCGTGGCTATCGTGGCGATTCCCGCGGACGCTGGGAAGGCGACACGCTGGTCATCGAGACCACCAACTACAGCGAGAAGACAGCGTGGCGCGGCGCTTCAGAGAACCTCAAGGTGATCGAGCGACTCACGATGACGGGTCCGACGACGATCCGTTATCAGTTCACCATCGAGGATGCGGCGACGTGGACGCGGCCGTGGAGCGGTGAGTACGAGATGACTCGCATCGACGGTCCGCTGTTCGAGTACGCCTGTCACGAAGGCAACTACCAGTTGCCGTCGATCCTGAAGGGCGCGCGGCGGGCGGAAGAATCACGATAGTCCCGCTCCCTGGTGCCTGATCCGTACTTGGTCCTAGAGCCAGCCCATTTGCGGCGGGTCACCGACGATCCCCGCGCCGACCATCTCGAGAAAGCTGTCGCTGAGCAGCAGGTGCTCGCTCATCGTGATCGCATCGCGGAGCAGCCGATCGAGCGGTGTCTTGGCGGAAAACACGGCCGTCGGCCCCACCAGGTCATACATCGATTGCGCGACGTCGCGTGCGGCGCGGAACGCGTGCTGCAGCGATAGCGCCATCGCGCGGCGCGTGTCCGGCGACACGCGGCCCTGCGACTCCGCTTCCTCCCAAATCCGATCCGTCGTCTCGTAGGTAAAGGCGCGCGCAGCGCGCCACGTCATCTCAGCTTTCGCGAGCGCAACACGTGCATGGGGCCGCTGGCGAAGAAGCATCGGCGGGGGAGGGAAGATGTGCATCTTCTTGTCGGCAACCACGAGCGCGGCGTCGATCGCTCGCCGCGCGAGTCCGAGCGCGATCCCGTGCCAGCTGGCCAGGAACATGCCGAAGTAGCAGTAGAGCGGTTCGCTGCGTCGCGGCGGATCGTCCTGCGTGAGCGTGTGCGCGTCCGGGACGAATAGATCTTTGACCCGATAGTCGTTGCTGCCGCTGCCGGCCAGGCCGGTGCTGTGCCAGGTGTCGATGATCTCGAAGTGCGAGGCCGGAGCGAAGGCGATGCGCGTTTGCGGCGCTCCGCCACGGATCATCGGCTTGCCGTTCTCGGTGACCAGGAATCCGGCGCCGATCACATCTGCGTGCGTGCACCCACTGCCAAAGGTCCAGTGGCCTGAGAGACGATATCCGCCATCGACGCGTTCGCCGAGACCGTTGGGTGGCACCTGACCGGCCGTGACGAAATCGAGGTCGGGATACAGGGTGCGCGCGGCCTGTTCGTCGAGCTGCGCGGCGAAGTAGCCGCTGTCGGATCCGATCTTCGCGCACCAGGCGACCGAGGCATCCGCGGCACCGAGAATTTCGTAGATCTCGCACTGTGCGCGCGGCGTCATCTCGGGTCCGCCCCAGGCCTTCGGCATCGCCACGCGAAATACGCCAGCGGCTTTCAGCCTGGTCACGAGATCGACCGGTAGTCGTCGGAGCGCCGCGATCTCGTCGCCGCGCGACTGGATTTCCGGGGCGAGCGCGCGGACGGCATTGATGATGTCGGCGGCGGTTAATGGTGAGCGAGTGTTTCCGGTGTGGCTGAGTGTCATGGGTGATAGGAGCGTATTATGCGGCGATGAACGCTATCGATCGACACACCGTCAGCCCATCGTGGCAGCCGAGTGGCATTGACATCGGGAGACGCCGGGCGCTCGTTGGACTGTCCGGCATCGTGATGGCGGCGATGAGCTCGACGCGGGCCTGGGCGCAGAAGCCTGGCAGATGCGTGCTCACGCCCGAAGCGGGCGAGGGGCCCTTCTATCTCGATCCCAAGCTGATTCGATCGGACCTGACTTCTAAACAGCCTGGCGCGCCGCTGAACCTGGCGCTGCAGGTGGTTCGGGCCGGTGATTGCGCCACGCTTGCGAACGCACGTGTTGACGTGTGGCACGCGGATGCGTTGGGTCTGTATTCGGGCTATGAAAAGCAATCGGGTGTCGGTGGCATCTCGACAAAGGCCGCGGTCGGGCAGCAGTATCTGCGCGGCACGCAGTTCACCGACGGTGCCGGCAACGTACAATTTCGAACGATCTTCCCCAGCTGGTACGGCGGGCGTACACCGCATGTGCACTTCAAAGTATTCCTGGGCGGCAACGAAGTCGTCGCGAGTCAGATCTTCTTCCCCGACGAGGTCACCAAGGAGATCTTCAGCTCGTGGGACCCCTACCGTCAGCACGCCACAAAGCGTACGACGTTCAACGCCAACGACCCGATCAAGCAGGGCATCTTCTCCGAGGTGACGCGCCAGCGCGGGTCGTACGCGGCGAAGGCGGTGCTCGTCGTCGCGCAACGCTAGCGCGCCGATTCGTTACGCGGCGCGGGGCAGCCGCATGGCCTTCAAGCGCTCGCCAAACCGCGGATCGTCGCGCAGGCTGTCCCACTGCGGTGCGACGGCGAGGTGCACGAGGGCCGGGTCGCGGAATGACATCGCCTGGTCGAGGC